>NZ_LIQT01000422.1 GCF_001418415.1 Streptomyces hirsutus
TCACCTTCGGCTCGCTGGTCGCGGCCGGTCTGCCCCTGCTCACCGCGCTCATCGGCGTCGGCATCGGCGTCGCGGGCATCACCGCGCTGGCCTCGACGCTCGAACTCGGCTCCACCACGTCCATCCTGGCCACGATGATCGGCCTCGCCGTCGGCATCGACTACGCGCTGTTCATCGTCTCCCGCTACCGCGCCGAACTGGCCGAGGGCCGGGAACGCGAGGACGCGGCGGGACGCGCCGTCGGCACCGCGGGCTCCGCCGTCGTCTTCGCCGGTCTCACGGTCGTCATCGCCCTCGTCGGCCTGTCGGTCGTCAACATCCCGATGCTCACCAAGATGGGCATCGCCGCCGCCGTCACGGTCGCCATCGCCGTCCTGATCGCCCTCACCATGGTCCCGGCGCTGCTCGGGTACGCGGGCCGCAGGGTCCGCGCGGCGGGCGAGAAGGGCAAGCGGCGCGGGCGCGAGGCCCGCGAGGACGAGGAGAAGGGGAACGAGACGGCGAAGGAGAAGGCGCAGCGCCCGAACATGGGCACCCGCTGGGCGCGCTTCGTCGTACGGCGCCCCGTGGCCGTTCTCCTGCTCGGCGTCGTCGGCCTCGGCGCGGCGGCCATCCCGGCGTCCTCCCTGGAACTGGGCCTGCCCGACGACGGCTCACAGCCGACGTCCACCACCCAGCGCCGCGCCTACGACCTGCTCTCCGAAGGCTTCGGCCCCGGATTCAACGGCCCGCTCGTCGTCGTGGTCGACGCCAAGAACAGCGACGACCCGGACGCCGTCTTCCGGCAGACCGGCGACGACATCAAGGCACTCGACGACGTCGTCTCGGTGAGCCCGGCGGCACCCAACAAGGCCGGTGACACGGCGACGATCACCGTCGTCCCGGACTCCAAGCCCTCGTCCGTGGCGACCGAGGACCTGGTGCACGACATCCGGGACGCCGGCACGGGCGTCAAGGCCGACACCGGCGCGGACGTCCTGGTCACCGGTGCCACGGCGATGAACATCGACGTGTCGCAGAAGCTCAACGACGCGCTCGTCCCGTACCTGACCCTGGTCGTCGGGCTGGCGTTCCTGCTGCTGATCGTGGTCTTCCGGTCGATCCTGGTCCCGCTCAAGGCGGCCCTCGGATTCCTCCTGTCGGTGATGGCCGCGCTGGGCGCCGTGGTCGCGGTCTTCCAGTGGGGCTGGCTGTCCGGCCTCATGGGTGTGGAGGAGACCGGCCCGGTCATGTCGATGATGCCGATCTTCATGGTCGGCGTGGTCTTCGGACTGGCCATGGACTACGAGGTGTTCCTCGTGACCCGGATGCGGGAGGCCTACGTCCACGGCGAGAAGCCGGACGAGGCCGTGGTGACCGGCTTCCGGCACGGCGCCCGGGTGGTGAGCGCGGCCGCGGTGATCATGATGGCGGTCTTCGCCGGCTTCATCGGCTCCAGCGAGTCGATGGTCAAGATGATCGGCTTCGGTCTCGCCATCGCCGTCTTCTTCGACGCGTTCGTCGTCCGCATGGCGATCGTGCCGGCGGTACTGGCTCTGCTGGGCAAGAAGGCCTGGTGGCTCCCGAAGTGGCTGGACCGCGCCCTGCCCAACGTGGACGTCGAGGGCGAGGGCCTGCGCACCGAGGGCGACGCCGACGCCGGCGAGAAGGGCGGCAGCCCGGACGACCGGGACCTGGCCCGCGTCTGACAGACAGCCGCACCACACCGCAGAACCAGCCGGTGAGGGCCCCGTGGGGACGGGGAGCCCTCACCGGCTTCCCCGTGCGCCCGACGTGCCCGCCGACGGGGACAACTCGGTCGCCCGCCCCCTGCGGCGACCGCTAGCGTGCCCCGCATGACGACAGCCGCCACTGACAACGAGGGCTCCGCGGCCCACCCCCGATTCGCCGAGGCCCTGCGGGAGATGGGGCTCGCGGAGGTGATCGGGCAGGTCCGGCGCTTCCCCGACGCTGCCCGTACCGCCCCCGAGGCCGCCGCCGCGATCGGCTGCGAGCTCAGCCAGATCTGCAAGTCGCTGATCTTCGCGGCATGGGGGTCCCCCCTGCTCGAGGGGAGTCGAGGGCTTGGGGGAGGTGTACCGGTGCTGGTGCTCATGGACGGCGCTTCCCGGGTGGACCTGGAACGGGTCCGGCAGGAACTCGGCGCGCAGAAGGTCACCCGCGCGAAGGCCGACGTCGTACGGGAGACCACCGGGTACGCGATCGGCGGCGTACCGCCCTTCGGGCACCGCACCACGACCCGTGTCCTCGCCGACCGCTCCCTCCTCGACCACGAGCTCGTGTGGGCGGCGGCCGGCACCCCGTACACCGTCTTCCCGATGGAACCCAAGACACTGATCGCCCACGCCGGCGGCATCCTGGCGGACGTGCGCGAGCGCTCCGAGTGACCCCGCTGGTCACCGCGGCCGTCCTGCTCGCCGCGGTCACCCACGCCGGCTGGAACGCCATCGCGCACAGGATCACCGACAAGCTGGTCGGGTTCGCGCTGATCTCGGGCGGCGGGCTGCTGATCGGGCTGGCCATGGTGCCGTTCGTGCCGTTCCCGGCGGCCGGGGCGTGGCCGTACCTGTCCTGCTCGGCCGCCATTCACATCGCGTACTACGCGCTGCTGATGAAGTCCTTCCGGCTGGGCGACTTCGGCCAGGCGTACCCCATCGCCCGGGGGAGCGCGCCCCTGGTCGTCACCGTCCTCGCCGCCGTCTTCGCGCACGAGGTGCCGGACGGCTGGGCCGCCGCCGGGATCGCCCTGTCCTGCGCGGGCCTGACCGGCGTCGCCCTGTGGGGGCTGCGCGGGCACCGGCCCGACTGGGCGGCCATCGGAGCGGCGCTGGCGACCGGACTGACCATCGCGGCGTACACGGTCGTCGACGGCCTCGGCGTCCGCGCCTCCGGTTCCCCCCTCGGCTACATCGCCTGGCTGATGGCGATCCAGGGCACGGTGATCCCGGCCTACGCCCTCTGGCGCTGGCGGCGGCGGGCGGGCGCCCTGCTCCGGCCGCACGCCGGCCTCGGACTGCTCGGCGCCGCACTGTCGGTCACCGCGTACGCACTCGTCCTGTGGGCCCAGACCCGGGCCGAGCTGGCTCCCGTCGCGGCCTTGCGGGAATCCTCGGTCAAGTCCTGCTCATGCAGTAATAACTTGGCTGGTCAGGGGGCTGGACGTCGAGTAATAGCTAAGGCGTGGGCCTTTTGAGCCCGCTTAGAGCTCGTAACACGATCTTGTTGCAGCGTGCTGGTGGGGCGTAACCGGTGTGAGGATTCGGCCGTTCGCGGGGTATGGGTACTCGACCGTGGATCGTGGACGATGAGCTGTGGGCGATGATCGAGCCGCTGCTGCCGCCCTGGCCGGAGCGGTCCCCGGGGCCACGACCGGTGGCGGATCGGCTCTGCCTCCAGGGCGTCCTGTTCGTCCTCTACAACGACATAGCCTGGCAACTCCTGCCCCTGGAGCTGGGGTTCGGCTCGGGACAGACCTGCTGGCGCCGCCTGGACCGCTGGCAGAAAGCAGGAGTCTTCGACCGGCTGCACCGGGTCCTGCTCGCAAATCTGAACGCGGCCGGCGAACTCGACTGGTCACGTGCGTGCGTGGACGGCTCTCACATCCGCGCGAAAAAGGGGGCGCCGACACCGGTCCGTCGCCGGTCGACCGGCGGAAAACGGGCAGCAAACACCACCTGATCTGCGACGGCCGCGGCACCCCTCTCAAGGTCATCACGACCGCGGCCAACGTCAACGACGTCACCCAGACCCTCGCCCTGGTCGACGGCATCCCGCCCGTCGCCGGCCGCCCCGGTCGGCCCCGCCGCAGGCCCGAAGCCCTGCTCGGCGACAAGGGCTACGACTCCAACGCCCACCGCGCCGAATTGCGTCGCCGACGGATCCTGCCCGTCATCTCCCGCAAGGGATCACCGAACGTTAAGGGCCTGGGCAAGCTCCGCTACGTCGTCGAGCAGACCTTCGCCCTGCTCCACCACTTCAAACGCCTCGCCGTCCGCTGGGAACGCCGCACCGAACTCCACGACGCCTTCATCTCCCTGGCCTGCAGTCTCATCTGCTGGCGACGGCTTCGGAGACCCAGAAACGACTGACCGGTGTCAGAGCAGGCCAGGGCCCCAGCGGGCTGCTTCAGAACGTTGGTACCCTCCGCATCTACGGCGAGGCGGGGGAGACGATCATGGGAGCCGTGCCGTCGACTCCTCCGAGCCGCTGGTTCAGAGGAACTGGCCTTGGTGTCCTCTTCGGTGGGCTGACCGCGGTGGTATCCACTCCTGCCATAGGGAGTGCATGGGCTGCTTGTGACATCGGCAACGGCGTAACCAATGGCATGACCTTGTTGTTTCTTGCGCCTCTCATATGGATCGCCGCTGCGGTTCCGTGGGTGATCCTGCACAGCACCCTCGGAAGACGTCACCGCAGGACAGCCCTGACTGCAGGGCTCATCTTCACCCTGTGGTTCACCTGGTTCCTTGTCACCTGGCTCGGCATGCCGGACTCCTACCCCGCCCCATTGTGCCCGGGCAACGTCCCACCCTGGTGGCCGAGCTTCATCCCGGCATGACTCCGGCGTAGCCCGTGAACGACCTCGGCACCGGCAACCTACGCAACAACGCCCCCGACCAGCCGCGGCACGCCAGCAAGATCGTGTTATGAGTTCTATGGTGATACGCAGGGGAATCGTAGCGTCCAGGCTGCTCGTCGCAAGAGCGATGTGCCTGCTGCCGTCCATGCTCATCAGTCCAGCGGGTTCGGCTTGATGTCCACCCGGTCGGTGTCGAGCCCCCTGCCCTTCCTCGTCGGCGGGCGGACAAACACGGCGGCGAACAGGAACCGGTAGATCGCGTTCATGCGTGCATAGTCCTCCGCCTTCTCCAGCCTCTCCCAGTTGGCCTCGGCGTCCGGTCCGGCGATTCCCTCCAAGACGGCGACAGGCCGCTTGACGGTCTTCCGCTGCCGCTCTTTCATCCGCTTGACGATCGGCGTGCGCATGGCTTGAAAGTCGGCGGTCGTGAAGTCGTCGTCGTTGAGCCACAGCTCCTTCAGCTCCCGCAACTTCTCGCGGTCCTTCTCGTCCGCGATGACGTCGGCCTCGGGGCGCGTGGTCGTGGCGGGCTCGTAGCCGGCGGTGTCCAGCTTGGTCAGGACCTTGATCGCCACGTCCCGTACGAAGGCTTCCAGTGGCTCGGCTGAGATGGACCGGTTGCACTTCTGCTGGTCGGTGTTGTCGGCGCGCATGCATCGGTAGTAGGCGTACCGGCCGCTGTTCGTGCCGCCCATGCGGGCGCCGCATGTGCAGGTGGCGACTCCGCGCAGGAGGTAGTTCCGAATGGGGCGCTTCTTCGTGTCCTGGTGCTGTTGGGCGCGGTACTCCCGGAGCCGCTGGACCTCGTCCCACTGCCCGCGGTCGATGATGGCGGGCCATGTCCCGACGGCCACTTCCTCGCCCAGGTGGAACCGCAGCCCGGCCACGAAGTGGGACGACAGCAGATGCCGAACGTTCTCGGGGTTCCACGCCTTGCCCTTCGACGTGGGGATGTCCCGGGCGACGAGATCTTGAGCTATGGCGTGCGGCGACTCTCCGTCCAGATAGCGGCGGTACACCTCGCGGACGATCTCCGCCTCCTCCTCGACGATCGCGCGGCCGTCTCGGGTGTAGCCGTACGGTCGGTTGCCCACGTGGGGCCGGCCTTCGCGGGCGTGGTCCTTCAGGGCGTCCTTGAGGCGGCGGGACGTGTCGTCGGAAGACCGGCACGCGTGGGCGACCTCGATGCGGAGGATGAAGCGGTCGTCGGGGTCCGAGAGATCGCGGCGGTTCGCCTCGCCGTGCAGCAGGACGCGTTTGTCGTCGGCGATGGAGAGCAGCTCTTCGAGGTCCTTGGGCTGCCGCATGAGACGGTCGGGGTGGTAGACGATGACGTGCCGGATTTCTCCGGCCCCCATCGCCTTCAGCATTGCTTCCCATCCGGGGCGCTTGCGGTCGCGCTGCCAGGCCGAGCGGTTGTTGTCGACGTAGATGTGCGTCGGCTCGACGCGGAGCTGGAGGCGTTCGGCGATGTCCCGGCAGATGCGTTCCTGTCGGTCGACGCCGGTCTGGTCCTCGTCCCTGGTGTGGGAGATGCGGCAGTAGATCGCTGCGGGCTCGCCTGGTGTGACGGTGGCCCTGGCTAACTTGGGCCGGGTCATGCCAATCACTGTATGAGCCGGGTATGACATCGATCATCGTCGGTGCGGCGATCGGGGCCCTGTTCTTCAAGGAGCGCTTCGGCGCCCCGCGCATCGCCGCGGCCGGGCTGCTGGTCGTCGGGATCGGGCTGATGCTGCGCGCGGGGTAGGCCGGGCGGGCTGCTCCGACGTCCGCACGTGGGAATGGACCGCTCGTCCCAGGAGCGCGTCGCGCGCCGGGCAGGTGCGCCCGGCCGGTGCGGGGCGCACCCTGGAACCAGGGAGCATGTTTCCGGAGGTGACTGTCATGACGCACACCATGCGCACCACCGTGGGGTGGCACGTCGAGATGGAGTTCATGGAGGACGGCCAGCACACGCGGGCGGCGGCGCTGGTGCGCCTGCCCGACGGGACCGAGGTGCGGGGCCACGGGCACGCGAGCCGGCACCGGGTGGACGAGAACCAGCCCAGGGTCGGGGAGGAGGTCGCCGCGGCCAGGGCGCTCAACGAACTCGCGATGCAGCTGCTGACCAAAGCGCACGACGAGATCGACGCGGCGTCGGGCCGCACCTCGCACCCGATCCACGTCTGAGCGACGACATACGAATGACGGCGTACGAGCCGGCGTATGAGCGACGGCCCGGCTAGCCGAGGACGACGGAGCGCACCGCCCGTACCAGTGCCTGGGCTCTCGGGTCCGCCGTCACGGTCCTGCGGAAGCCGTTGGTGACGTAGCCGAAGGCGATGCCCGTCTCCGGGTCGGCGAAGCCGAGGGAGCCGCCGCGGCCGGGGTGGCCGAAGGAGCCCGGGGCCAGGAAGGGCGACGCGCCGCCGTGCAGCATGTAGCCGAGGCCGAAACGGGTGCCGACGACCAGGACGCGGTCCGGGCCCGCCGACTCCTCGGCGCGGGCGCGTGCGACGGTGGCCGGGTCGAAGAGGCGTACGCCGTCGACCTGCCCGATGAGCGAGGCGTAGAAGCGGGCCAGCCCGTCCGCCGTCGCGATGCCGTTGGCCGCGGGGTGCGGCACCGCGCGGAACTCCGGGTCGTTGTGGTCGGGGAACGGGTCGATCGCGGCGAAGGCCCGGCGGGTGACGGAGGCGGGGTCGTCGTAGGCCTCGGTGACCGAACGCTTGGGCCGGGCGCGCAGCGCGCCGGACGGCTCGGGCCCCTCGACCGGGCCGACCCTGCCCACCCGGCCGGCCTCCGCGTCCGGCAGGCCCAGCCAGAAGTCCAGCCCCAGGGGAGCGGCGATCCGTTCCGCGATCCACTCACCGGCGCCCCGGCCCGACACCCGCCGTACCAGCTCGTCCAGCAGCCAGCCGTAGGTGAGGGCGTGGTAGCCGTGGTCCGTGCCCGGCTCCCACACGGGCGCCTGGGCGGCGACGGCCTCGGCGCCCCGCAGCGGGTCGAGCGCTTCCCGAGGGGTGAGCGGGCGGTCGAGGAGAGGGAGCCCGGCCCGGTGGTTCAGTAGGTGCCGGACCAGGACCCCTTCCTTGCCCCGGGCCTTGAACTCGGGCCAGTAGTGGCCGACGGGCGCGTCCAGGTCCAGCTCGCCGTACTGGTGGAGCAGCAGGGGTACGGCGGCGGCGACGCCCTTCGTTGCCGAGCGCACGACCTGGGCCGTGCCCCGCTGCCACGGAGCGGTGCCGTCGCCGTCGGCCTCGCCGTCGGTACCGCCGTCGACGTCCTTCGTGCCGGCCCACAGGTCGACGACCCGCTGCCCGTCCCGGTACACGGTGACGGCCGCGCCCCGCTCCCCGAGCGTCTCGAAGTTCCGGACGAACGCTCCCCGGACCGGTTCGAAGCCCTCGGCCACTGTGCCGTGCACATCCACGCCCACGTCCGTCGGTCCCTTCCACGCGCCTGCGACAGTGGGTGCAACCGCCGCCGTCCGCCTGCGATTCCTGGGCCGTGCTAGCCGAGCACGATCGTTACGTCGATGTTGCCGCGCGTGGCGTTGGAGTACGGGCAGACCTGGTGGGCCGCGTCCACCAGCTTGGTCGCGAGGTCGGGGTCGAGGACCGGGAGGGAGACGCTCAGGGCGGCCGCGAGGCCGTAGCCGCGCTGCTTGTTGGGGCCGATGCCGACCTTCGCGGTGACCGCGGAGCCGGTGAGGTCGTAGCCGGCGCGGTTGCCCACGAGGATGAGCGCGTTGTGGAAGCAGGAGCTGAAACCGGCCGCGAACAGCTGTTCCGGGTTGGTGCCGTTGCCGTCGCCGCCCAGCACGGGGGGCATCGCGACCTTCAGCTCGAGGTGGCCGTCCTGGCTGGTGACATAGCCGTCCCGGCCGCCGTGCGCGGTGGCCTCGGCGACGTACATGATCTTCGTCGGGCGGGTGTCGGTGGCGACAGCGGTGTCGTCAGTCATGGCTTGCCTTCCCCGGATCAGGTGTGCGCAAATACATCGTGCACAAGGTACTGGCCGGTAGTAAGTCGCTGCCGTCAGGGGGGAGTTACTGTGGGTAACCCGTGGTCAGCGGGACCGCTCCGCTGCCGCCTCCGCCCGCCGGGCCAGTTGCCGCAGCTCCTCACGCAGTCTCACGACCTCGGCACCCTTGAGCCCGGTCGCCGCGAGCAACGTGCCGGGCACCCGGGCCGCGCGCTCCCGCAGTTCCTCCGCGCGTCCGGTGCACGCGATCAGCACCGAGCGCTCGTCGTGCGCCGCCCGCTCTCGGCGGACCAGACCCGCGCCCTCCAGCCGTTTCAGCAGGGGTGACATCGTGCCGTAGTCGAGACGCAGGGCCGACGCCAGCTCCTTGACCGTCGTCTCACCCCGCTCCCACAGCACCAGCAGCACCAGATACTGCGGATACGTCAGGCCCAGCTCGTCGAGGAGCGGGCGGTACGCGGCTGTCACCGCGCGCTGGGCGGCGTACAGCGCGAAGCACAACTGTTCGTCCAGCAGCAGCGAGCCCTCGGTCTCCTCGTTGGTCACGCGCCCATTGTCACGGACGGCCGGGAGGCACGGGCACCCGGGCTTCAAGGATGGCCGGGAGTCGCGGACGGCCGTGTGTCACGGACGGTCGGGCGTGGCCGCCACCGACCGTGGGTCGAAGCCGAAAGGCAGTTCCAGGCGGTGTGCGCGCATCAGGGCGTCGTCGGCGAGCAGGTCGGCGGTCGGGCCGTCCGCTGCGATGACGCCGTCGCTGAGGATCAGGGCGCGCGGGCACAGCTCCAGGGCGTACGGCAGATCGTGGGTGACCATCAGGACGGTCACGTCGAGCGAGCGCAGGATGTCGGCGAGTTCGCGGCGGGAGGCGGGGTCCAGGTTGGACGACGGCTCGTCCAGGACCAGGATCTCCGGCTCCATCGCCAGCACCGTCGCCACGGCCACCCGCCGGCGCTGGCCGAAGGAGAGGTGGTGCGGGGGCCGGTCCTTGAACCCGGCCATGCCGACCAGGGCCAGCGCCCGGTCGACCCGCTCCTCCAGCTCCTGGCCCCTGAGCCCGGCCGCCGCCGGACCGAACGCCACGTCCTCCCGCACGGTCGGCATGAAGAGCTGGTCGTCCGGGTCCTGGAAGACGATGCCGACCCGGCGCCGGATCTCGGCCATGTACCGCTTGCCGACGGGCAGTCCGGCGACGGTGACGGTGCCGGTGCCGCCGGTCAGGATGCCGTTGAGGTGCAGCACCAGGGTCGTCTTGCCGGCGCCGTTCGGGCCGAGCAGCGCGACCCGCTCGCCGCGCGCGATCGAGAAGCCGACGCCGAACAGGGCCTGGTGGCCGTCCGGGTAGGCGAAGGCGAGGCCGGAGACCTCCAGAGAAGCTGTCACAGTACCCATCCCAGTACGCAGACGACGAGGGCGGCGGACGGAAGGGCCAGCGCGTACGACCACTGCGCCCGGGAGACGGTCACTTCGTCGATGACGGGCATCGAACCGGCATAGCCACGGCTGAGCATGGCCAGGTGCACCCGCTCGCCGCGCTCGTAGGAGCGGATGAACAGCGCGCCCGCCGACTTCGCCAGCACACCCCAGTGCCTCAGGCCCCGCGCCTCGAAACCGCGGGACTCGCGGGCGATCCGCATGCGCCGCATCTCGTCGGTGATCACGTCGCCGTATCGGATCATGAACGAGGCGATCTGCACCAGCAGCGGCGGCAGCCTCAGGCGCTGCAGGCCGAGGAGCAGCTCGCGCAGCTCGGTCGTCGCGGCCAGCAGGACGGAGGCGGCGACGCCCAGGGTGCCCTTGGCCAGCACGTTCCAGGCGCCCCACAGTCCGTTGACGCTCAGCGACAGGCCGAGGACCTCGACCCGCTCGCCCTCCGCGACGAACGGCATGAGCACCGCGAAGGCGACGAACGGCACCTCGATCAGCAGCCGCCCCAGCAGGAACCCGGCCGGAACGCGGGCCGCGTACGCGACGAGGCCGAGCAGCACCGCGTACGCCCCGAACGCCCACATCGCCTCGCGCGGGGTGGACACCACGACCACCACGAAGGCGAGGACCGCGGCGAGCTTGGTGTGCGGGGGCAGCGCGTGCACGGGGGAGTGCGCGTGCCGGTACAGCCGGTGGACGTGGCCGCTGCCCATGTCAGACGTCGGTGTCGGCGCCGGCGTGCTTGTTCGCCGGCGGGGCCGTGTCGGTGTCGGGGTCGGAGGGCTTGTTCACCGGCGGGGCCGCGTCGGACGTCTCGCCCGAGCGCCGTCGGCGGACCACCCAGAAGACCCCGGTGCCCGCGACGACGGTGAGGCCGACGCCGATCACGCCCGCGAGGCCGCCGGAGAGGCGGGCGCCCTCGACGTCCTTGACGCCGTAGTCGGCGAGCGGGGAGTCGGCGGCCGCGTGCTCCTCGGCCCGCTCGGCGATGCCGTGGTCGGCGGCGACCCGCTCCAGGCCGTCCGGATCGGCGGAGGCGTAGAAGCTGACGAATCCGGCGAGGACCAGTGATGTCATCAGCCCGGCGATCCAGACGGTGCGCCGGGAGCGGGCGGCGGCCGGGACGGGCACCGGTCCGGTGTCCGGGGCGTCGACCAGCTCGCCGTTCACCCGCAGCTTGAGCCTCTGCTCGAGACCGCGCGCCCCGTACACCAGATCCGGGCGTACGGCGAGGACGGCGCCGACGGTCAGCGCCGTGATCACGGCCTCACCGAGCCCGATCAGCAGGTGCACGCCCACCATGGCGGTGGCGACCCTGCCGATCGAGACGTCGGCGGTGCCGCCGATCGCGTAGATCAGTGTGAAGGCGATCGCGGAGGCCGGAACGGAGACCAGGGCGGCGACGAAGGACGCGGCGGTCACCGAGCGGCGGGTGCGCGGCAGCACCTTCACCAGCCCGCGGAACAGGACGTAGGCGACGACCGTCGTGACGATCGCCATACAGGTGATGTTCACGCCGAGTGCGGTCAGGCCGCCGTCGGCGAAGAGGATCGCCTGCATCAGCAGGACGACGGAGACGCACAGGACCCCCGTGTAGGGGCCCACGAGTATCGCGGCGAGCGCACCGCCGAGCAGATGACCGCTGGTGCCTCCCGCGACCGGGAAGTTCAGCATCTGCACGGCGAAGACGAACGCCGCCACGAGGCCCGCCAGCGGCGCCGCCCGCTCGCTCCCGAGTTCACGGCGCGCGCCGCGCAGGCTCACGGCTATGGCACCGGCGGCGACCACCGCGGTGGCGGCGGACACGGGGGCGTTGATGAATCCATCGGGGACATGCACTGTTCGATGATGCTTGCTCCTGCAAGACAGTCGCAAGAGCGAGTAGTTCGTCTTGGTGCGTCCTTGACCGCGCCCGCTTCCACTCCCGCATCCGTGACCGCTCCTGTACGGAGAGTCGGATTCCGAAATCTGTGCGACATTGGAGGGAGGGCGGGTAGACGGCTTTCGTACAGGTAGCGCACCGTAAGGGGCCACTCATGAACGTAGTCGAGCAGTACGCACGCGCCCAGATCGTCACGGACGCGGACGCCCCCCAGGCCATGGACCGAGGAGCGGTGCCGGTCAGGCTGAGCTACGACCCCGAGCGCGACCCCCGAACCGTGCGGGTGAGGCTGACCGGTACCCCGACGCGCGAGTGGGCCCTGCTCCGTGACCTGCTCGAACAAGGGCTGCGCACCCCCGTGGGCAGCGGTGACGTGCAGGTGTGGCCGTGCGGCCGCGTCCAGACGGTCGTGGAGTTCCACTCGGCACAGGGGGTGTCGGTGGTGCAGTTCGAGACGAAGGCCCTGACGCGGTTCCTGCGACGCACGTACGCGGCCGCGGCAGCCGCCGAACCGGTCCCGCACTGACGGACGGACGGCCCCGCACTGACGGACGGACGGCCCCGCTGATCCGGGAGAGGCCCCCCGGATCAGCCACCGGTAAGTCGCCGGTCAGCCGCCGAGCTTCAGCAGGCTCGCCACGATCGGGCCCGCCGTCTTGCCCCCGTGGCCGGCCGCCTGTACGACGCCCGCCGCTGCGAGGTCCCCGCGGTACGCGGTGAACCAGCCGTTGGGCTTCTTCTGACCGTCGACCTCGGCCGATCCGGTCTTCGCGCCCTTGTCACCGCTCACCCCGGCCATCGCCGTCGCCGCGGTGCCGCTGGTCGCCGTGTACGACATGAGCTGCCGCAACTGCGTCACGGTCCCGGCCGACATGGTGCGCGAGGCGGTGGCCAGCTTCCGGCCGTCCACCTCCGGTGACACCAGGTACGGCTGGTGGAACGCGCCCGCCTTGACCGTCGCCGACACCGACGCCATGTTCAGCGGGTTCATCCGCACGCCGCCCTGGCCGATCAGGGAGGCGGCCATGGGGGCGTCCTTCTGCACCGGCACCGAGCCGTCGAAGGACGAGACCCCGATCTGCCAGTCGTCGCGCGCGAGCCCGAAGACCTGCTGGGCCTGCCGGGTCAGGTCGTCGTCCTTCAGCTCGGGCGCCTGGCTGATGAAGGCGGTGTTGCAGGAGGCGCCGAAGCTGTCGCGGAACGTACCGCCCTTGATCTCGAACTTGTCGAGGTTCTGGAACTTCCAGCCGCCGTAGCTGGAGTACTTCGGGCAGGGGTGCTTCTCGTCGATGGACGCGAGGCCCTTCTCGATCAGCAGCGAGGCCGTGAGGACCTTGAACGTCGAACCCGGGGCCAGCGATCCCTGGAACGCGGTGTTGAACCCGCGCGAGGAGTTCGCGGCGGCGAGGATCTCGCCAGTCGACGCACGCATCACCACCACCGACGCCTTGGCCTTCTTGGCCACCTGCTCCTCGGCCGCCGCCTGGAGCTTCGGGTCCAGCGTGGTCTTCACCGTGCCGGGGATGCCCTTGCTCAGCTCCAGCACGGTCTTGTCGGAGGCCTCCGCCTTCTTGGATTCCTTGCCGCGGACGACCCGCAGCTCGATGCCGGCCTCGCCGCCCGCCGTCTTCCCGTACTTCTCGCGCAGCCCGTCGAGGACCGGACCCAGGGACGGGTAGGTCCCGGTGGTCAGCTCGCCGCCGTCCCGGTCCAGTGCCTTGATCGGCGGGGTGTCCGTTTCGCCCGCGACCAGCTTGTCGCCGTCCTTGAGGTCGGGGTGTACGACCGTGGGCTGCCACGCGACCCGCGGTTCGCCGTCCCCGTCCCGGCGTACGACGGTCAGCTTGCTGTCGTACGCCAGGGGCTCGGCGATCTTCTTGTACGCCACCGTGCCCTTGACGGAGAACGGGACCTCGGCGCCGGTGCGGGCGCCGGCGGTGAGGGTGACGTCCTCGACGCGGGCGTCCTTGGCGTAGCCGGTGAGCAGGGCGGTGGCCGCCTCCGGGTCGTCGGTGGCGTCGGCGGCCTCGCTCACCTCGCCCTGCTGCCAGGCGGTGAGGAAACGGTCGGCCGCGGCGGTGATCTCGGCGGCGGACAGGGGGCCGCTCTTGGCCTTGGCCTGCTGGGTGGCCGAGGTCCGGGTGCCGTCCCCGGTTCCGGACCCGCCCCCGAACAGCGCGTAGGCGCCGAATCCGGCACCCCCGACGACGACGGCGATCACTCCGCCGAGCACGGCGGGGTTGGTCTTCCGTCGCTCGGCGACGCGCTTTCTGTTGCCCACTGCTGTTCGATCCTCCGCAAAGTCCGCCGGGCTGCCGGCCGCACTGTCATGCCGTCATATGGTCATACCGGGCCGATGGGCGTCGATGCGCCCAGGCCAATGACGGACCCAGCCTAGAGTCCCGCCTTCCGCGCGTCGCGGTCAGCCGCCCGCTCGTAGCACAGCTGCGACAATCGGACCGGCCGCGTCGCCGCCGTGGCCGCCCTGCTGGGTCATGGCCGCCGCCGCGACGTCGCCCCGGAAGCCGGTGAACCAGCTGTCGGAAGTGGCGTTGCCGTCGACCTCGGCGGAGCCGGTCTTCGCGCCGATGTCGCCGCCGAGACCGGACATGGCCTGTGCCGCGGTGCCCTGGGTGGCCGTCAGGCGCATCATCTGCTTCACCTGGCTCGCGGTGCCCGCCGGCAGACCCTTCGCCTGCGCCAGCTGCCGGCCGTCGAGCTCCGGGGAGACGAGGTACGGCTGGCGGAAGGTACCGGTGATGGCGGTGGCCGTCACCGACGCCATGTTCAGCGGGTTCATCTGCACCTGGCCCTGGCCGATGGCGTTCGCCGCGCGGTCCGGGCCGCTGACGGCGGGGACGCTGCCGTCGAAGGAGACGACGCCGGTCGCCCAGTCGTCCCGACCGAGCCCGAACCGCTCCTGCGCCTCCTGGGTGAGCGAGGCGTCGGTCAGCGGTTCCTCGTCGATGAGCTTGATGAAGGCGGTGTTGCAGGAGCGCAGGAAGCTGTTGGCGAGGGTGGCGCCCTCGTTCGGCTCCATGCCGGTGAGGTTCTTGAAGGTCTGGCTCTGCCAGGTCGCGGTGGGCGGGCAGGGCGCCGGGCCGTTCATCGAGACCACACCGTTGTCGATGAGCATGGCCGCGGTGATGATCTTCATGGTGGAGCCGGGGGCGACCCGGCCCTGGAACGCCGCGTCGAACCCGTCCTCGCGATGGTTGGCCACGGCCAGCACCTCGCCGGTGCTCGGCTGCACGGCCACCACCGACGACTCGGCGAACTCCTTCACCGCCTTCTCGGCGGCGGCCTGCACGCCCGCGCTGAGCGTCGTACGCAGCTTGCCGGGCTTGCCCTTCGCGAGCGTCACCAGCGTGGAGTCCGCGGCGCCCGCCCCGCCCGCGGAGCCTTCGGCGTGCCGGATCGTCAGCTCGATGCCGGGGGTGCCACCCGCCTTGCCGCCGTACTTCTCGCGCAGGGTGTCCAGGATCGGGCCGAGGGAGGGGTACTCCTCCTCCGTCAGCACCGTGCCGTCCCGGCCCACGGCCTCGATCGGCGGCTGCGCGGTCTCCCCGGTGACCAGGGTGTCGCCCTCCTTGAGCTCCGGGTGGACGACCGACGGCTCCCAGTCGACCAGCGCCCGCCCGGTGGTCTGCCCGCGCACGACGGTCAACTCGCTCTTGTAGGCGAGCGGTTCGGACTTCCCGTCGTACGAGACGGTCGCCTTCACGCTGAACGGCACGGTGGTGCCGACGGGCGTCCCGGGCGTGATCTCGACGTCGGCTATGCGGGCGTCCTCGCCGTAGGCCGCCAGCAGCGGGGCGGCGCCCTCGGCGTTGTTCGTGTACGACGCCGCCCGTGCAGCCTCCCCCTTCTCCCAGGCCGCGAAGAACGTCCCGCTCGCCTTCTCGACCTCCTCCTTGTCCGGCGGCCCGGACTTCTTCGTCACGGCCGCGTCCGAACCGCCGCCGCCCCCGTCGCCGTTCACCGCCGACACGATGGTGTAGACCCCGTACCCGGCCCCACCCACCATCGCCGCGAACACACCACCGATGACGGCGGTCTTGACCCCCTTGCCCATCGGGTGCTTCCCCTCCCCCGCCGGACCCCCACGCCTTCTGAACGTGTTCAGAAAGTTCGGCGAGTGAGCACTCTACGCACAAGGAGTGACGGCAGGGGCGACTGTTTCGCTTTGTTGTCCGAAAGGAGATCGAGGCCGACCGCCACCCCTCACGACCGGATCAACCTCGAACTGCGGAAGGGGAGTTCAGTTCCTGGGGTTCCCCGCACGCCCCGCCCCGTACCGCTTCCTCAGCTCGGCTTCTCGCCGAGTGCCGCGCGCAGCCAGTCCAGCGAGCCGGTCGCAAGCATCGCGTCGGCGAGGTCCTGCGCCGACTTCGTGGTGAGCCGACGGCGGCTGTTGTCGATCCACCGCTGCGCGGTCTCGTACCCCTGGGCCTTGTACTCGATGCCCTGGATCATGCACTCCAGCTTGTCCGCGTCCCGGGCACAGATGGCCTCGGCGCTCTCCTTCGACTCGTACTCGGCGACGAGTTCACGTACAGCCGATGCCACGATCTCGGGCATGCCGTCGACCTGGTCCGCGGTCACCGCCTGCGGATCCGCCGGGGCGGCGTACTTCTTGCCGAGGTGGTTCACGTCCCCGGTCCGGGTCTCCTGGGAGTCGTGCCACACCGCGAGACAGGCGGCCTGCGCGGGGTCGGCGCCCTCCAGCTTCGCGATGATCGTCGCCAGCAGGGCGGTGCGCCACGAGTGCTCCGCCACCGACTCAGGATCCCGTACGCCGGCCATCCACCAACCGGTGCGCTTGGTCTGCTTCAGCGTTCCCGCCTCGTACAGGAAGCGCGCCACAGCGGACAGGTCTTCAGCCACCGTCGGACTCCTTTCACGCCTCGGCGAGGCGGATCGCGTACCGAATGCTTTCCAATTTCCGGCTTCTCCCTCACCCGGACCGGCGAAGAGGCGGTGCGGATCGTCGTCACCGACACCACCCGCATCAGGCCTGCACCGGCTGAACCGTCCCAGGACGACGAGAACGGGCGCGGCCTTCTCCTTGTCGAGGCACTCGCCCACGACTGGGGAAGCACGCTGGTCCGCGGGGGGAAACGAATGTGGGCCGAGCTGCGCGGGGATGACATGCCGTGAGGGGACGGCCATGCAGAGCTGCCGGATGCCGGCCGATTCAGTCCCCGCCGGCAGAGAGCCATGGACTGCGCACACTGTGCCCGCCCGGGAGTGCACGGATGAGTGGGGGAGAGGTGTGTTTTCGGGATTTGCCGTTCCGGATCTGGGGGTGCGTGCGGCAGTGCCCCCCCCACGTGTTCGCCAGGAAACGCCCTGAATCGCCGCCCAGCGGTGGACCCGGCAGCCGTGAGGAACCTACGTCCGGTCTGTGTCGGCGATGAGGTTCGACGTGAGTGCTTCCCCAGGGCGACGCCCCTGCCCGTCGAGCACGGCGCAGCATCTTGGTCGAAGTCCTGGCCGAGGAGCGACGGTTGTGGGGGTGGAGCTGGTTTCTGTCTCTATGACTTCACGTTGATCGGGCCACGTGCGAAGGTGGTGGCCGTGTCGCAGCTGGGTCATCGTCTCCGGTCCTTCAGATTCGCGCTCGGGCTTGTCCCGACGCGCTTCGCTGCATGTCGGGGGCCCGATGGCCCGACTCTGGAGCACGCCTTGGCGGACAACGCGACACTCTGTGGCATCCCTCAGAACCAGGTGATGGTCTATCGGCACCTGTTCCTCGCCAGGAAGTCCGGCACGTGCTCGGAGTGCAGGGTGAAGGCGGTCGACGCCTCGTCCGGGCCCTGAGCCGGGCCATCCGCTGTGAACGGGCGTCCGGCGAGATTCGGAAGACAGGCCCTGAACCGCAGCGACGTCAGAGTGGCAGCCGCTTTCGGGTGCCGCCGAGACCGGCACGCCCGGACAAGCCGTTGGTGCTCAGGGGCGGGACCGGTGAGAGCGTGGGTCGGCGGCGCGAGTGAGGAGGTCGATGACCTGCAGGACCCCGGTCACCTCGGTCGGGGCGGACCGGGAGTCGATTGCTCACGCGCACGTGCCTCGCCTTGACCCGAGTGGGGCGAGCCGATGTGGGGGCAACTGTGCAGCCTGAGCCGACGCTCCGCTTCTGTCGAAGGTGCTGGGAGACAAGGGCGGTCCCGGACGTTGGCGAGACGGGGGCCGCCCTTGGCGTAGCCAGGACGGTCCGGCCCAGCAGGAGGGTTGGGAGCTGCTGGAGTTTGGCTGAGCACGAGTGTGTTCTGGTGTGCATGAGTGAGCGCAGATGGGCGCGGTCACTGCCGGAAGGGGGAATGGGG
>NZ_LIQT01000423.1 GCF_001418415.1 Streptomyces hirsutus
CTGCCGCGCGGCAGAAAGCGACGGATGAACGCGGTGGTGTGTCTTCACTCGCGCCCCACACCCGTCGCCGTCCTCGCACCGCACCGTTCGTCGCGCTTACCGGCCGTCTTTGGCATTGTCGCGGCGCGGCCGGTTCGGCTCCCTGCCGATCTGCGCGGTGACCTGCCGGATCTCCCGCTCGCTGTAGGCGGTGCGCACCCCGGAGAAGCTGAATCCGGTAGCGCGGGCGAGCTCCTCCAGCCCGTAAGGACGGCTGCCGTGGAACTCGGCCGTAGGGCAGCAGTTGGCGGATCTGGGCGTCGACGGCCTCCTTCTGCGCCTTCAGGTCCTCGAGCGCAAGCGGCAGCGGGTTGATCTGCTGGTCGTCGCTTGCGGCCTCAAGGCGGAGGGTATCCCTCTTGCGCTGCTCGAGGGCCTGTTCGCAAGCGTCGTCGTAGCAGTCCTCGGGGGTGACGGTGCCCGGCTCGAGCAACGGGTTGCGCAGGGCGGCCAGTTCTTCCGTGACAGTGCCGGCCATGTACCTGCCCGCCTTGACCTGGGCCATCGGGCAGTTTCTATCAAAGGGCTCACCACCGGGTGGACCGTACCCGAAACTTCGGCCTGATTTCGTCTGCAATAGAACGATCCGGCCAACACCCCGTGGTTTTCCACCTTCCGGACAACCGAGCATCCGGTCCGTTCCTCTCACAGCGCGGGTACGACAAGTGCCCGTCACTCTGCCTGCGCGGCGGCTTTCCTGGCCTGGCCGACAAGCCGAGCCGCCGACCGCCTGCTTCCTTTCCACAGCATCCGAAGGACGAGGGATCGATGACCAGAACGCGCAACATCCGGCCGCGGCGTCCGCTGCTCGCCGGCACCACGGCTGTCGCCGCCATGGCCGTGACGGCGGGGCTCGTGGCCGCCACTGCGGAGCCGGCGAAAGCAGCGGCAGGGCCCAAGCTGAGCCTTATCGCCGCGACCACTTCGATCACGCTCACCTCTTGGAAGGAGGAGCCGGGCGTCTACCTCGACCTCGGCACCTACCTCACCGCCGAGGGGACGCCGCTGGAGCTGAAGGTGACCCGGAAGTCCTACAAGGACCCGGTGACCATCACCCAGACCGTGTACGAGGGCGGCAAGGCCAAGGCCAAGGTGCTGCCCAAAGGCACAGTGAAGGACTTCTCCGGACTGCGGGACTTCGCGAAGATCACGGTCACGGACAAGGCGGGCAAGAAGGTCCTCAGTCGTAGCGAGGACTTCTGCCCGAACAACGCCAGCGGCCGGGTGCGACCCGACGCGCCCGCCACCTCGAAGTATCCGGAGAGCTGCCCCACCAACCCGTTCACCCTCGGTTCGGTATGGGGTGTCGAGAAGGGCTGGGCGGCCAACACCTACGCGGGTTCCTACACCGAGCCGGTCATGCTGGCAGCCGGCACCTACACCGCCAAGGTCGGGGTCGCCAAGAAGTACCGTGACCTGTTCGGCATCGCCAACAAGCCGGCCACAATCAAGGTGACTGTGCAGGAGCGGAGCTACGAGGACGAGCAGAGCGCCACCGGGCCGGCGTCCCGGTCCTCCGCCTCAGGCGAGCACGCAGGTCACGGAGCCGCTCACCAGGCGCCGACCGCGCATACGGGCCACGGGTCGGGACACGCCCCGACGCCCGCCCAAGCCGCCGCGCCGGTCACGAGCGGCGCGGGCCCCTCGTACAACGTGGGCCACGGGCCGCTGAAGGCGGCGCCACCCACCCTGCCGTGGGCGCTGAAGAAGCAGCAGGCCGCGCGCTCGATGCGGGTCGGCGACACAGGCGGCCAGACCGACGGCTCGCGCAAGGCGCCGGCGCTTCAGCCGCTGTCGAAGCGACCCGCCGGCAAGCCCTCCGTCCCGGACGTCCCCAAGCCCGACCTGCGCTCGCTGCCGGCCTACGGCATCGTCGTCAGCGACGGTGAGAGGGACATCCCCGGCAAGGACTATCTGGCCTTCAGCGCCAACGTGTGGAACGCCGGTCCGGCGCAGCTGGTGGTGGACGGCTTCCGGTCGCCCGGCAAGGCCAAGATGGACGCCTACCAGTACTTCTACGACGCCAAGGGCAAGCAGGTCGGCTACACCCCGACCGGCACCATGGAATGGGACCCGCGTCCGGGCCATATGCACTGGCACTTCACGGACTTCGCCAGCTACCGGCTGCTGAAGGCGAACAAGAAGGAGGCCGTGCGCAGCGGCAAGGAGGCTTTCTGCCTCGCGAACACCGACGCGATCGACTACACGGTAAAGAACGCCAACTGGCATCCGTTCAACACCGATCTGTCCACCGCCTGCGGTGCGGAGAACTCGATCTCCGTCCGGGAGGTGTTGGACGTCGGCTCCGGTGACACGTACTCACAGGACCTGCCGGGCCAGTCCTTCGACATCACAGATGTGCCCAACGGCACGTACTACATCCAGGTGCTGGCCAACCCGGAGAAGCGGCTGAAGGAGACCAGCGTCGACAACAACAGCGCTCTGCGGAAGATCGTACTCGGTGGCAAGCCAGGTAAACGGACGGTGACCGTACCGGCACACGACCTGGTCAACGGGAACTGACGATACGTCAGAAGAATTACTGACGCGGGTCAAGGGGTCGACGGCCACGTGCAATGGCCGTCGGCCCCCACGCCGCACGGTGAACGGGTCATCGGGACCCTGTGGCGCGAGGCCCTCGACCATCTGCTGATCCGGAATGAGACCCGTGCCCGGCGCGTGCTCGACGAGTACGCCCGGCACCACAACGGGCATCGCCCACGTCAGGCCCGCGGGCGACTGCCACCGTTCGCCGAACGGCGGCCCGCACCGGTCACCGGCCTGAGCACCACGCGACTCCTGCGCAGCCGCGTTCTCGGCGGCCTGATCAGCGAATACGGATACGTGGTTTGACCAGCAGAGACGAATATCCGAACGGCACAGGGCACGGCCGGTGTGATCGTGGGGTGGATCAAGACGTAAGGGCCGGCCGTGGGGCTGTGCTGCCAGAGCGTTGGTAGTGCGTCATTTGCTGGAGCGGCAGCAGACGGGAGAGCTGTCTACCCGGCATGTGCGTGCGGTCGCACCGGCAACCATCGTCGGCGGCACGACACCAGCCGTCATAGATCCCGACCACGGCCAACACCACCCCGGATCACTGACGCATCAACACCGGAGCAATACAGACAAACTATCCCAGGTCGTCGGCGCGGGATCGTGCCTTCGGTGGTCATCGCGGACCTCGTGAGGCTCCGGGGCGGGGGTGTTGCCGGCGTGGATCCAGCGAGAGCGTGCCATCGCTCTCCAGGTCCAGGTGGACTCCGGTGCTGACGCGGTTCAGGGTCGCCCGTACCCAGACGGCATCCCGGTGCGGGGCGCCTTCCAGCCGCATGCGCCTTGCCCGCAGCGGCACCATGCGCAGACCGAGAAACCGCCCGCTGTCCGCCGCCACCGTGACGAAGTAGGCGAGCCGGAGGTCGTCGCGGTACTCCTCGTAACCGCCGATGCCCTCGTAGTCGTCGATGAAGTCGCCGCAGCCGTGCAGCACCAGCCGCCGGCGGTACACCTCGATGGGGCGGGGGTGGTGCGAGGAGTGTCCGTGGACGAGGTCGGCACCGCCGTCCACCAGGGCGTGCGCGAAACGGGTCTGCTCGCGGGGGACGTGATACCCCCAGTTGGAGCCCCAGTGCACGGACACGACCATGATGTCGCCCGCACGCTTCAACCGCCGTATGCGCCGCACCACCGCGGCGGCCGTGACGGCCGAAAGGTCGGGGAGGTGGGCGACGCCGGAGAGGGCGGCGGTCGCCGCCCAGCCGGGCGGGATGCCGCTGGAGGTTGCTCCGAGGGCGAGAACCAGGACACGGCCGCCGGCCGGGTTGGGGACGGCGGCGGGCCGGTACGCCTCGTCGGCGCTCCGCCCGGCGCCCGCCACCTGCAGGCCGGCGCGGTCGAGCGTGTCCAGCGTCTCCTCCAGGCCCGCCCGGCCGAAGTCCAGTACGTGGTTGTTTGCCAGGACGCAGACGTCGGGGCGGGCGACCGTGAGGGCGGACACGTTGGCCGGATGCATGCGGTAGTGCACCGCCTTGCCGGGCGCGAACGCGTCACTGCGGGTGACGGAAGTCTCCAGATTGACGATCCGCACGTCCGGGGCAGCGGAGTCCAGCAACCGGAGTGCCTCGCCCCATGGCCAGGAGGGCGGCACGGGGGCCGGGATCGGACCGTTGACCGACTCGGCCAGGCGGACGTAGGCGCGGGCATCCGCGACGCAGGTCTCCCGCAGCACCGGATCGCCGGGGTGGGCCAGGATCTGGTCGACGCCGCGTCCGAGCATCACATCGCCGCATACGAACAGCGTCACCACGCCGCTGGTCATACCTCTACGATAGGCGCGCCTGCGAGGGGGCGGGATCGCGCGGGCTTCCCGCCCGACGCGCTCACCCTGTGGGGCTCGTAGAGTCATCGCTGCAGCTCAAGCCGTGTATCGGTACTCGTTGATGACCCCGCCGAGGACGCGGGTGCGCAGGAGCCTGCGGGGCACGCGATCGTGCAATACCGCTGGCTGCTCCCGGGCTTCGGGTGGTCGTTGGCCTCGTGCTCGGTGTGGCCGATGCGTGGTGTGGTGCTCCTGGTACTCGGCGAGGACCTGGGGGGCGTGGGCTTCGTGCACGATCAGGATGTGGTCCAGGGCTTCCCGGCGGATCGTGCCGATCACGCGCTCGCAGTGGGCGTTCATTCGCGGCGCCCGGGGCGCGCTGAGCAGCACGTCCACGTCCTCGGCCGCGAAGACGGCGTCGAAGGAGTCGGTGTACTGCGCGTCCCGGTCGCGGATCAAGAAGCGCGGTGACTTCGGGCGCGGGCCCGGCTCGACGGCGAGGTTGCGGGCTTGTTGCACGGTCCGCTGCCCGGTCGGGTGCGCGGTCACACCGGCGAGGTGCGGGCGGCGCGTGCCGTGCTCGAGGAGGACCAGCGCGTAGACCCGGCGAAGGCCGGCCAGGTCGATGTGGAGGAAGTCGCATGCGAGGAGGCCCTCGGCTGCGCGGTCGGGAACTCGCGCCGTGCCGGCCCGCTGCGGCGTGGGGCCGGTTTCATGCCGGCGGCCGTCAGGGTCTCCCAGACCGTCGTGGTGCCGATCGGATGTCCGAGGCGGGCGGGTTCGCCCTGGATCCGTCGACAGCCCCAACGCGGATTCTCCTGGGCCGGTGGCAGCACCGGCGCCGTCACCGCGCCGGCGGTCGGTGGCCTGCCTGGCCTCCAGCGGCGCTTGCTGTAGTCCCACTTGACCGCGATGGGTCTGCGGTGTCACGCGGGCAGGGTCGCGGGCGTGACCGGGAATACCCGCGCCCATCGGCGTCGCGGGAACAACGCGGACAGCGCAGCGAACCAGATCCGGTCGGCCAGCTTGTACCGCACCGGACCGGTGAGCTGCCTGCGCAGCACCGCGTTCCCATGCCGCAGCACCAACGATTCGGCATTCTTGGCCGCGCGTCGACGCAACAGCACCGCCGGGACCGACAGCGGCTTCCGCGTCACCCGATACACCAGTGAGACGATCACCCGGGCAGGGTTCCAGGAGGCCCTCGTGGCGCGCCGGACCCACTCTGAGCAGCAGCGACGAATTTCCGAACGGCACAGGTGATCGCACACTGATCCGACGTAACGGCGTGCCCGGCGAGGACCGGGACACGTCATCGCTTCACGCGGCTGCGCACGGCGAGGATGGCAAGCCCGAGCAGAGCCGGCTCGACGAGGCGGGCAGTCATCTCGACGTACGTCCCGGTGGTGGTCAGATCCTGTCCGGAGGCCCGGAAGATCACCGAGTTGACCACCACTCTCACGGACTTCTCGAACCGCGCGGTCGACAGACGCCTTGTGTACGGCCCTTCCGGGTTGACGGGTGTCGGCTTCCTGGTCGTCAGGGCTACTCGGCGGCCGTCGGTGGTCCCCGCACTGACCGGGTCCGGGTCGGCCTGAGGCAGCCCCCACAGCATCATCGCGAGCACGGTGGCCGTCATCGCCAGGACCAGCCAGGCCAGGGCACGCACGGCGCGCAGGCCGTATCCGGAGAGTGCCCAGTACATCCGCAGCAGCGTCCGCTCACCGCGGGACGCCGTGGCGTCGTGGCGGCGCATCTCCATCTCGCCGTAGTAGAAGTCGGCCGCGCCCGGCTCGTTCCGGCCGTCCTCGAGCGCCTTGCGGAGCTGCCGGTAGACCGGCGCGAGCACGGCGGGTTCATGCGTCTCGACGCCCGGTGGCGCGGGCATCCAGCCGTCGCCGTACCGGGTCGCCCGCCAGTGGTGCTCCTCGGCGAGGGTCCGGCGGCGTATCCAGCGCAGCCCGACGGGTGGTGGCGACAGGATGCAGCGGCCTTCGAGCCGCAACTGGTCCAGGTGGACCGTCTCCACGAAGAGACAGCCGGTCAGGTCGACGTCGGCCAGCACCAGGTACGCGGCGTCCACGCCCTTGACCGAGGTGACACGCACCCGGTCATCGGTGAGCCCCGGTTCGGCGATCACCTCACCCTCCGGCGAGACGAACGGGCGGGGCCGGCCGACGACGGTCACCGGGAACTCCACCACGGCGTCGCTCAGATCCACCCCGGCGTACCGCAGCCGCAGCGCGGCGGTGGACGCCCAGCGTGTCCGCCGGCAGCGCACCTCCCGCGCGGCGGCCTCCAGCGTCACCGCGGCCTCGAACACGGCGTCGGAGAAGTCCACCGTCCCTGGGCAGACCAGCGGGCCGATCCGGGCGGTACGCCGGAACACCGCCCGCCGGAAACCCACGTCGGCCTCCAACCGGGCCCCGGAGAACGACAGGTCACCACCGATCGCGGCCCCGTCGAACGTGGCTTCCGCCGCGAAGTGAGCCTCGGCGAACGGCATGTCCCCGCCGATGTCCGCCCCGTTGAAGCAGGCTCTGCCCCGGTGAAAATGCGTACCGTCGAAACAGGCCCGGCCGGTGATCCGGATCTTCTCGAAGTCGGCACCGTCCTCGAAGACCGCGCCGTCGAAGGCGGCTTCCCCGTCGATGACCGCGCCGTCGAAGGAGGCGATGCCACACACCCGGACACCCGAGAAGTAGGCATCCCCGCACGTCATGCCCTTGAACATCGCACCGCGGCCGACCTCGCGGACACAGAACCGCAACGTGCCCTTGATCCGCACCTCGTAGAACCAGGCATCACCGCCCACTTCTGTGTCATCGAGCCACACATCTCCCGCGACCTGCGCCGCACCGAGGCGGAAATCACCCCCGGCATGTACCTCACGGACGTACACACCCCCGCCGAACACGGCCGACGCGAAGGAGCAGAAGCCGCCGAAGTCGATCCCCTCGAACTCCGCATCTCCGGTGAACCGCACCTCGTCGAACGATGCCTCCCCCACCCGCGCTCGCCGGCTCCCCGGATCCCTGAGCGGTGCGAGGAGCTCGTCGAGCAGGCTCTGGGTGAAGGGTGTGCCCCGGTGGTCGAGGTCGGCGCCGGGGGTCAGCGAGGCCAGATGGGCGGCCCGTTCGGCGCTGTCCAGATGCGCCAGACAGAACGTGTACGAGCCCACTCTGCGCCCCCGGCAGCGTTCCCCCATGTCGAGGTGTTCGCACTGCGGCCACGCGGGGGCGTCGGTTCCGGTCATTCCAGCTCCCGTCTCATACCGCCACGACCGTCACGTCCCTCCGGTCACGCCCCTTCGGCCGGTCGACCAGTGCCTCGACCACCCAGCGCCCGGGGGTGGCTTCCAGTTCAGCCCGATAACGGTCGGGCTCGTACTGCCGGAAGACGACGGGTTGCTTGTCGGTACGGCCTGAACGCCACCTGAATGTCCGCAGATTGCGTCGCAGCAGGTCGTGCCCCAGCAGCTCGATCACGAACGGACGGCCGGCGGCGACCGGGTCCCGGGGGAAGTGCAGGACGATGCCCTCCTCACCCGCGAGTGTGCCGCTGGGCGCGCGTCCCGCGCGGATCGCGAGCATCGCGTCCCGGAGCGCGGGACCGCTCGCCAGGTCCGCGTTCCGGAAGTCGGTCCACAGCATGGGGTCCGTGCCGGTCCAGTCCGCGACAGCCGACCGGCGTGGCACTGTCCCGTCGCCGCTCCCCAGCAGACTGTTGGTGATCCGTAACCCATCGGAGGAGAGCGTGAGCGCCTCGGGGCTCGGGAAGTCGACGCTGCCGAGACAGTGCACGGTGTACGGGAGGGGGCCGACGCGCCGGTGTTCGTCGCAGGCCGAGCGGAACTCCTCCCGGAAGGCCACTGCCTCGCGGACGGCGTCGCCCGGCAGCCCGGGAACCGGGTAGCGGTTGTCGGTGATCTGCCGTTCGCGGCTCTTTCCCTCGACCCGCACGGCGGGGTACCCCGGCAGCAGTTCGGCGACCGCCGGCAGGGTGAGCGCCCACTCGCGCAGCGCCTCGTTCAGCCGGGCGGCCGCGTCCGCGCCGGGGCCTGCGTCGCCGGGGACCGCATGACCGGCCAGCAGCCGGGCAGCCTGGACCAGCCCCTGCTGCGGCGTGCCGAGGGCCACCAGAGTCCGGGCGGTCTCCCGGCCGTTCTCGTGTTCCAGGTAGTGCCGTCCGATCAGACCGCCCGTCGCATGGCAGACCAGAATGACGCGCGGATCGTCGGTCCGGCCCGGGTAGTACGCGTCGACCTCCGTGTGCCACCGCTCGAGCTCGCGCGCCACCCGCGCCTTCAGCTGCCGGGCCACCAGCCGGTGGGACAGCCGCCAGTCGTAACCGAACGGCACGAACTGCACGTCGAGCGGGTCGCCGAGGGCGGCACGGATATCGGGATAACCCATGCAGGACAGCAGCCCAGGCACGGAGTCCGGGACCTCCAGCAGGGTGTCGGCGTCCAGCCGGAAAGGTCCCTCGGGCGGCGCGTCCCCCAGCCCCGGCGGGAGGGCCACTTCGGCGAGCGCCGCGGCCGACGAGCCGATCAGCCGCTCACCGCATCGCGCCCAGAGGTCCCGGCCATCCCGGCACAGCCGGGTGCCCAGAAACCCCGGGACGAAAACCACCAGATCGTGTTCCATTCACTCTCCCCGTGTCCCGGTGCCGAAGAACGTGTGCGGCAGCCGGATCAGATCGCAACGGTCCTCCCCCTGCAACGCCATCACCAGACCCTCCGGGTCCATCGCGGTACGCACGGCGTGCACGCCGTACCCTCGCGTGGGAATCCCCGGCCCGGCCAGCCATTCCCGGGACCAGACGTCCCACGCGCGCGACACCGCCTCCGGCATGCAGAGCAGCAGCACGGGCTGCTCCACGGGGCCCGCGAACACCAGGGACGTCACCTCGGGGTAGTCCCCCGGCAGCCGCTCCGGGGGGATACTCCCGTCGCCGGAGCAGTCCTTGACGTACACGCTGCCGTGGTCCGCCCAGGCCAGGATGGGCATCGAGACGTCGTCCTCGTCGTCGTACAGCTCCCCGAGGGCGAGGCAGGAGGGGTCGGCCGTGAGCAGGACGCGCTGCTCGATGCCGTGCTCGCCCTCGGTCCAGACCCGCAGCTGGTCACTCAGATCACCGGCCATCCAGTACGAACCGTCCCGGAGGACCCTCGTGTCGAACCCGCAGAACCCGCTGTCGGGCCGGATCTCGCGCACCGCGATCCCGGCGGAAGACACATCGGCCGGGACCTCGTGGCGTACCAGCCGCCAACCGTCGGCCACGCTCAACCGCAACGTCCCGGCGTCCGGACCGCCGACCAGGCTCAGCGCGCGGACCGGTTGGCCTGCGACACCGCCGAGCGGGATGTCCCGGTGGGCGATGACCGACAGGCTGTCGTCGAGCCGCCACAGCCGTACGATCCGGCCGTCCTCGGCAGCCACCGTCCGGCCGGTCGCGGGGGCCATCTGCCGGACGGCCGCGGCGGCCGCCGTCCAGCCGCCTGCCGCCCGTACCGCGGCCACCGCCGTCACCACGCGCCCCTCGTGGGCGAGCTCCGTGGCC
This sequence comes from Streptomyces hirsutus, assembly GCF_001418415.1. GTDB lineage: Bacteria > Actinomycetota > Actinomycetes > Streptomycetales > Streptomycetaceae > Streptomyces > Streptomyces hirsutus. The sequence continues at coordinate 9,920 of NZ_LIQT01000423.1, forward strand.
GGAAGGGCGGCCGGATCCCCCTGCTCCGGCCGGGAGACCCGGATCCGGTCGTGCCAGGCGCGGCACAGCAGCGGCGAACCGTCCGGTGCGCCGGCCAGGGCAAGGACCGGACGCTCGTTGTTCGGCCGCCGCTGGATCCCGTAACCGGTCTCCAGCGCGGGGACCACGTCGACCACCCGGATGTACGGGCCGTCGGCGACCGCGAGCAGTCCCTGACCGCCCGGCTCGAACGCGACGGCGCCCTCGCGGGGGGCGTTCAGAACGAGCGTGGCCTCGCGCCCGGACTGCCCCACGGACCATATCCGGACGGCCACTTCCTCGTATCCGGCGAGCAGCACTTCATCGCCGTGCCGCCCGAAGGCCAGGCCGCGCGCGTTCGACGGGTACGTCGCCACCTCTTCCACGACCGGCTCGGGGCCCGGCACCAGCCGCCAGACGTATACAGCGGTCCCGTCGGCCACGGCGAGAAAGCCCTCCCGGGGCGAGACCGCGAACGCCGCGGCGGCCATCGCAGGCGCCGCCAGGGTCGCGCCGGGATCGGTCCGGCAGGCGTGCAGACCGTTCACCCCGTTGCGGTCGCGGCTGACTTCGAACAGCTCCACCCGCTCGGCGCCCGCCGCCAGAACGAACATCCGCGTGCCCAGGGTGAGGGCCGCGAGCTGCCGCACATCCGCCGCCAGGACCACTCTCAGCTGGGTGTCCAGGTGGGTGTGACCCTTCCAGGACCACACCCACACCCGGTCCCCGTCGGCCGCCAGGGCCACGTTCTCGCCCTCCATCTCGGCCACCGACAGGGCGCGCAGGCTGCCGCCCCACCGGTACTCCTGATCGGGCAGCCGGGTCCCCGCGCGCCAGAAGTACACGGCCCGGTCGTCCCGGGCGATGGTGGCCCAGCGGGCTCCCGCGCCCACCTCACGCACCTCACTGAGCGGGCGTCCGCGCTCCCCGCCGGTCCGGGGCAGCCGGCGGGTCAGCAACCGGGCGCCCGACTCCGGGTGCAGGACCTGGATCTCCCCCAGTCCGCCGGCGGTCAGGGTGTCCGTGTGGGTCAGCCCCGTCGCTCCGGTCCCGGCGCGCCAGCTCAGCGCCCGCGCGCCGCCCGAAGGCGCCGCGCGCCGCCACTCAGGGGGGTCCGGCGGGACATCGGTCCAGTACTCCTGCCAGGGGAGGAAGCCGTCGGTGCGGCGCAGCGTCTGGTACGTCGCGTCGCGGTGGCTGACGAAGGCGGTGGCGCTGAGCAGGGCCTTGCGCTCCAGCAGAACCGACGCTGGCAGCGGACGGGACGCGCGAGGGAACGAGCCCGCGATCCTGCCGTACAACGCGGCGCCGTCGCAGTCCCTGGTCAGACCCGCCGCGAGCGGCAGCATGACATCAGGGTTCGTACGCAGCAGGAAGCCCACGTCCTCGAAGAGCTGCCGCAGGGCTTCCGGTCCCACCTGGGCGGCGTGGGCGCCCAGGTATTCGAGGGTGTACTCGTCGGCGCCGCTCCAGTCGCCGCTGGCGCGGGCGCGCAGTGCGTCGAGCACCCTGCGGTGTGCCTCCCGGGTGGTCAGTCCGGCGTCGGAGAGGAAGAACTCGCCGTAACTCGGATGGGCCAGCTGATGGCGGGTCCGCCCGGCCGTCTGCCGCGTGCCGTCCTTCTGGGTGGCGACGATGCCGCCGTCGGCGCTCCGGCACACCTGTCGCAGATCTTCCGGCGTGAGCTCCGATGAGTCGGCCTCGCGCAGTGCGTTGGCGAGCGTCAGCCAGGCCGCGTCCGGGGTCAGCCCGGGGCCCTGGATCACTGCCAGCGCCCGCAGCACCTCGTGGGCGCGCCGTGCGCCGGGCTGCTCGCTCAGGTAGCGCGTCTCCTCCGCCAGGCGGGTGCGCAGGTCCGTACCGCCGTTGCGCAGCCACGCCTGCAGTTCGGCCTCGGTGGCGACCGTGGTCCGCCGGGCGAGTCGGGTCGCGACCAACCGGGCTACCAGGAACGAGCCGTGACTCCGCGCCGCGGCGATCTCGGCCGTCCAGTCGCGGTCCTCCCGTCGCGCGTCACCCCGGTACGGGGAGTGCTCGGTGTCCAGTACGGACCGCACCATGCCAGTGATGCTCGCGCGCGCCTCCTCGTCGTCCCCGAGGACCACGGGTTCGACGCTGAGTTCCAGGGTGTCCAGGAGCGACTCCTCTTCCGTGGGCGCGGTGGTACGCCGGCGGGGCTGCGTCCGGGTACCGACGATCACCCGGACACCGGGCGTGGCCGCCAGGGGGTTCAGGAGGTGCCGGGCGATCGCGTATGCCTGATCCGGGAGGGCCTCGTCGAGCGCGTCGAAGAGCAGGTTCACCGAACCCGCCCGGCCCACCAACTTCTCGAAGGCGCCGGTGAACTTCTCCGACGTCACCGGCTCCTCCGGCAACGGCGACGCACCGTCGATGTCCGCCAGTACCTCTCGCAGATGCGCGGCCAGAGAATGGGCGGACTGCCCCCGGCAGCTCAGCGCCGCGTGCACGGTTCCCGCCCGGGGCAGCGTCGCGGGGTCGAGATCCGGACCGAGGGTCTCCCGCCAGCTCGGCAGGGAGGCGAGTGCCAGCCGGCCGAGCAGCGCGGTCTTCCCCGTGCCGGCCAGGCCCGTCACCGCGAGCAGCCCTTTCGGGTGGGTGTCCATCCAGCGCACTATTCGGCTCAGCACATCCCGCCGGCCAGCGAAGTGGCGGCTGAGATGACTGTTTTCCTCGAGACCGAACTGCTCGGCCTCGACCCACGGCTTCCGCCGCGTCAGCACGGCCGGCGTGTACACCGGCCGGTCGGACTGGCGGTAGTAGGGATTGTCGAGGAAGTTGTTGGGAAGCGCCCGGACCTCGCGGCAGTCCGGCCGTTGCGCCGGGTCGTCGAGACCGTCGTCCGCGGCCCGCGCGTCCACGGCACGGCAGAGATACGGTAGCGGCAGATACAGTGCGGACGGCTCGAACGGGCGGGCCTGGTCGTCCGCCACGAAGTCCGGCTTCGCCAGCGCTTCCTCCAGCCACGTCACCCAGCGGCCCGCCGGTACCTGCGCGTCCGCTCCCGAGGTGCCGATGACGGCGAAGCCCTTCCGACGGCTCTCCCGCGCTCGGATTACCGCGGGATCCCGTTCCAGCTCCACGGCGTGCCGCACCGCCTCGCCCAGGGAGTTGTAGCTCTGCGACGAGCAGGCGTCGACTATCAGCAGGGTGTCCGTCTCGTACTCCGGGCGCAGCAGGAGCCCCACCAGCTCCAGCAGGGAGACGGCCCGAGCGGGGTCGAACTCGCCCGACTGCCAGGAGTCGGCGCAGGCGAGGAAGTAGCCCTTGTTTCCGCGCTGGACGCCGTGCCCCGTCCAGTAGAGGATCTTCCGCTGGGCGCTGGCAGCCAGGAATTCCTCCAGCCCGGCCCATAGACGCTGCCGGGTCGCACCGCTCCGGTCGGCCCGGAGGGTCTCCCCGAACCCCAGCTTCTCCCGCGCGGTCTCGGTGAAGCGGTCACGGACCTCGTCCAGCTGCGGGCGGCGCAGCCGCTGCCGCTCTTCCTCGTCCGGGTGGAGGTACTCCGGTACGGCGATCGTGCCCACCAGGGAAGAGGATCGCCGCTCGGCTTTCAGTAACGCCAACCGGTTGTCCGTGTCGCTTCGTACCATGAGATCGACAGCCCCCCCGTAAGTGTCCACCACAGCTTATTTACCAGTGGAGTTGGCGATGCGAGACAGATTCACCGTGGTTGGCCGGGCAACGGGCTGTCATCTCTTCGAGGGTGACGGGACCCGGCCGATCGACGAGGAGAACGTCCACGTCAAGTACACGCCGGAGCGTGTGCGGTTCCCCGAGGAGATCGCCGCCTGGCGGCGGTCCATCGAGGCGGAGGAGGAGCGCAAGGAGGCCGGAGGGCTGCCGCACCGGTGGAACAACGCGCGGTTCGCGGTCGAGCGGGTCGTGGTCACCCGTACGCATCTGGCCGAGGAGCCCGTGGTGTCCCTCACCCTGCGGGACGCCGACTACTTCGACTTCCTCACCACCTCGCTCAACCTGGACCGGCGGCAGAAGAACGGCTTCACGCTGCGCGAGCAGTATCTGGAGGGCAGTGACCCGGCCGACGCGCCCTCCTGGATGAACTGTAGCTTCGGCGTCAACGTGGCGCTGGAGACCGGCAAGGACGGCAAGATGCTGTTCTCCCGGCGTAGCGCCCAGGTCGCCGGGCCGAACAGCGCGCGGTGGAACTCCTCCGCCAACGAGGGCCTGGCCCGGCAGCACGACCTGCCTCGGGACGGCAGCCCGGTCAGCCTGCACGCGGTGGCGCGCCGCGCCATCTTCGAGGAGCTCGCCGTGCATGACGGGGACAAGACCAAGGTGGAGCTGCTCGGGTTCGGGCTCGACCTGGTCAACCACCAGTGGGCGGCGTTCTTCCGCGCGGTGGCGCCCGAGCTCGACGAGCCGGCGCTGCGTCTTCGCTGGACGCGAGGTGTCACCGACAAATGGGAGCACGACCGGTTCGAGTTCGTGGACGCGGACCCGGAGTCGGTGTTCGGCTTCATCGCGGACGAGCCGGAGGAGCGGTGGACGCCCTGCGCGCCGCCCCTCTTTTATCTTGCCCTGGTACGCGGTGCCGTGGAGCGCGCTGGCGGTGACCCGGCCGGGCGGTTCGCTGTGGAGCAGGCCGAGCAGAAGGTCATGTCGGACCGTGATCTCTGAGCCGGGAGGCCGGGACGAGACGTCTCAGGGGGGTTCCCGCCCACATCTCCCCCCAGAGGAACGTGGCCGAGGACGAGCGACCCCATGCCGACGACGGGCTCGTTCTTCGTCGCGGGTCCGGTTGCGTTGCCTTTTCGACTCGCGGCGGCATTCGGGCAAGCAGTAGATCTGGCGGAGCCGGGGGTTCGCGGTGAGGATGCCCTCGCAGACCGGGCAGGTGTGGGCGGCCAAGCCGACGGGAGCGCGTCGGCGGGCTGCGCTCCTGCAGCAGCGGGGAGAGCAGTAGATCTGTCTCGGGTTTGGGATGAACTTTGCTTCGCAGAATGGGTAGTTGGCGGGTCTGATGCCGAGCTGTTCGTCGTTGTGGAGGGGGTCAGGAGACACGTGCGTTGACTCCCTTGCGCATGGCGTCGGCCTGGTTCTGGTGGCCGCGAAGTCGGTAGGAGGGCCTGTCGATCCCGGCGACGGTGGCTCGGTGCAGGAGCCGGTCGAGCATGGCGGCGGCGACGGTGGCGTCGCCGAACGCTCCGGCCCAGTCGGCGATGCCGACGTTGGTCGTGAGGATCGTGCTGGACTTGAGATACTTCTGGTTGATCACCTGGAACAGGGCCGAGGCTCCGTCCTCGGGCAGCGGCAGATAGCCGAGCTCGTCGATGATCAAAAGCTTCGGGCCTGCGAAGAAGCACATGCAGGTCTTCCAGCGGCCTTCGAGGGCGGCCTTGTGGCACTTGGCTGCGAGTTCGGCGGCGGTGGTGAAGCAGACGCGGTGGCCGGCGTCGACAGCCGCTCGTCCGAGAGCGACGGACAGCATGGTTTTGCCCACTCCGGGCGGGCCGACGAACAGCACGTTGGAGGCGTCGTCGAGGAAGCGGAGGGTGGCCAGGTCACGGGTCAGTTTCTCGTCGACGCCGGGCTGGGCGGCGAAGTCGAAGTCGGCCAGGGTCCAGGGTTCGGGCAGGCAGGCGAACCGTTCCCGGGTGGCGAGTTTGCGGGCTTCGGTGGCCTCGGCTTCGATCTCCAGGAGCCGTTCCAGGGCTGCGGTCAGTGACATCTGTTCGGTGCGGGCCTGGTCCAGGACCCTGTTCAACGCCTCGGCGGCGTCGTTGAGTTTGAGGTAGGACAGGTGGCCTCTGAGCTGCTGGAATCGGCGGGCTTCACTCACCTGCATCGGTGACGTACTCACTCCGGACTCTCCTCCTGCTTCGGTGAAGGGATACTCCGCAGCCGGTCGGCCACAGCGGCATAGCGGTTCAGGTCGATCACGACCCGCTCGGCTGAACTGCTGGCGGCCGACCCTTCGCGCAGACGCTCGGCTTCGGCCAGGGCTGCGGCTGACGGCGGTTTGCGGACCTTGGTCTTGCAGGGAGCCCGGTCGGAGAACGAGGACAGCACCGCCCTCTCCAGGGCGATGACGTGTCTGTCGTCCCGGACGGTCTGCCCGGTGCCTCGCGGGGCCCGGCGGTGGCAGGCGACGACGGCCCGGCCGGCGGTGACGATCCACAGGTCGTCCTCGCCAAGCCGGTGCAGGACCTTGACCGTGACGCCGGGCAGGCCGGGCGGAACGGAGCAGAGGTTGCCGTCGAAGGCGACCAGGCTCTGCGGACTGACGGTCCGCTCGACCTCCAGCTCGGCCGGGAACGGCCGCACCGGAATGTCGAGCAACACCTCGGCCGCAGCGAGCTCGCCGACAGTGGTGACCGCTCCGTCGATCCGCCGGCGCCGGTCGTCCATCCGGAGCGAGAGCTTGTCGACACCGGACTGGGCCTGCACGACTGTGAGGCCGTCGGGAACCGTGCGCCACCATCGCTGAGCCGCCGAGTGGTTGGCCTTCTCCACCACTCCCTTGTGGTTGCCGCGGCGGGGCGGGCAGATGTCCACCCCGACCCCGTAGTACTTGGCGACGGCGGCGAACGCCGCGGTGACCTGGCCACTGGAGGGATATCAGACCGTGGCCATCCGGTCGAAGCGCCAACGGCGAGCGGTCCCGCCCAGCTTGCGCACGACATCGTCCAGGGCCTGGACCAGATGGGGGAGGCCCTCCGACTCCGCCAGCAGCCCTCCACCGGCCCGAATGCGCCAGGGCCCCGACCAGCAGATGCGCGTGCCCACCCACCCCCCATCCTTCGGCCGGACCACGGCCGAGTGGGGCGACGCGATCGCCGCGGGGCTCGTCGCCCTCTGTGACATCACTGAACTGGAAGCCTTCTGCTCAGCGTGCTCGGCGGTGGACCGGGAGCACGTGCGGCGCAGGTTGAACGCTCATTGCATCTGGTGTCCCATACCCGATGGCATCTACCGACGCGCACGCGTCGTTCAGGAACTGTTCACCGCCAAAGGCGAGCATCGCAGTGTGGGTTTCGTCGATCTGCCGGTCGCCGCCGCTGCGGAAGAGTCCGGGCTGACGCTGCTGCACTACGACCGCGGCTTCGAGTCGATCGCCCGTGCGGCCGGACAGCCGGTATGCATGGTCGACCTCAGGAACTGAGAAGCGCCGTCCGGTACGAGGTGAGCGGGCCCGCATCCCTCACAGCCCGCACCGGTCGAGGATGTTCATCAGCTTGCGCCGGCGTTTCAGTTCTGCTCGCAGGCCGGTGAGGCAGTCGGTGAACGCCTCCTGCGTCCCCAGCGCACGATGGCAGTCACGGGCACCCAGCAGCAGCCGGGCCAAGTGCTCGTAGGCACGGTCGCCGGTTGGTTCCTTCAGCCGCTCGATCAGCCGCAGGTAGACCGCGAGCGCCTCGGCCGGGTGCGTCTCGCGTGACAGGTCGGCGAGGTGTTCCCACTGCCGGTCGTCGGCGAGGCCGGTGGCCTCGGGCCAGGCCGTGTCCACATCGCCGTCGTCAAGCAGCGCATCGATCAGTACGGGCCCGCCATACCGCCCGCCGCGCTCACGGCGGGCGTCCTCCCGCAGAGCGGCTAGCGCGGCCACACGCTCGGCCTCCCAGCACTGCGCCGTCTGAGCGGCAGAGCGCAACTGCTGGTAGGCGGCCAGGGACTGCTCGACACGGAAGCGGTCCCGGCGCACCCCGACTACATCCGTCGGCCGCCCCGCCTTCGCGTAATGGGCACACACGTAGTCGACCAAGCGGCCGTCGATGTACGTCTCGGCGGCACAGTCCCGAATTCCGCGCTCCGCCCACGTGAGCGCCTCGTCCGCGCGGCCCGCCGATTCGAGTTCCTCGGCGATGCGCAGATGCGTGGCACCGGACGGGTCGAGGTCCTGCGCGTACAGAGCGACCAGCGCGTCGACATCGCCCTCCGTTTTGACCAGGCGCTCCATCAGATACCGCTCCGCCCAGCCGGACGGCCTGCGCCGCCGCGCCTCGGCCGCCAACTGCCGCAGGCGGGCAAGCCCACTCGGTCCCAGCACCTCGGCGTAGTCGAGCGGGTCCAGCTCCGTCATGTCGTTGCTGTCGCCGAGCACCTGGCCGACCAGCCACTGGGCCAGGTGCTCCGGATCGGTGCGCGCGACTTTGCACGCTTCCAGGTGGGCCTCGGCCATCGCGGCGGCGGCCTGCCCCACCACACCGTCGGAGTCGTCGATCTTCCCGTACGTTTCCCCCAGTACCCGGATCGCCTCCTCGGCCAGACCGAGCGCCTGCACCGCTTGACCGTCGGCGGTCAGGGCGCGCAGCGCGGCCGCCGCCTCTGCCACCTGCTGCGCATACCCGGAGGAATCGGCGTACTCGACGTACCCGTACCGTGCGAAAGGCCGCGGATCAATCAGCGTCAGGATCCGGTCCCGGACCGTACCGATGTCGGAGCGAGCGGCGGCGGCCCGCAGCTCCAGGCGTCGGCGCAGTCGGCGGTCCTCGGCGATCCGCTCCTGCACCAGCGCCAGGAGTTCGTCCCGGGACAGCGCCGTGAGCCATGCTTCTAGGCCAGAGGCTCGTGCCCGTGCGGCGACCTGCTGATGCGGGATCGTCTTCGCCCGCCGCAGCATGGTCAGCCCCACCGCCACACAGTGCTTGCAGAAGTTGCCCTCCTGCCCGTAGGGACAGTCGCACCATCCCGAGGGCCTGTCGTCCCCGCCAAGGGTGAGCTCCACCTTGTAGACATCCGTACCGTGCACCACGGCGGTGACCGAGCCCTCTTCTACCTCCAGACCGCTCACCGCGTCCAGATACCCCAGCCCCCGCTCGAAGGACCGAGCCCCCGCCAGCGCCCGCAGATCGTCTTCGCCGAACCCCACGACTTTCCGTGCCACACCGGTATTCAACCGCAGATCGGCGGCTTCCGGAGGCCCCACGGTCCCGGCTGTCCATACGCGGGCGGCCGCATGTGACAGCGCGGCCACCATCGACCACGTGACTACCACGAACCACGACAGGATCTGCACCGGTATGGAAACGGGGCTGCGTGAACAGACCATGGGCGGTTGACACATGACAGCAGAGGCCGCACGCGGGCTGCGGAATACTCGGCTGCGACCGAGGCCGACCGGCCCATAGGATCCTCGTTCGCGGTGCTGACATGGCCCCCTGCCGACAGTGGGCACTCAACGGACCGAGGATGCGTGGCGCAAGGAGCAGCCGACTCTTCGCAATCTCCTTCGACGCACACCAGTCCGAGCGCCTGGCGCACTTCTGGGCCGGCGTCCTGGGCTTGGAGAGAGCCGACGAGTGTGACGACGGCGTCGCCCTGCTGTCCGGGAACGACGCCGGCTACCGCCTCGGCTTTCGTCCCTCCCAGGTGCAGAAGATCACCCAGAACCGGCTGCACTTCGACCTGACCAGCTCCTGCCTGGAGGACCAGCAGCAGACCGTGACCAGGGCGCTCGACGTCGGCGCGCAGCACGCCGACGTCGGCCAGGAACCGGACGCGTCCCATGTGGTGCTCGCCGACCCCGAGGGCAACGAGTTCTGTGTCCTCGAGCCGGGCAACAACTTCCTCGCCGGCTGCGGCTTCAGCGGAGCGCTCGCCTGCGATGGTTCGCAGGCCGTGGGCTACTTCTGGAGCCAGGCGCTGGGCTGGCCGCTGCTCTGGGACCAGGACGAGGAGACCACCATCCAGTCACCCAACGGCGGTACGAAGATCACGTGGGGCGGTCCGCCGCTCATGCCGGACTTCGGCAAGGACCTGCACTTCGACCTCGCGCCAAACGACGATCAGCAAGCGGAGGTCGAGCGCCTGCTCTCCCTCGAGGGAAGTGTCTCGACCCCGCCCACGGCGCGGTGCTGCTGGCCGACCCCGACGGCAACAAGTTCCGCGTGCTCACACGCCGGTGAAGCCGGAACCGACGGGGACCGCGGCAGGCGATTGCTGCGGCAGTCTCATTGGTGCTCTCGTAGACGTCGGTGCTGCCGTCGGGCCCTGAGGCGTAGAGCGGTGCCTTCCATGCCGATTCCGCCTCCTTTTCAATGCATGGGGTCATCGTGTATCAGGGGCGCCGCGCCCTAAGCACGGTGAACGACCGCAGTCACAGGCAGGGGGAGAGACGGCATGAGGATCATGCTCGACAACAACATCTGGTCCTACCTGGGGGACGAACGGGCCGGTAAGCGGTTCAAGGCAATTGCTCACTCCCTCGGGCATCGCGTAGTGACGCCACCGAGCATCCTGTTGGAAGTACTGCAGCATCCCCTCGCGGACAAGCGGGTGGCCATCGTCGAGGCCATCACGACCGCGACGGACGAACGGCTGCGCAGCGAGGCCGACCGTGAGGGCGCGGAGGTCGTCGCCGAGGTGCGCCGCCTGCACCCGGAGTGGATGCGCTCGATGCCCGACACGGGGCGCGAGGCGACGTGGCGCACCTATTGGACGAAGAAGTTCTGGCGGGATGCGGTGGAGCACCACGACCACTTCCGCAAAACGGAACCGGCACGGCGCACCGCGCGCGCTGTGCAGTGCGTCGTGGACAACCAGAAGGAACAGCGTGAGCGTTGGAACGAAGCCGGCTTCGATCTCCGCGACCTCTCCCAGATCATGATGTCCCCAAGTGAGGAGACCACGGCGGAGCAACGGGCGGGCTGGGGAGACGACGAGCGGGTCGCGGCGTGGAGGCCGTACAACCAGGAGGTGTACTGGCGCGCCTTCGCGACGGGCCGCCGGTCCGTGCTCACCCGTGAGGACACTACCTACGCCGACTGGGTCGGTGCCTGGGCAGACCTGGCCGCCATGTGCGCCTCACGGGAGGTGTTCAACCGGTTCTGGCTGCATGGAGTGGAACCCGAGAACATGCCGCGCAACTGGCTGCGGTGGGCGGCGGACACGGTGCAGGCGGACATGAAGGTCACCGATGGCAACCCCGTCGATGTTCAGCACGCCTCCTACCTGCCGGACTGTGAGGTGTTCCTCACCGCCGACAAGAACTTCCTGCGGGTGCTGGACCGCATCGCGGAGCAGGCCCCCGTCCCCGTGGGGAGGGCTCGCCGGGTGGCACCGGCCGCCCACCGCGGCATCGTGGAGGCAATCGAGCATACACTCCGTACTCTCTGAGACATCCCCGCGAGCACCCAGACGGCTTGACCAAAGAGAGAGGGGCACCGCTTTGGGCTCTGCGATGCCCGCCCCCCTTCTGACTGTGCACTGGGTGGCTGTGTTCGCGAGAACGGGCAGCGGTTGTGCACCGGTTTGGGAGGCACCGATGCCTGCGTACGAATCGAATTGTTCACGGGTTTCGACAGTGCGGGTGTCGGGGTGACTGCCTTCGGGGGCGCTGCATCACGACGGCTGGCGGCTGTTTAAGGTCACGTGCATGTCGAGGACCACACCGCCGCGCCCGCTCGATGTCGAGGCGCTCTTCCCGGGGCCGGCGGCCTACCGGGGCACCACCACCCGGCTTCATCCGCGCCCGGGCCATCCGGACATGGAGGACAGTTCCGTGGGCGGCCCGCTGCTGTGGCCGGCGGACGAACCCTGGCCGGTGTGCACCGAGCCTCACCGCCATGCACGTGGCCGGCGCCCGGCAGACATCCACCGGCAGCGGCAGATCCTGGCTTCCGCATGGCTCCGGGAACCGAACCCCGGCCCTACCAACGAGGAACGACAACTGCTGAAGGAACTGGGCCAGGAACACCGCGTCGAAGAAGCTGCCGCAACCGATCCACTGCCGCTGATCGGCCTTGCGCAGCTGTACCGCAGGGACATCCCCGACCTGCCGGCCGGGCCGGACGACTGCGATCTGCTCCAGGTGTTCTGGTGCCCCTTCGACGCCCACGGCCCGAGCGGCTACGGCATGCTGCTCGACCTGCGCTGGCGCCGGTCGTGGGAGGTCACCGAGGTGCAGATCTCCCCGCCGCAGCCGCGGGTGGTCGGCTTCGAGGGGTACGTGCCCGAGCCGTGCGTGCTGCACCCGGAGCAGGTGGCCACCTACCCGTTCGCCGGCCTCCTCCCGGAGGATCTGTGCGCCCGGATCGACGCTTGGGAAGAGGCGCTGGAGGAGGAGGCCGAGCAGTCGACGGACGACGATGCCGAAGCGCCGGTGGGTTACCAGTGCGACCTGTCCATCCCACCGGGCTGGCGCGTGGGCGGTTTCGCCTCCTGGCACGCCACCGACCCGTCCCCCATGAACTGCCGGACCTGCGCGACACCGATGCACCTGCTGCTGACCGTCGACAGCTCGGAATGGGACGGCGGCAGCAGCTGGAAGCCGCTGAAAGAACAGGACCTTCCCACACACCGGTACGCCAGTCCGACCGAGGTCACCGTGGGCCGCTGGGGCGAACTCAACATCTTCTCCTGCCCCGAAGAGCCCGGCCACCCGCACCGCTGGAGCATCCAATAGGCCACTCGGTCATGACCGATGCACGCACTTGAGGGAGGCCGTTTCCCCGGGCTGCGGCGATCGAGCAGCACTGTGGTCGGCGGCCGAGTGCTGTCGTCTCTCATGAACATCGAACACGGCGCAGTCCGGGTGCCTCCCAAAGCGCTGAGCAACCGCTGCCCGAACCCGTGAACAAAGCCAACTGGGGGACTGGCCAGGTAGGGCGAAGCCCAGTGCCTCGGCGACCGGCTCCAGGTCCGTGGTGTCCGGCAGCGGATCCTCGGCGGGGGGCCGGTTCAGAGTGGGGCGCATGCGCATGCCGCCAGGGTACGGAACCCGGGAGCCACGGGCGGACAGAAAGCACCCGTGCGGTCACTCACCGTGCGAGCGCTGCGTCCGGCCCCGTCAGCGCTCGGCGCGATCAGAACTCGTCCTCTGGGAAGTCCGGGTCGGCGTAGTCGCTTTCGTCCCACTCGGCGTCGTCCATCGCCGGGCCGGCGAAGAAGCCCTCCATGAGTTCCTGCAGATCCAGCTCGGTGGCACCGGCCGGAGCGGTGGGCTTGGTGCCGTCGCTCATCCGCACAGTCAGGCCGAGCTTCTTGACCTTGGCGTCCTCGGCCAACGCGGCGAGGTCCACATTCACCTCGGTCAGCTCGTCGTTCTTCAGCGTGAAGTCCGCCGTCACCTTGGTGTCGGGCGCGTCCTTGAGGTCCTTGTCCGTCGGCAGCTCCATGCCCGGCGGCAGGTCCTTCGTCAGCGGGCGGATCTCGTCGAGAAGCTCGGTGATCAGCGTGCGGAAGGGAGCCGTGGCGGTGACGTGCTCGGTGCCGTTCTCTCCGTCGGCCGTCTTGAAGCTCACCTTACGGGCGACGACCGTCCGGAGGGCTTCCACGAGCTTCTTCTGCGTCTTGGCGTCGAGGGACGGGGCAGGCGCGGGACCGCCCTGGTCCTCCTGGCCCTCGGCGGCGACCTCCTCCATCTTCTTGGCGCTGAACTTCACCCACTTGCCCTCAAGGACGTTCTTGAAGGACTGAGCCTGCGGAGGCAGGTCTTCAGCGGCCGGTGCAGGGCTGCCCATCATCTTGCCGATGGTGTCGACGTCGGCACGGACGTAGACGTAGTCGTCGATCATCCGGTACTCGGCGAGATCGCCCTCCGGATTGCTGATCTTCATGGCCATGCCGACGAGATCCTTCTCGCCGGACTCGTCGAGCGGCTTCTTCGACTGCACGGTAACCGTGATCGTCGCGTCGCTCATCAACTCGGCGGCCTCATCCGGGATCTCGTCGCCGGGCGCGGGGTCGGACTTGGCGTCCAGCGCCTTCAGGGACGTGATGTCGGTGTCCAGGTCGAGCTCGAAGGAGAGCGTCTTCTTCTTGCCGAGCTGCTCGAAGGCCTGGTCGAGCTTCTGGCCGGCGGAAAGCTGCTCCGCCGTTCCGCAGGCAGCGGAGCCCGCGAGTACGGCACCGACGACGGCGGTAGCGGTGAGGGTCTTGCGTATGGCGCTGATGATGGTCTCCTCGTGGGTCCGATCACGAAAGTGATCGATCAGAAGACTCACAACCAGCTCACAAGGTTGCGCTGCCCGATCGGGCAACCGAAGTGAGCCGCAGGAGAGGCCATTTGGCGCAGCGCTCGACGAGCGGTCGGCGTAAAACTGGGCGGAGCGTTGAGGGAGTGGCCGCTCACGCTGGACCTGTCGGACGCGCGCTCGACTCCCAAGGCTTGCACCCCCACTGCGCGACTGTTTCCTGTGCCCTGCGGCAGCCTGCGGCGCCGGCAGCCCTCTCGGCGTAGCTCGTCGTTGCGAGCTGTGCAGCGGGACGGCTGTGCAGGCGTGAGCGCCTCGTCGGGATCCTTGCGTTGCGGCGCCGTCTGCTGGTCCTGCGGCGCGGGGTCGGTCGGCCCGTGTTCACCGGCACCGACCGTGCGGTTCTCGCCGGTCTGCTCCACCACCTCCCCATGGGCGAGCTGCGACATCTCCTGTTGTTGGTCCGCCCGGACACGATCGTGCGCCGGCACCGCGACCTGCTCAAGCGACGCCACGCCGCGACCCGCGTGCCCAAACGCCGCGGGCGCCCACCCACCGTCCGCTCGATCCGCGCCCGCGTGCTGCGCCTGGCCCGCGAGAACAGCTCGTGGGGGTACCGCCGCACCCACGGCGAGCTCGCGGCTCTGGGCGTCAAGGCCGCCGCCTCCACGGTCTGGGAGATCCTCTGCGAGCACGGCATCCCGCCCGCGCCCGAACGGCAGAGCACGACCTGGGCCGACTTCCTGCGCAGCCCACCCGCGCGCTGCTCGCCTGCGACCTGTTCGAGACGCGCACCCTGAGCGGCACGCGGCTGTACGTCTTCGCCGTCATCGAGCATGCCACCAGGCGTGTCCGGATCCTGGGCGCCACCGCGCACCCCACCGCGCAGTGGATCGTGCAGCTGGGGCGTCACCTCGTCATGGACCTGCAGGACGCGGGCAGCAGGGCCCGATTCCTGATCCGCGACCGGGACTCGAAGTTCACGCAGGCCTTCGACGCGGTGCTGGCCGACGCCGGGCTGGAGGTCGTCACCAGCGGCATCCGGATGCCCCGAATGAACTCCATCACGGATCGCTGGATGCAGGCCTGCCGCAGGGAACTGCTGGACCGCACCTTGATCTGGAACCAAAGCCACCTCCTGTACGCGCTCCGCGAGTTCGAATCGTTCTGTAACGGGCATCGGCCGCACCGGGCCCTTGGCCAGGCCGCCCCACTTCGCCCGCTACCTGAACCGACCACCGAACCAGGACAGATCGCGCACCTGGAGGTCCACCGACAGGACCGGCTCGGCGGAACCCTGCATGAGTACCAACATGCCGCCTGAACAGGTCGGATGATTGATCGGCATCCGCGGTCTTGTTTCGGTGAGGAGGTGGTGGTTGGCGGGCGGTGTCGCGTGGTGGGCCTGGCGGGGCCCGGTTGCTTCGGGGTGGGCTTTCGG
>NZ_LIQT01000424.1 GCF_001418415.1 Streptomyces hirsutus
GCCGATGACGGCGGCCATGGCGCCGCCGTCGGCCTCGCCCATGAGCCGGCCGCGCTCGGCGACCAGCCGCAGTCCGGTGGCGAAGTCCATTACCCCGGCCACCATCAGCGCGTTGAGTTCGCCGAGGCTGTGCCCGGCGACCACATCGGGCTCACCCCGTTCGGCGCGCTGCGCCAGATAGGTCAGCGCGTGGACGGTGAACAGGGCCGGCTGTGCGTACCGGGTGAGCCGGAGCCGGTCGCCGTCGTCGCGCAGGCACAGGTCCCGGACCGAGTGACCGAGGATGTCGTCGGCAAGGGCGCAGTGGTCGGGAAAGGCGTCGAAGACCTCGGCGCCCATGCCCCGGCGCTGGCTGCCCTGCCCGGCGAAGAGCAACGCGCGCACGGCGTCAGAGCTGGCGGGGGACGAGGAGGGTGTCGGTGACTCCGCCGGGCACGAACGCGTCGGCGCCGGTGCCGCCGCCCTTCTCCGGGGCGATCATCTGCCGTTCGACCAGCTTGCGGAACTGCGGGTCGCGGTCGGGCAGGTTGCGCAGCTCCTCCCAGGCCTCGTACGACGAGAGGTGGATCAGCATGTGCAGCCGGTCCATCGCGCCGAAGGTCTCCTCGTAGAGGTAGGAGGTCACCTTGCCGCGCAGGTTCTCGTTGACGTAGTTCTGCCAGGCGAAGGCATAGTAGCGCGCCTCCTTGCGCATGGGGTACCGGGCCTGGGCGACGCGGTGCACCATCAGCGGGGCGTTGGCGGAGTTGAGCTGCTCCTCCGGGGGCACCGAGGTCTGCCGCCAGGCCTCGGGCACCCACGCCTCGTGGTGGTCGTCCTCGCCGTAGTCCAGGCCGTGCTGGGGCACGAGGATGTGCTCGGTGATGCTGCCCTGCACCACCGCGTTGCCCCAGCTGCCGAAGCCGCGGTCGTCGGCGACCACGTCGTCGTTGAGCAGGATCTTGGTGGTCTCGTCGTGGTCGACCATCTCCAGGCTGGCCGCGTAGTCGGCCGGGCTCTTCATGTTGATGAACCAGTGGTGCTTGGCCTGGTCGCCGAACGCCTTCTGGAAGAAGAAGAACGTCATGTTGTTGAGGTCGGCCTTGTTCATGTGCTTGAGGACCTCGGCCACGAAATTCAGGCCCTCTTGTTCATGGCCCGGCTTGAAATGCGCGTAACGCGAGATGATGAATCCCGCATTGCCCGAGTGCAGCAGTTCGCTTTCAGGTCGGTCGACCTGATGGCGGGCCGGCCTCATAATGTCGGTCACCGCGACCTCCGCTCTTCGTCGGATCGGATGTGCCGACACTAAGAGGAACGGGGATCGCGGCGACGCACAGTTTTGCGCAGACGCCCTTCAGCGCTCTTCGTCGAGGGCCTTTTCCTTCTCGGAAACGTCTTCCTGCGGGGCGTCGTCGGGCGGGGACGACTCGGGCATGAGCAGGGACAGGACGAGCGCGAGCACGGCGAACGGCACGACGGTCAGGAACACCGCGGCGAGCGCCTCGCCGTACGCGCCGACGACGACGTCCCGTTGCTCCCGGGCCAGGCCCTGGATGGCGTCGACGCTGCCCAGGGACGCCTCGTCCAGGCCGCCGCCGCCCGGTCCGGCCCGGTCGTCCAGCAGCGCGGCGAACCGGCTGTTGAGGACGGCGCCCAGCAGCGCCACGCCGACCGCGGAGCCGAGCCGCTGGAAGAAGCTGACCGCCGCGGTCGCCGCGCCGATGTCCGCCGGGGCCACGACGCCCTGGACGGCGGTGATGACGGGCTGGAGGGTGAAGCCCGCCCCGATGCCGAAGACGGCGCCGAGCAGGATGATCAGCCAGCTCGGGGTGTCCGCCCGGATGAGGCCCAGGGGAAGCATGGTCACCACGAGCAGGGCGGCGCCGGCGACCGGGAAGATCTTGAAGCGGCCCGTGGCGCTCATCCGGTTGCCCGCGTGGATGGATGCGAAGCCGACGCCCATCATGGTGGGCACGACCGCGAGCCCCGCGGTGAACGGCGACATGCCCTTCACCGCCTGGAAATAGACGGGCAGGAACACCACACCGGTGAACAGGGCGAGGCCCGCGATCATGCTGTAGGCCGAACCTAGGGAGAACAGCCGCAGCTTGAACAGCACCATGGGCACCACGGGTTCGGCGGCCCGCCGCTCCACGAGCACCAGGGCGACGCCCAGGACGACGGTGACGGCCACCAGGCCGAGCGACAGCGGGTCGGTCCACCCCCGCTCACCGCCGGCCCAGCTCAGGTAGAGCAGCAGCGGGGTGGTGGCTGCGATGACCAGGGTGGCGCCGAGGTAGTCCACGGTGCGGCTGCGGCGTTCGGCGGTGATGCCGCGCAGGGCCGAGGCGGTGACGGCGAGGGAGAGCAAACCCAGCGGCACGTTGATCAGGAAGATCCACCGCCAGCCGATCGCGTCCACGAGGCCGCCGCCGACCAGGGGGCCCGCGAGGGTGGCGATGCCGAAGACCCCGGCGACCATGCCCTGGTAGCGGCCCCGGTCGCGGACCGGGACGACGTCGGCGATCACCGACAGGGCGAGCGCGTACAGCGCTCCGGCGCCGAGGCCCTGCACCGCGCGGGCGGCGATCAGATGGGTGATCTCCTGGGAGACACCGCACAGCGCCGACCCCACGATGAAGATGCTCGTCGCCACGACGAACACGATGCGGCGCCCGAACTGGTCGGAGACCTTGCCCCAGACGGGAGTGCTCGCCATCGAGGTCAGCAGATAGGCCGTGATCACCCAGGCCAGGTTCTCCAGGCCGCCCACGTCACTGACGATGCTGGGGAGGGCCGTACTCACCACGGTCTGGTCCAGCGCGGACAGCAGCAGACCGGTCATCACGCCGATGATCGCGCGATTGATCTGCCGCTTGCTCAGTTCCGGCCCGGATGAGACCGGCGGATGCGACGTCGTCATGGGCTGTCGAGAGCCCGGCCCGTGCGGGCCCGGTCCCCCGTCCCCCTTCCCGTTCCGAGCCCACGGGTCTCCCCGTACGACTCACCGATGATCTTCTTTACCCGGTCTCCGGCCCGAACGGCCGGTGGCCCAACGGCCGCCCGCCGTCGCCGGGTTCAGGACATGGCACTGGCGCGGGACGATACCTGCCCCACCGGACGCCCGTGCGGATTTCACGGCCATCCGGCCGTGTCCGCCGAGAGATGTCTCATAACGTCCACCCGGCGTCGGACAGGGGGTTGATCACCGGAAAGCCAGGCGCAGCGCGGGGCGTTGTGCCGGTTCGGCGATCGGCCTCCCGGGCCGGTCCAGCCACAGGCGCCGCCGCTCGAAGGCGATCGGCGGCCTGCTCCTGCGGCGTTCACCGGCCGCCTCCAGCAGTGCGGGAGGAGCTTGGGCGACCACGACGTGCGCGTTGGTGCCGCCGAATCCGAAGGAGCTGACCCCGGCCACCCGGGGCCGGCCGGGCAGCGGCCAGTCCCGCGCCTCGGTGGCCAGGGCGAACGGCGAATCACCCAGGTCCAGGCGCGGGTTGGGCGTCTCGCAGTGGAGGGTGGGCGGTACGACACCGTGCTCCACGGCGAGCAGCGCCTTGAGCAGACCTACCGCGCCGGCCGCGTGCAGCAGGTGGCCCACGTTCGACTTGACCGAGCCGAGCAGGCAGCGTCCGTCGCGGTGGTCCCGGTCCTCGTCGAAAACGGTGCGCAGGGCGCGGAACTCCAGCGGGTCACCGATCGCCGTGCCGGTGCCGTGCGCCTCGATCATGCCGATCTCGGCCGGCTTGCGTCCGGCGTCGCGCAGCGCCCGGCGGACCGCGGCGGCCTGCGCGGCCGGGTTCGGCGTGGTCAGCCCCATGGTGCGGCCGTCGTTGGTGACGGCCGAGCCCTCGATGACGCCGTGCACCGGGTCACCGTCGCGCAGCGCCGCGTGCAGCGGCTTGAGCAGCAGGACGACACTGCCCTCGCCGGGGACGAATCCGTCGGCGCGCCGGTCGAACGCGGCACACCGGCCGGTCGGCGACAGCGCCCCCGCGGCCGAGAACTCCAGGTACGGCGCCTCGTCCAGCAGCATACTGCTGCCCCCGGCGATCGCCGCCTCGGTCTCCCCGCTGCGCAGGCTCCGACAGGCCAGATGGATGGCCACCAGGGACGACGAGCAGGCACTGTCCACCACGAGGTGCGGGCCACGGAGATCGAAGTGCTGGCCGACGTGCGAGGCCACGAAGTTCGGGTCGGACTCGGGTACTTCGGCCCGGATCTCGCCGCGCGCCGCGTATCCGCTGCCCCGGGCTCCGGCGAAGACACCGACGTCCCGTCCGGCGAGCTCGGGCCCTTCCAGACCGGCGTCGCGCAGGCAGTCGGCGGTGGTCTCCAGGAACAGCCGGATGGTGGGGTCGAGATAGCGGGCCTGCTCGTCGGTGAGCCCGAAGTGACCCGCGTCGAACTTCTCGATGCCGTCGACGAATCCGCCCCACTTGCCGACGGTGCGACCGGGCTGCGGGGTGGGCCGGTGGAAGCGGGCGGCGTCCCAGCGCTCGGGCGGCACCTCACCGATGGCGAGGTGCCCCTCGCGCAGGTTGCGCCAGAACGTGGCGACGTCCGGAGCACCGGGCAGCCGGCACGCCACCCCGATCACGGCGATCGTGTCCCGGTCGGGCACGGGAGCGGGTAGCGGCTGCGCCGGGGCGGGTCGCTGCCGGGGCGCGGCGGTCGCCTGGACCGCGGGACCTTGTGGTTCGTCCGCCTGCGGCGTGCCGGTGGCGCTGTGCGGCGCGGGGGCGTCGGAGGGTGTCCCGTCGACCGGGAGTGGTGCTGCTCCGGACACGCCCGTCGGTGGCTCACCGGACGTCTCCGTCCGGTCCGCTGCGGCCAGTTCCGGCAGGAGGGCGTGCAGACGGTCGGCGAGGGTGCGCAGCGTGCTGTGCTCCAGCAGCAGCGCCGGGTCGAGGGCTCGGCCGACGTGCTGTTCGATCGCGTCCAGGAGTTCGCCGAGCATCACCGACTCCACGCCCAGCTCGGCGAATTCGGCGGAGGGGTCGAAGTCGGCGGCCGGGATTCCGACGACACCGGCGAAGACGTCGGCCAGCCAGGCCGGGACGGGAAGCGGGCCGGCCGGCCGCGGGGACGGAGGCGCGGCAACCGGCAGGGCGGGCTGCGTGGGGAGCGCCCCGGCGGCCGGTGGGCCGGACCCCGCGGGCACCGTGACGGGCAGCCGGAGCAGTTCCGTGGGGTCGTCGGCGTGCAGGGCGCGCAGGGCCACGACCGGCCCGCCGGAAAGGGCGGTGACGACGTGGTCCATGGCGTGCAGCGCCTCGTCGTCCCCCGCCGCGTCCAGGCCGAAGCGTGCGCCGGGGTTGCCCATGCCGGGCCGGGCCCCGCTGTCGCGCCACATCGGCCAGGCGACCGAGTGCAGCCAGGGGGTGGCCGGTGCGTGCTGCGCGGCGAAGTCGTCGACGAAGCTGTTGGCCGCGGCGTACTCCAGCACTCCCCCGGCGACGGGCGGCACCACCGCGGACAGGGACGAGAAGGCCACCAGGAAGTCGGGCCGGTCGGGAAGACACAGCTCGTAGAGGACCTCCAGCGCCTCCGCCTTGGGCTCGAACACCCGACGGATGTCGGCCGGTTCGCGTCCGGCGAAAGCACCCACGGGCGGGGTCACCGCGGCGCAGTGCACCGCGCCCCGTACGGGTCCGCTCTCCTCCCGGACCTGGTCGAGGAACGCCCTCAGTCCGGCGCCGTCCAGCAAGGATCCCCGGTGGACGTGCACGCGGGCCCCGGCCGCCTCCAGGGCGCGTACGGTCTCCACCGCGGCCCGTGCCCCGGCGCCGAGGCCGGGCGCGTCCCACCGGTCGGCCGGGGGCAGGGAGCGGGCGCCGAGCAGGGCGAGGTGGCGGGCCCCGCGGTCCACGAGGTGGCGGGCGACCCGGGCGCCGATGCCCCGGGTGGCGCCGGTGAGCAGATAGGTGCCGTAGTGGTCCAGCCGGGGGGCCGGAGGGCGCGCCCCAGCGAGGAGGGTGAGCTCCGGGAGGTACACCTGTCCGGCGCGGTGGACGGCCTCGCCGTAGGGGTTGCCGGGGAGCGCGGACAGCAGTTCCCCGGCCTGGGCGGAGGGCGTGCGGTCGGCCGGGTCGAGGTCGACGGTGATGCCGGTGAGGTGGCCGCTCTCGGCACCCAGGAACCGGACGAAACCGGCCAGGCGTGCCCCGGCGCCCGGGCGCGGCCCCGGCTCCCCACCGACGGTGCGTCGCCCGCAGGTGGCGTGCAGGATGTGCAGCGGCCGGGTCCGTCCGGCCGCGCGGCGACCGGGACCGGTGGCGGCGAGCCGCTGGAGCAGGGCGAGCCGTTCCTGCCAGGGCCCGGGATCGTCGGTGGCCCGGTCGACGTCGGCGAGGTCGATGACGGCGGTGAGGCCGGGGTGGGCGGCGAGG
>NZ_LIQT01000425.1 GCF_001418415.1 Streptomyces hirsutus
GTGGACCTGCCTGGCCGGCGGCGGGCTCGGCTTCATCGGCATCTGGTACGTCCGCCGGCCAGGCAGGTCCACAGCCACCAGGTGTGGCCGCGGTCGTCGAACCAGCCGTAGAACGGCAGCTGCACCAGGAAGAGGGCGAACCAGATGATCGTGCCGCCGACGATGGTGGCGACCACGGGGCCCTCGAGGGGCTCCGGTGCCTCGTGCTGGGGGTTCCCCTTGACGATGTCGGAGAGACCCGAGAAGAAAGCGGCCATGCGGACAGCTTACGAGGAGCGGAGGGTGTGACGTTCGCCGCGTCCGCGCCACGCCTCCCTCGCTCGTCTACGCGCGGAGATAGCGGCGGTGTCGTTATATGTTCATACTGAATCTGTTTGTCTCTGGCCGCTTCTGTTCGTAGAAAACACCAAAGGGCTTTCGATAGGGCCCGCCGGTGATGAGGTTTCCGCATGTCCACGTCGGCCCCCGCCAAGGCTCCGATGCCCGATCAGCCGGGGCCCGGCCCCGACTCCGGCGCACTGGACCGTTACTTCAAGATCTCCGAGCGGGGCAGCTCCCTGCCCCGCGAGATCCGTGGCGGATTCGCCACCTTCTTCGCGATGGCCTACATCATCGTGCTGAACCCGATCATCCTGGGCAGCGCGAAGGACATGTACGGCAACCAGCTCGACAACGGTCAGCTGGTCACCGCGACCGCCCTGACGGCGGCGTTCACCACGCTGCTCATGGGCGTCATCGGCAACGTGCCGATCGCACTGGCCGCCGGCCTCGGCGTGAACTCGGTCGTGGCGCTCCAGCTCGCCCCGCGCATGTCCTGGCCGGACGCCATGGGCATGGTGGTGCTGGCCGGTTTCGTCGTCATGCTGCTGGTCGCCACCGGTCTGCGCGAGCGTGTGATGAACGCCGTCCCGCACGGTCTGCGCAAGGCCATCGCCATCGGTATCGGCCTGTTCATCATGCTGATCGGCCTCGTCGACTCCGGTTTCATCTCCCGCATCCCGGACGCCGCGCACACCACCGTGCCGATGCAGCTCGGCA
This sequence comes from Streptomyces hirsutus, assembly GCF_001418415.1. Classification (GTDB taxonomy): domain Bacteria; phylum Actinomycetota; class Actinomycetes; order Streptomycetales; family Streptomycetaceae; genus Streptomyces; species Streptomyces hirsutus. The sequence continues at coordinate 1,039 of NZ_LIQT01000425.1, forward strand.
GCAACGGTCACCTCACCGGCTGGCCGGTCCTCGTCTTCATCCTCGGCGCGCTGCTCACCCTCGCGCTGATCGTGCGCAAGGTGCCCGGCGCGATCCTCATCTCGATCGTCGCGATGACCGTTCTCGGCGTGATCATCAACGCCGTGGCCGACATCCCCTCCTGGGGCCTGACGACCCCGACCTGGCCCGGCAACCCGTTCGCCACCCCCGACTTCGGCCTGATCGGCGAGGTCAGCCTGTTCGGCGGTTTCGGCAAGGTCGGCGTGCTGACCGGCGTCCTGTTCGTCTTCACCGTGCTGCTGTCGTGCTTCTTCGACGCGATGGGCACGATCATGGGCATCTCCGACGAGGCCAAGCTGACCGACGGCGAGGGCCAGATGCCCGGCATCAACAAGGTCCTGTTCATCGACGGTGTCGCGGTCGCCGCGGGCGGCGCCAGCTCCGCCTCCGCCACCACCGCCTTCGTGGAGTCCACCGCCGGTGTCGGCGAGGGTGCGCGCACCGGCTTCGCCAACGTCGTCACCGGTGCGCTCTTCGCCGTCGCGCTGTTCCTCACGCCCGTCGCCACCATGGTCCCGTCGCAGGCGGCGACCCCGGCGCTGCTCGCGGTCGGTTTCCTGATCCTGGCGGGCTCGATCAAGGAGATCGACTGGGCGGACTACACCATCGCCATCCCGGCCTTCGTGACCATGGTGATGATGCCGTTCACCTACTCGATCACCAACGGCATCGGCATGGGCTTCATCACCTTCGTGGTGCTGCGCCTGGCGGCCGGGCGCGGCAAGGAGGTGCCGGTGCCGCTGTACGTGGTGTCGGCGGTCTTCGCCTTCTACTACCTGATGCCGGCGCTGGGCCTGACCTGACCCGACCCGGCCTGACCCGACCCGGCCTGATCGGCACCGGCCCGGCGGGAGAGGCGCTACGGCTCGCGGTACGGCTCCGCGCCGCGGCTCAGGTGACGTCGTAGAACTTCTCCGTCTCCTCGACGGCGGTCTGGAACCGCTGGTCGAAGTCATCGCGAATGAGCGTCCGGACGACATAGTCCTGGACGCTCATTCCGCGTTTGGCGGCATGCTGCCGGAGCCGTTCGAGTAGCTCGTGGTTCATGCGCAGGCTGAGTACGTCGGTCCCCATGGGCATGAGCGTTGCCGCACATCCCGGCTCGGCGTGTCCGCATCCACGCCGGGATCACTCATATGAGTGATTCGAGTGAGCGATTCGACCGAACGGTCCCGCGTGTGGGTGGCCGACGTCACGAGCGCCGGTGGAACTTGAGCTCGACCCGAGCAGTCCTTTAGCGAGAGTAATGAGTTAAACTAAATAACATGCCGGACCTCAGCCAGGGTGACGACGAAGCCGCCGTGAACGCCCTTCGATCCGCAGTGATGCGCCTGTCCCGTCGACTCAAGCACCAGCGCGTCGACGAGTCGCTCAGCCCCACCGAGATGTCGGTGCTGGGCACCCTGGCCCGCTGCGGCCGGGCCACCCCGGGCGAGCTCGCCCGCAAGGAACACGTCCAGCCGCCCTCGATGACCCGCATCGTGGCGCTGCTGGAGGCCAAGGAGCTGGTCCGGCTGGAGCCGCACCCGGACGACCGGCGCCAGAAGGTCGTCACGCAGACCGAACAGGCGGAGGCGATGCTCGAGGAGAGCCGCCGCAGACGGAACGCCTTCCTCGCCACCCTGACCGAGCAGCTCGACGAGGACGAGTGGGCGAAGCTCCGTGCCGCCGCCCCCGTCCTGGAGAAGCTCGCACACATCTAGGAAACCCAGTAGCTGTCACCAGGAGGCGAACCTTGAGTACGGGACCCGGAGCAGATTCCGCCCCCGCACCTGACACCCACGACACCCCGACCGACCCCGAGGCGCCGGACCGGGCCACCCGCACGTCCAAGATGTTCTCCTCGCTGAAGGTCAGGAACTACCGCCTGTTCTTCATCGGCCAGGTCGTCTCCAACATCGGCACCTGGATGCAGCGCATCGCCCAGGACTGGCTGGTGCTCACCCTCACCGCCTCCTCGGCCGCCGTCGGCATCACCACGGCCCTGCAGTTCCTGCCGATGCTGCTGTTCGGCCTGTACGGCGGCGTCCTCGTCGACCGCCTGCGCAAGCGCCCCACGCTGCTCGTCACCCAGTCGGCGATGGCCCTCACCTCGCTGGCGCTCGCCGCCCTCACCCTCACCGGACAGGTCGAGGTCTGGCACGTCTACGTCGCCGCCTTCGTCACCGGTCTGGCCACGGTGGTCGACAACCCCGCCCGCCAGTCCTTCGTCGCGGAACTCGTCGGCCCCGGCCAGCTGCAGAACGCGGTCAGCCTGAACTCCGCGAACTTCCAGTCCGCCCGGCTGGTCGGCCCCGCCGTCGCGGGCCTGCTGATCACCGGCGTCGGCACGGGCTGGGCGTTCCTGCTCAACGGCGTCTCCTTCGTCGCGCCGCTGGCCGGCCTGATGATGATGCGGGCCCGCGAACTGCACGCCGTCACGCCGTCCCCGCGCGGCAAGGGACAGCTGCGGGAGGGGCTGCGCTATGTCGCGGGCCGGCCCGAGCTGCTCTGGCCCATCGTCCTGGTGGGGTTCATCGGCACCTTCGCCTTCAACTTCCCCGTTTACCTCTCGGCCTTCGCCGACGACGTCTTCCACGGGGGCGCGGGCGCCTACAGCTTGTTCAACACGCTGATGGCGGTCGGTTCCCTGGCCGGCGCCCTGCTCGCCGCCCGGCGCGGCACGGCCCGGCTGCGGCTGCTGATCCTGGCGGCGGTGGCCTTCGGCGGACTGGAGATCGTGGCGGCCGGGGCACCCACCCTGTGGCTGTTCGCCCTGCTCATGATCCCGATCGGCCTGTTCGCCATGACGGTCAACGTCACCACCAACACCAGCATCCAGATGGCCACCGACCCGGCCGTACGCGGTCGCGTCATGGCCCTGTACATGATGGTCTTCCTCGGCGGCGCGCCCGTCGGCGCCCCGATCGTCGGCTGGATGACCGACACCTACGGCGCCCGGGTGGGCCTGGCGACGGGCGGTGCCGTCGCGGCCCTCGCCGCCGCCGTGATCGGCCTGATCCTGGCCCGCGTCGGCAACCTGCGCCTGACGGTCGGCTGGGGCGGCGGGCATCCGCGGATGCGGTTCGTGCCGCGCATCCCGGGAGGCACCGGTCCGGACGGCATGTCGGTGGCGGCCGTACCGGCGGGGGCGGTCAGTCGCGGGGAAACTCGTCGCTCTTGAGGACGAGGCCGACGACCGTCCCGGTCAGGTCGATCTCCTCACCGAAGCCGAAGCCGACGGTGCCGTGGTAGGTACCGTCCTTCGGCAGGGTGTGCAGGTGCCACTCGCCGGTGTACGGGTCCACGATCAGGTACACCGGCACGCCGGCGGAGGCGTACGTGTCCTTCTTCGGCCCGTAGTCGTTGCCGGCGGTGTCCTTGGAGATCACCTCGGCGATGAACTCGACGTCCTCGTGACGCCAGCGTCCGTGGGCGTCCTCCTGAGCGCCCTCCGCGAGCGCCACCACGTCGGGCGCGAGCCCGTTGAGACGTCCTGGGTAGTCCATGCGGACGTCGGACGTCATACGCCCGCGCGGGTACTTGGCGCGCAGTTGCTCGACGATGTTCAGGATGATGTCCCAGTGAGTGCGGCGCTGTGGCGTCATGAAGATGTGGCCCCCGACGATCTCGGTCTTGTAACCCTCGGGGATGGGCAACTTCTCCAGCCACTCGAACATCGTGTCGAGCGTGAGCTCGTCTCCGGTGTCGGCCATCGCGATCCTGTCTTCGAGGACGGTCATCGTGGCGCTCCTCCCCGGCTGCCGCTCGATGCATGCAGCCGCGCAGTACAACGATACGCACGGTGACCAGGACACCTGCGGGTGTACATGCGTTCCCCGGTAAGACTGGGCACATGAGACTCTTCGCCGCCGTGCTGCCCCCCGAGGACGTGTCCCGTGAGCTTGCCGTCGAGGTCGAGGCGCTGCGGCGGCTGCCCGGTGCGGAGGACCTGCGCTGGACGGGCCGTCCGGGATGGCACCTCACGCTCGCCTTCTACGGCGAGGTCGACGACGATCTCGTACCCGAGCTGACCGCCCGCCTGGAGCGGGCCGGGTCCCGCACCGATTCCTTCCGGCTGGCTCTGAGCGGTGGCGGCCAGTTCGGGCACGGGCGGGCGCTGTGGGCCGGGGCGGACGGTGACCTGCGCACCCTGCGCCTGCTCGCCGAGCGCGCGGAGGCGGCGGGGCGGAAGGCGGGCGTTGACATGGGGGAGCACCGCCGCTACAAGGCCCACCTGTCGCTGGCCCGCAGCCGCACCGGCGTCGACGCGCAGCCGTACCTGCGGGCGCTGGCCGGGTTCCGGAGCCGGGCCTGGACCGTGGGCGAGGCGGCGCTGGTGCGCAGCCACCTTCCGAGGTCGGGTGTACCGGGCGAGCAGCCCCGTTACGAGGTGGTCGCGCGCTGCCCGCTCGGGGCGGCCGGTTAGGCTCGATGGCGTGGACCCGAAAACCCGGAACCGGATCATGGCCGGTGCGCTCGTATTGATGTTCGTCGTGGTGGCCGTGGCGTCGGCGCTCGGTTAGCCGCGACGCCACCGCCGGTCTGCGCTGACGCCGGCCTGCGCCGGCGCCTGTCGTGCCCGGTGCCGGAGCAGGCCGTTTCCTACCAGGCGAAGGCCTCCGGGGACGGCCCCGGGCCCGGGAAGATCTCGTCCAGTGAGGCCAGCAGTTCCTCGCTCAGTTCCAGCTCGACCGCCCGCAGCGCCGATTCCAGCTGCTCGGCGGTGCGCGGACCGACGATCGGGCCGGTCACCCCGGGCCGGGTCAGCAGCCAGGCCAGGGCCGCCTCGCCGGGCTCGATGCCGTGCTTGTCGAGCAGGTCCTCGTACGCCTGGATCCGCGCGCGTGCGGCCGGGTCGGCGAGGGCGTCGGCGGCCCGTCCGGAAGCGCGGCGCCCGCCCTGGACCTCCTTCCTGAGCACACCGCCCAGCAGCCCGCCGTGCAGCGGCGACCAGGGGATGACTCCGAGCCCGTACTCCTGCGCGGCCGGGATGACCTCCATCTCGGCGCGGCGCTCGGCGAGGTTGTAGAGGCACTGCTCGCTGACCAGGCCGATGGTCCCGCCGCGCCGGGCCGCGGTCTCGTTCGCCTGGGCGATCTTGTACCCGGGGAAGTTGGACGACCCCGCGTAGAGGATCTTGCCCTGCTGGACCAGGACGTCGACGGCCTGCCAGATCTCGTCGAACGAGGTGTCGCGGTCGATGTGGTGGAACTGGTACAGGTCGATGTGGTCGGTCCGCAGCCGCTTCAGCGAGGCGTCCACGGCCCGCCGGATGTTCAGGGCGGACAGCTTGTCGTGATTGGGCCACGCCTCGCCGTCGGCGCCCATGTTCCCGTACACCTTGGTGGCGAGCACGACCTTGTCGCGCCGCTCGCCGCCCTGGGCGAACCAGGTGCCGATGATCTCCTCGGTGCGGCCCTTGTTCTCGCCCCAGCCATACACATTGGCGGTGTCGAAGAGGTTGATCCCGGCGTCCAGCGCCGCGTCCATGATGGCGTGGCTGTCGGCCTCGTCGGTCTGCGGACCGAAGTTCATCGTCCCGAGGACGAGTCGGCCGACCTTCAGTCCCGTGCGTCCGAGCTGTGTGTACTTCATGGTTCCCAAGCCAACGGCCTGGAGTGCGCTCCAGGCAAGCGGGGACGGGATCGGTCGCGGGGAAGGCCTGCGGTCGTGACCGTCGGGTCCGCCACCCTGCGGGTCGGGACCAGGGGATCGGGACCAGGGGGTCGCCGAAGTCCACCTTCGTCCGCGTGACGCAAGGCGGCGCGTCGACGAACTGCCGTCCACAGCAGATGTGTTGCCGTGTCGCGGCGCTGTCACGGCGGTGTTCTGAAGGAAAGACGGGCGTGACCTGGGGGCTCCGGGGCTCGTCATAGTCGGCACAGGGCGGGAAACCGGCGGAAACGCCGTCGGCTCTCTCCCGCCCCGCCCTCGGAAGGGACCTCCCATGATGAACCGCCACCTGCGCAAGGCCGTCGTCGCCACCGCCGTGATCACCGCCGGGCTGCTGATGACGGCGTGCCAGAACGACGACGTCGAGGACGGCGCGTCCGGCACGGGCGGAACGGGCGTGGAGGCGTCGGCCGCCGGGAACGCGAAGGGTGTCAGCGGCTCGTTCAAGAACGGGAAGGTCACCTATCTCGCCCCGGGCAAGTACATCGTGTCCGTGCCGGGCAAGGACGACCAGCAGTTCTTCGTCGCCGACGACACCGAGGTCTACGGAGCCGGCACGGTATGCGGCGAGGCGGGGGCCAAGGTGGACGCGCCCTGCACGCTGGACCAGTTGGAGGCGGCCGCCAAGAAGGACGCCGTGGGCGCCGACGTGGAGATGAAGAACGGTGTCGCGACCCTGGTGACCGAGCGGCGTGCCGCCCAGCAGGGCGCCGACTCCGGCTCCGATTCCGACTCGGGCTCCGACTCGGGCTCGGGCTCCGACTCCGGTTCCGGCGAGACCGCCGTCGAGGGCATCGACAAGGGCAAGGGCGTCAACGGAACCTGGTTCGGCAACGTCTCCTACCTGGCGCCGGGCAAGTACACGGTCTCCGACACGAAGGGCATCGAGCAGGCGTTCTTCCTCTCCGAGGAGACCGAGATCTGGGGAGCCGGCGACATCTGCGGTGACGCGGCGGGGCAGAGCGCCACCGAGTGCACCGAGGCCGAACTCGAGAAGGCGGCCAAGAAGGGCGTCGGAGCCGAGGTCACCATCAGCAACGGCATCGCGACCAGGATCACCGAGGACCACTGAGCCGCGGACCGACCGCAGGGCAGGACGCCCCGAAGACGGCCTCCGGAGTCACCCGGAGGCACCTGGTTCCACCTCGGCTCCACCCGGATTCGTCTGGGTCCCTCCGGATCATCTCTGATCGACCCGGATCCGCCCCGATCCCCTGGAACCGCCCAGGGCGGTTCGGAACCACCGGGAACCTCCCGGTCCTTCCGGCCCCTCGGAGTGAGCCCCTACGCCGAGGTGTAGGGCCCGCCCAGTTCCCAGCCCCGGTACAGCGCCTCCGCGAAGGCTTCCGCGATCCTGTGTTCGCCGCTCGCGTTGGGGTGGGTGCCGTCGTAGGTGTCGGTGTGGATGTCGTACGCCGGCGGAAGCGCGGCCAGGAGGACGGGGGAGTCCGGGGTGTCCAGGTCGACGGCCGTCTTCGCCAGGAGGTCGTTGAAGCGGGCGACCTGGGCGGCGAAGTCCGGGTCGGCCTCCGCGCGGATGTTGGGTATCACCGGGAGCAGGACCAGACGCACGCGCCGGTTGGCCGCGCGTGCCGCCGCGACGAAGGCGCGGACGTTGTCCGCGGTCTGTTCGGGGTTCGTGTAGAAGCCGAGGTCGATCAGGCCCAGGGAGACCAGGAGCACGTCGGCGCGCAGGGTCCGGACGGTCTCGCCGATCAGCGGCACCATGTGGTGCCAGCCCTCGCCCCAGCCGGCCAGGTGCCCGCGCGGGAAGTCCGGGTCGGCGTAGGCGTGCGAGGTGGGGGAGTCCGTCTGCGGGTCGTGCAGCGTCTCGCGCGGGCCGACGAGGGTGAAGGGGCCGCCGTACTCCGCGCACAGGTGCTGCCACAGCCGGTAGCGCCAGGTGTGTTCACCCGCGCTCCCGATGGTCATCGAGTCGCCGACGGGCATGAACCTGAGCATCCGGTCATCATCCTGGATCCGCCCCGCCGACGCGATGTGAGCCCGACCACCCGCCGTGAACTGCTGGGCGCAATGGCACTCTTGGGTCATGCGCCGACCCCTCGCCCCGCTCGCCGCGGCCACCGCCCTGTTCGCCGCTCCGGTCCTGCTCGTGGGCGCGCTCGGTGCGCCCGCCGCGGCCGCCGACGGCGACGACGCGGGTGCCGGGAACGACTCCTTCACGATCCAGGACCCGCGGATCACCGAGTCCAGCGGGCTCGCCGCCTCCCGGCTCCACCCGGGCGTCTACTGGACCCACAACGACAGCGACGACGGCGCCTACCTCTACGCCGTCGACAGTGCCACCGGCGAGACCGTCGCCCGGGTGACCTTCACCGGTGTCGGCAGTCCCCGGGACGTCGAGGCGATCTCCGTCGGGCCGGACAACCGGATCTTCATCGGGGACATCGGCGACAACCTCGGCGGCACCTGGCCCCACGTGTGGATCTACGAACTGCCCGAGCCGAAGGAGCTGCGGGACCAGACCGTGCGGGCCACGCAGTACGTCGTCACGTACTCCGACGGGGCCCGCGACGCCGAGTCCCTCGTCGTGCACCCGAAGACCGGACGCGTCTACATCGTCGACAAGAAGGAGGAGGGCGGGCACCTCTACGAGGGGCCCGCCGAACTCTCCGCCTCGGGCGGCAACGTCTTCCGGCCGATCGCCCCCGTCGATCTGTGGGCCACCGACGCCGCCTTCTCGCCCGACGGCCGGCAGCTCGCCGTGCGGTCGTACTTCGGCGGCATCCAGTACGCGTGGGACGACGCGACGGACGGGAAGATCAAGCGCAAGGGGCGGCTCAGCGTGCCGCTCGCGGGGCAGGGCGAGTCCGTCAGCTACTCCGCGGACGGCTCCCGGCTGATGTACGGGAGCGAGGGCGAGCAGAGCCCGGTCGAGTCCCGGGAGGTGCCCGGGGGCGGAGCCGGTGGTGAGGGCGGCGAGTCGTCCGCGGGCGGCGGCTCGGCCGCGGACGACTCGCCGCCCT
>NZ_LIQT01000426.1 GCF_001418415.1 Streptomyces hirsutus
CCGGCGGCTCGGTGGAACGCTGGGCGGTGAAAAGCGTCACACCGGTCAGCAGCAGCGCCGCCCCCACCAGCGTGCCCGCCTCCGGGAAGAGCGCCGTGCACAGGAAGGCCGCGAGCACCGGGCCGAGCATGTAGCAGAGCTCGTCCGCGGCCTGCTCGAAGGAGTTCGCGGTGTGCAGGGCCTCGGCGACCGCCTCCGGACCGCCCCCCGGTTCCCCGGTGCGGNNGAGCAGCAGCGCGAGCAGGCCGAGCACGGCGAACACCGTGGCGGGCAGGGCGACGCGGGCCTGCCCGTACCGGTCGACCAGCCGCGCGGTCCACGGGGCGACCACCGCGGTCACCGCGAGTCCGGTCGCGACGACCGCGCCGGCCAGGGCGTACGAACCCCGGGTCGCGGCGATCATCATGACCGCGCTCACACTGAGCATGCCCATCGGCAGCCGGGCGAGGAGATTCCAGGCCGTGAACGCGCGGGCGCCGGGCAGCGCGAAGAGACGGCGGTAGGGGCCCTCCACCCGGCCGCGGTCGCTGTCCGCCCGCCCGCGTGGCGAGAAGTCGACGGCGACCAGGGTGTCGGCGGTGACGGTGAACAGAGGGGTGTTCCGGGAGGCCGGAGGGCGCCTGTGGAAGGTCGGTTGCGGCATGCGCCCACCGTCACCCGCGCTCGCGGCGCCGGTCCAACACCTACCCGGTACCGATTCACGCACCCGCGTTGTAGGTTCACGGGGTGTCCGCCCCCGCCCACCTCGACCCCCGTCTCCTGCGCGCCTTCGTCACCGTCGCCGAGGAACTGCACTTCACCCGCGCCGCGATGCGCCTCTACGTCGCCCAGCAGGCGCTCAGCCGCGACGTACGGCGGCTCGAACGGGAGCTGGGCAGCGAGCTGTTCGTACGGACCACCCGCCAGGTGACGCTCACCCCCGACGGCGAACGCCTGCTGCCGTACGCCCGCCGGGCCCTCCAGGCGCAGGACGACCTGCTCGCCGCCGCCGGACGGACCCGGCCGCTGCTGGTGGACCTCAACTCCCCGGGACTGGCCACCGGCCGCCGGGTCCTGTACCGGGCCCGCGAACTCAGCCCCGGCCACGAGCTGATGGCCCGCTACGAGAGCGGACTGACCTGGGCCGCAGGCGAGTTGGTCGCGGGGCGGCTCGACGCGTCGTTCGGGCGGTTCGCGGGGCTCCCCGCGGCACTGAAGGCCGGGCTCGACCAGCAGCCCGTACGGTACGAGCCGATGGCGGTGATCCTTCCCGAGGGCCACCCGCTGGCCGCCCTGGCGGAGGTGCCGCTCGACGCGCTGGCCGGCGAGGAGGTGTACGCCGGGGCGGGCAATCCGCGCACACCGGAGTGGACCGACCTCGCGGGGCTGCTGTTCGAAGGGCGGGGCATCGACGTCGCGTCGCCCGCGCCCCTGGCCGTGGGGGAGGAGGAGTTCCAGCGGATCATGGCCCGCACGGGGAATCCGGTCCTCGCCGTGGTGGACTTCCCGCCGCTGCCCTCGATGGTGCTGCGCCCGCTGGTCGACCCCGTTCCGCTGTCACCGGTGTCCCTGGTATGGAGAAAGGGGTTGATTCACCCCGCCCTGGAGGGACTTCGCAGGGCTGCGGCCGATATCGCCGCCGAGGAGGGCTGGTTGCTCCGGCCCGTCAACGGATGGGTTTCGGACAGTGATCTTGATGTCATGGGTTCTCCCTAATGTCTCGCAATTGACACGAATCCCCTCCCGGTGAACACGGAACCTTCGCGTGCGCTACATTCGATGCTCGAGCACGGTGTGATAAACGGGGCGCTCGGAGAGGGTGGGGGCCCAATTCCGGCGGCGATTGCTCGGGCCGTACGCGCACCCTGAACAGTTCCGTGGGGGGAAGAAACGTGCGCGTGGAACAGTGGCGAGAAGACGCCCAACCTGAACGATCCGGGACCGGGAGAGAAGCAGACCCGGCCGAGGACGACCGGTCCGCCTCCGGCGGTTCCGCCGCCGGCCACGGAACGTGGTTCTCCCGGAGCGTGCCCGGCCGCACCGGCGGGGCGAACGACGTCGCCGCGGCGAGGACCGCACCCCGCGCGGCCGACCCGGACGACCGGGCCGGCCTGGACGACCGGGTCGCTCCGGACGACACGAAGGCCACGACCACCACGATGAACACAACGCCCTCACCGGACGGCACGGGCAAGGTGCCGGCACCGGGCGTCACGAGCGGAATGCCCGCACAGCGCGGGCCGGAGAGGGAGGGCAGGGCGCAGAGGGCCACCCCGACGCGCCCGGCAGCTTTCGAGGGCCGCGAGGACCCCGAGGAGACCAGGGCCCTCCGGATCAGGCCCCGTACCACCCCCGCGCCCTCTTCCGCCGATTCCGTCGGCTTCGCCGCACGTATCTCCGCCCAGGCCCCCGGGACTTCCCGGCTGCCCCGCACCCCCCTGCGCGACCCCTGGCAG
>NZ_LIQT01000427.1 GCF_001418415.1 Streptomyces hirsutus
GCGCTACTCCAAGCAGCCGGTCTCGCAACTGCCTTCATCCGGCTGCGCACCCTGCCCACCCCACCGAAACCGGCGCCCTGACCCTCTGCACGACAAGATCCCTGCCCCCTCATGCCCACCATCAGCCAGGACGGGCCGCCCGACCTTCGCCTCCCCAGGGTGCCGACCATCACCGAGCCGTTCCACGCCTTCGACTCCCAGTACCCATGGGTCTACCAGGCCTTGAAACAGCTCGTCGAGCACAACTACACGGCCCTGTACGCACGCAGGCTGCTCGCCGCCCACCCCGAGTGGGCCTCCACCATCCATCGAGGCCCGCCGCCGGCGCAGCCCGTGAACGGCAGCACGCAGCCATCTTCCACCCCTGAACTCTCAAGGAGCCTGTTCTTGTCCGACCGTCCCGTCGTCCTGGTCGTCGCTGCCGCCGACATGGAAGCCGAAGGCTACCGGGGCTACTGCCTCGAAAGCGTCGCTGCCGACTACGACGTCGTCCTCATCACCGACGAGGAGCCGTCGTGGGAGGTCCCGTACATCCGGGACTGCATGGTCGTGCCCGACCCGACCGATCAGGCGGCACTGTCCGCCGCAGGCCGATACCTGGCCGAACGCCACGATCTCGCCGGGGTGTTCACGTGGACCGAGTGGTACCTCGTTCCCGTCGCCCGCCTCGCACGCCAGCTCGGCCTGCCGACCACCGCCTCGGAGGTGATGCAGGCATGCCGCAACAAGGCGACCGCGAGGAGCCTGTTCGCCCGTCACGGTGTCCCGTCGGCCGCATCGGTGAGCGTCCGCACTCTCCATGAGGCACGGGCCGCGGCCGAGCGGATCGGCTACCCGGTCGTCCTGAAGCCGGCCGCCCACGCGGCCAGCATCGGCGTGATCCGCGTCGACAACCCCGGCCAGCTCACGGCCGCCTACCCGTTCGCCGACCGGGCCGCCGGCCTGGGCCTGGAGAGCACCGATGTGCTGGTCGAGGAGTACCTCGACGGCCCCGAGATCTCCGCCGAGTGCGTCACCTACCGCGGCGAGACCACCGTCGTCGCCGTCACTCGCAAGACCGTCAGCGACCCGCCGTACTTCGAGGAACTCGCGCACTCCGTCGACGCCGCGGACCCACTCCTCGCCCAGGTCGCACCCGCCGCGCGGGCCGCGATCCGTGCCCTGGGGATCACCGACGGCGTCAGCCACGTCGAGATGCGCCTCGTCGGCGAACAGCCCCGGCTCGTCGAGGTCAACGGTCGACTGGCCGGGGACATGATCGGCCACCTGGTCCGCCTCGCCACCGGCATCGACCTGCCGTGCGCCGCAGCCGACATCGCCTGTGACCGTGCCCCCGACCTCACCCCGACCAGGTCCTCCGCCGCCGCGATCCGCCTGATCTACCCCGACACCTCGGGCATCCTCACCCGCCTCCGCCTCGACGGGCCCCGCCCGCAGTGGCTGGAGCGCGCCCACTTCCAGCACCGTCCGGGCGACGAGCTGGTCCTGCCCGGCGACGGCGGCGACATGTTCACCGCGCGCATCGGCTACGTGATCACCACAGCGCCCACGGCAGACCTCGCCCAGTCCCGTGCTGAACAGGCCGTTCGGGCCCTCGGCATCCAGATCTCTCCCCGCGCCGCGGGTGAGACCTCCCGCAGCGGCCTGAACGCATGAACCGGGCCACCGACTCCGTCCGCCGCAGCCGCGGCCTGCTGACGGGGTACTTCCTCGGCCTCGGGGCGATCATGGCCGTCTGGGGCGCCCGGATGCCGGCCGTCCAGCAGGCTGCCCACCTGAGCACCGCGCAACTGTCCCTGGTCCTGTTGGTCGCCGCGCTCGGCATGGTGGCAGGACTGCAGGCCGGAGGACGGCTCACCCGGCCCGAGCGCCTGCCCGCGCTGCTCACCTGCGGCGCGGCCGGCCTCGCCGGCTGCCTGGCCCTCCTCGGCCGCTGTGACAACCTCCCCTCGCTGCTTGCGGCCGCGCTCGCCTTCGGGATCACCCATGGCGTGCTGGACGTCGCCGCCAACTCCGCGGCGGTGCGCTGCCAGAACGCCTACGGCAGACCGATCATGTCGTCCCTGCACGCCGCCTACTCCCTCGGCGCCCTCGCCGGTGCCGCCCTGGCCGCGGTCACCGCCCACACCACACACCACACCCTCTTCCTGACGACCGGCCTGATCCTGGCCAGCGCCGCGCTGGCCGCCGCCCCGGCAACCCGGACGCTGACAGGCACCGACCAACCACCGGCGCCCACGGGACAGGACGCGGCCGGAGTGTCGCTGCCGTCCGCCAAGCTGTGGCTGCTGGGGGCGCTGGCTGCCGCCAGCCTGCTGGGAGAGGGAGCAGCCGCCGACTGGGCGGCCGTCCATCTGCACGGCCTGGACGCCTCCGCCGCGGTGAGCGCCGCCGCCTTCGCCCTCTACAGCGCGGCCATGGCCATTGGACGGCTGACCGGCGACCGGCTCACCGCCACCTTCGGGCCCGCTGCCGTGGTGCGAGCCGGCGCCGTCCTCGCGGCGGCCGGGCTCACCACCGGCGTCCTCGCCTCCACCACCTCCGTGGCCCTGGCCGGCTGGGCACTGTTCGGACTGGGCCTGTCCACCACGGTTCCCTGCCTGATCAGCGCCGCCGGCGTCGGCGGCCCGGGCGCCGTCGCCACGGTCGCCGTCACCGGCTACCTGGGCCTGCTCGCCGGGCCCGCCCTCATCGGCGCCATCGCCAGCCTCACCACCCTGCCCACGGCACTGCTGCTGCCCGCACTGCTCGCGGCCACCGTTGCCGCCCTCGCCCACCGAGCCCTGGAGAAACCCACCCCGTGATACCGGACACCGCCGCCCTCGACGCCGTCATCCTCGACTACAACGGCGTCATCGGCCTCCAGCCCACCCGCAGCCAGTGGCTCCGCCTCGCGCGCACCGCTTCCTGGCCCGAGGACGACCTCACCGGCTTCCAGCACGCCTTTTGGAGCGCACGCGAGCCCTACGACGCCGGTCAGCTCAGCGACACGGCGTACTGGAGCAAGGTCCTCGGCGCCCACCCCGGCCCCCGCCTGCTGCGCGAACTGCGCACCAGGGACACCGACATGTGGACCGCCACCGACGACCGCGTCCTGGACGTCCTGCACCGCGCCCATCAGACGGGGCTGCCGATGGTGCTCTTGTCCAACGCACCGCACTACCTCAGCGACGTCCTCGACACCACCGACTGGCGCCGCCACCTGATCACCCGTGCCTTCTACTCGGCCCGGCTGGAGATCTGCAAGCCCCACCCGGACGCCTACCGGCACGCCCTGGCCGCCACCGGCGTCAGCGACCCGCAGCGCGTGCTGTTCGTCGACGACCGCGCCGACAACTGCCACGCCGCCCGGAGCCTGGGGCTGCGCGCCCTGCACTACACCGGCCGGCCCGAGGCCCTCGAGACAGCCCTTCTGCACATCACCGGCTAACCCATCGCCGTTCACCCTCAGGAGCCGCGTGCCACCCCACGACGACCTTCACACCATCGACGGAGACGTCTACGTCTCCCCGCGCTACCTCGCCGGCAGCACCGTGATCGGTGACCCCGGCTTCGCCCCGCTTCGCGACCTCGGCTGGGAACTGACAAACGACGACCTCGGCAACGCCTACCTGAACGCTCCCGACCGCAAGATCCGCCTCGGCTACCTCCCGGAAGGCGAGGACGACGGCCTGTGGCGTATCAACGCCTACAAAGACCCGTTCGGACCGCCGGCCTGGGGCGTCTGCTTCAACGACTCCTGCCCGACGGAGTTCGTCACCGCCTTCACCACCGCGCTCGCCGCGGCATACGAACAGGGCCCCGACGCCTACCTCGCCGCCCCCGACCCCAGGAGCAAGGACCGCGACCCGTTCCTCGCGGTCGTACCGCTCATCAACCGCGGCTGGCAGATCGACCGCCCCCGCTGGGGAGTATTCGCCGTCCAGTCCGCCGACGGACTCGCCGGGCTGGAGTTCACCACCGGAGACCTCGACCCGAAAGCCGAGCTGACCACCCGCGACGCCCGCTGGCAGCTGTGGGCCGGCACCTCACTCGACCGCCCCGCCTGGTACGCCACCGCCAGCACCGACACCCCCGTCGCCCTCGTCCGGGCCGTCACCGAGTGCGTCTCCGACCCCGCATCGCTGCCCCGGTGGCGAGAGGACACCCACAGCTACGTCGAGGGCATGGCCCGCCTCACTCCGATCCTCCTGCCGCGCCCACCGGCCCCGACGCCGCTCGACGTCCAGCGCGCCGTCTCCAGACGCCCGGCCGCGCTCCCCGCCGCCAGCGTCCCGCGCTGGAGCACTGCCAGCCGCCCGGCCCTACCGGGCCCCCGCCGGTAACGCCAGCACGACCTCGACCGGAGACCCCTCTTGTCCCTGCAGGCCCCCGAGTTCTTCGCCGAACTGTGCCTCCCCTTCACCGACAGCACCGTCGTGGGCAACACCTACTACGCCACCCCCGTCGCGGGCGCACCGCTGCGGCTGCGCATCGGCTTCACCAACACCATCCACGCGGACACCTACGGCGGCCTGCGCCTGGCGGTCGTCCACGCGGACCGGGGCGAGATCGATGCGGTGGCTCTCAGCTTCGTGGACCACGGCACCTTCCACCGCCGCGATGAAGCCCACCACACCTCCGCGAACAGCAAGCAGTACGGCACGTTCGACAAGTACCACCGCCCCGGCCGGCCGCCGTGGGAGGGCGCCGTCACCACCGGGCTGCGCGATGCCATCGAGCAGTACGCCGCCGTCTGGTTCCCCGGCGCGTGGCAGGCGTCCGCGCCGAGCCGCGCTGCGGGCCGTACCGCTCACAAGACCGTCCCGCCCCCTCCGGATCCAGGTCCTGGTCGGACCCGATGACCTCCCACCACCTGATCAAGGAGCCCTTCTTCCCGTGCACGCTCGCATCGTCCGCGGCGCCGTCCGATCCGCTGCCCTCGCCACCGCGGTGACCGGCACCCTCACCTGGGCACCCACCGCGACTGCTCAGCCGGCCGAGCCGACGCCCTCTGCCTTCACAGCTCTCCCCGAGACTCCCGCCCCCGACGCCGGCAGCGTCGCCATCACCAAGACGGACCCGGCCGGCGATCCCCTCGCAGGGGCCTCGTTTCTCCTCCTGGACACCCCCGGCCAGGAAGTCGGACGCGGGAAGACCGACGCCCGGGGGAAGCTGACCTTCCCCGACCTCGCCCCGGGCGTGTACCGGCTCAAGGAAACCTCCAGCGGCAGCCCGCTCCACGACGTCGTCGCCGACCAGGACGTCATCGTCACCCCCGGCGCCACCGCCCACCTGACGATCACCGACCCGTTCAAGGCCGCGCAGGTCGTCCTGAAGGCCAAGGACGACAAGACAGGCAAACTCCTGCCCGGTTCCACCGTGAACATCGGCAGCGGCGACAAGACCCTGCTCACCCTCACAACCGGTCCCAAGGGCACGGCGTCCGGCGAACTCCCCGTCTCCAGCCGGAAGACGGAGTTCTGGGTCAAGCAGATCAAGGCGCCCGAGGGCTACGACCTCTACAAGCCGTCGAAGACGTTCACCGCCGGCCCCGGCGCCCCGGTCACCGTGACCGTCACCAACGCCAAGACCGCGACCACCCCGAAGCCCGACCCGTCGGGGACATCGACGGACAACCCCACCGCCACCCCCTCCGCCCCAGGGGACAAACCGAGCGAGGGAGGCTCCGGCGAGTCGAAGCCCGCCCCGACGGGCACCAGCACGCCGGACGCCGACTCGCCCGTCCCGGCGGCCGACCCGGGCGACGACGCGACGCCGAAGGTTCCGGCCGGCTCCCTCGCCCACACCGGCGCTGGCGCCACCCCGTGGATCGTCGGTGGCGCCGGACTCCTCGTCGCCGTCGGCATCGGCACCGTGGTCGCCACCCGCCGCCGCACGGCGGCCGAGCCCGAGCACGACGACAACGGCCAGACCAGCTGACCCACGCTCACTTCTCGACCAGCAGGCCCCCGGGGAACTCTCCCGGGGGCCTGCCGCGTATACCGCCGTCTGCAGGCTGCGGTCACGCCTTCCGTCAAGTCCGCCGCAATGTCGGACAAAACTAGAGCCCGGTGAAGTTGAGGGAGGACAGTAAGCGGAGGAAGGGTTCGTGGCGCAAGGAGACGACGTCGGACGGTACTTGTACTGGTCCGATCACTGTGTTCGCGCTGTTGCCGAGGAGGTCGGCCTGGCCTTGGAGTGCGGCTGGCAGTGGTCCCTCACCCTCAGCCTGCCCATGACGCAACTCCAGATCGGAGAGGGCAACCGCGCCAGAAACCGCCTGCTGACGGCGCAGCGGATCCTCAGAAGGCTCGGGTCCCTCGCAGCCACCGCCTTCGATGTATCGAAGGGCCGCGCGGAGCCGGAGCGATCCGTGCTGTCGGAGAGCGGTCATAGGCTTCCCCCATGAGTTTGGTCCGCGCCCGGGTGTGGCGCTTCACGGTCGAGAAGGGAAAGGCCGGTGCTGAGGCCGTCCAGGCTGTTGAGATCGGGCAAGGCCCTCTGCCGGTGTCCTTGGCCGCTGTGATCAACATCAATGCCCTTGCTTGCGACCTGCGCAAGACGGTCGATCAGCGTGTGCGCGACCACGAGATTAGCCTCCTCCTCAGCTATATCGCCGGCATCCCGGACACCGGTCCGCTCGGGGTCGACTGCCCTGCCCTCGATTCCAGCTCCGGCCATATCCGGCGCTTCGTCAGCGAGTGCACCGGGCTCGGGGTAATGACCGCCACCAGCGAGGCCCTATTCGACTGGGAGCCCGGGGCCAACGGCCTCAGCAGTTTCGACGTCCTGCCCGGAAAACTAGTCGGGACCTACACGAAGACGGGTGTGCGGCCCGATCTGCTCTATGACCTGGCCGCCGGCCCGCTCGCCGGGGAGGCACGGGGCCGCCGCCGGGACCATGAGCAGATGTTCCCGGCCGGCAAAGGCACCCAGCCGCAGAAGACACGATTGGCAAAGCTCGCACAGTGGTCCATCGACCACGACGATCACGCCTACTTCATGAGCTGGGTCTGGCTCGGCAAGGGCGGCGTCTACGTCGACATCTTCCTGCCCGACGACTCCCCGGCCGCGGTCGGGCTCAGGACCGGATGGATTGACACGCCGGGAAGCACGCCGCCCTGGCGATTCCGTGTTCCGCGGCCCGATGCCCGTCGGCAAGCGGACCTGGACCCGGAAGAACCAGTCGTGGCCCAGGCCGCTCCCGCGCCAGAGTCCGGCGGCCAGGGCTCGGCAGTTTCACCCGGGGCCCACATCAGGGCAGCGATCAACCGGGCCGAGCCGTTGGTCGAGGCGGCGATGAACCGGTCCTTCAATCATGAGGAGGACACACTCGGCACGCTCTCCGACGTACCAGTCCGCGGCCGGTGGATCCGCGGCGATGCCGTCGGCCAGGCACGCCACGAAGTGCTGCTCGGCGTCCTGGAAGAGCGAGTGCCGGTGGACCACCGGGCCCAGCGCCACCTTCTGGCCTCTCAAGAGGCCGACCGGCTCGATGTGTTCCTTGAAGGCCGCCTGCTCACCGTCGTGCAACCGGTCGACAGCCCGCGGCCGAGCTGGGACCGGATCCAATCAGAGCTGCTGGGGTAGGCAGGTCGCCGATCAGCTACGGCCCAGTTCCGCCTCGCACGCCTATTCTAGCCTTCTTGCGGTAAATGCCATGCTGCACCAGGGCGTTGTCCGCGATGATGGTGCGGTGCGAGTGACTCGACTGCTGATATCGGACTTCCGGGGCTGGAAGTCTCTCGACCTGCGCCCTCGCGATCACGCGGTCGTGGCCGGCGTGCCCCGCGCTGGCCGCAGCGATGTCATCGAGGCGCTGGCGCGCGTGCTCGCCCCGGACGCTGCGCATGCTCCGTCGTTGTCGGATCTCCATCAGAGTGTGCCTGTGGAAGGAGAGGGCGAAGGCGAGAGTTCCCAGTCCGGTGATGGCTTGGAGGGGGCACTGTTTGAGTCGGCAGAGTCGCTCCGGGTTTCCACGGCCGAGGTGGAGGTCACCCTTTCTGATCTCGACCCGGAGGTCGAGCAGTTGGTTGACGGCCACCTCCAGCCGCTCGACGCGTGGGGGTCCGCCTCCGAGAGCGATGAGGCGAACCCTTCCGCTCCCCAGTGCGTCCGCCTTACCTATCGGCTCAGTTACGACCGCGAGACCGAGGCGCTGGAGTCCGTTGTCTACTACCCGGCGGGCAGCAACCCGGAGACCGGGAAGTTTGCGCGGGTGCCGGCTGCCGTACGCCGGGCGCTTCCGGTCATCACCCTCAATGCGGGCGTTCCCCTGCAGCTTCGAGCAGGCGGGAACCTGCGACGGTACGTCGAGGAGCGGGACCCCAAGGCTGCCGTCGCCGCGTTCGAAGTGTTGCGCGACGCGGTCAGCCAGGCAGTGGCCGATCTGTCCGCGGACCTGGCCATCACCGAGGCCGTGGACGCTGTTCTGGCCGTGGGTGGCACCGGCAAGCGGCTGGGAGACCGCCCGATCACCGCTGGGGACATCGGCTTCCTCGCCGAGGACGGATCCGTCAGCGCCCTTTTGCGTACTCTGCGGGCCGCGCTGCGGCTGGACGCCGCCGGGCCGCTGGCCCTGGCGAACCACGGCAGTACGGTGACCGCCGTTCTCTCCATGGCCGAAGCCATGCTGCTTGCGGACGTGCCCGGTGCGGTCGTACTCGCCGATGACTTCGGAGATCAGCTCGACGCCGCCACCGCCGAGCATCTAGCTTCACTGATCCGCAACCGGTCCGGACAAGCCTGGCTGTCGACCCGCCGGCCTGAAGTGGCGCGAGCATTCGAACCAGGCGAGGTGGTCCGCCTCGTCCGCCACGGAGGCCAGCGAGTGCACCACCAGCTTCCGCAGGTCAGTGACCGCAAGCAACTCGTCGCCCACCGCCAGCTCCACACTCAGCTGCTCCCTGCGCTCACCGCGCCCGTCATCGCAGTCACCGAAGGCCCGCACGATGTCGCGGTCCTCGGAATGGCCAACCGTCGGTACCCTCCGAGCAGGCTGCCCCTGTCCGCCTACGGTGTCCGCCTCGTCGCCGCCGGGACGGGTGCCGACGGCGGCATCGACCAGGTCCCTCAGATCGCCGACCTTGCCAAGCAGCTTGGCTTCCGTGTGGTCGGCGTTGTCGACGCCGACAAGCCCTCCCAGCAGTCGGCTGCGCAGCTCGACAAGGTTGAGAAGTCGTGCGACGTCGTGATCAGGCTTCCGGAGAAGACCGCGATCGAACGTGCGATCACCGCTGGCATCTCGCTGGCTCACCTCGCCGCGGCCAGCTCGGTCCTTACCGCGTTCGGGCAGCAGGATCCCCTATCCGCCGAAGCAACCGAGCGGACCGTCACGAAGCTCTGCATGACGCTCCACGGCAAGAGCCTGCACGAGCCCTTCCTCGACGCCCTCTATCGAGAGCTGCAGCCGGAACCTGCAGACGCGGAAGACCATGATGGGGAGGAGTCGGAAGAGGAGGAGCCCGTGGTGCACCCGCCGCTCCTGGTGGCGATTCTGGACGCCATCGCCACGGCCGCCAGCTTCAGCTACAACGGCCCCACGACGATCGACCTTGAGAATGTCAGCCGCCCTGACGAGGGTGCAGCGTGACGTACGAGGCCAAGGGGGAGCAGCGAGACGTCATCGAGAGCACCGCGCCGATACTCGTCGTACTCGGGGGCGCCGGCACGGGCAAGACCACCACCGCCGTCGCAGCAGCGCGCCGCCACCTCGAAGACGCCGACGAACGATTGGCCCTCCGGCGCCGAACGGCTCATCAGTCCGGACGCAGGACGAGGCTTCCCGCCCCTGAGCGGGTCCTCTTCCTTTCCTTCTCCCGCACCGCGGTGGCACAGATCATCGATCGATCGTCCAATGTCATCGGACCGCTGGCGCCCCGCCTGGAAGTCGCCACCTTCCACGGTTTCGCGTGGCGCATCATCAACAGCTTCGGCCCACACCACGGATACCCGCAGCCCCTTGCCGTGCTGAGCGAAGCGCAGCGCCTCGTCGGGGGAGCCCAGCCCGGCCTCACCTACAACCAACTGGTCCCTGTGGCGATGGAGCTGTTCGGTCTGAAAAAGGTGCGCGACCACTACAACGGCCGGTACGGCCTTGTGATCTGCGACGAGTTCCAGGACACCGACGACCAGGAATGGCAGTTCCTCCAGCAGATCGCACCGGCCGCGCGCCGCATCCTGCTGGGCGACGCCAACCAGTGCATCTACGCGGGCTTCAAGCACATTGACGCCGACGCCCGGATCGCCACAGCGATGCGACTGTCTGGTGCCAACAAGATCATGTTGCCGCCGCTCAGCTACCGCGACCCGAGCGGAACCCTGCCGGCCGCAGCAGAAGCCGCCTTGCGACGCGACTTCACCCACGACGCCATCCGCGCGGCCGCCGCTGCGGGGCGTATCTCGGTTACCGACTACGTCGACGGCCACGGACATGCCGAGGTCATCGACCTCGCGCGCCGCGCTCGGAAGGATGGCCACACCCTCAGCATCTTCACCCACACCAACGTGGCGACCTCCAGCTTGTCCGACGCCCTCCTCTGCGACGGCCTCGTGCACGAGCAGGTCGGCCTCACCGAGGCATACGGTGAAGCCCTCGCCGCACAACTCGCCCTGGTGAAGGTCGCACTGAAAATCCCCGACTCGCGGGCCCGCCGAGCGCTGGCTGCCTACGTCCAGGCCACGGAGCGGAAGGGGCCCAAGGTGGTGCCGCTCGCCCAGCAGATGCTCGACCCTACGACCAACCCGCCCCTTCACAACGCACTGAAGCGACTCGCACGGGACCTGCGAGCCTCGGTCGGTGAGGGTGACCAGCCCGACATTGCGAGGCTCGCAGAGGTGGTCACGAACGCCTACAGCACGGTTGGAGCCGCCCGCGGCCAGGAGACCTGGATGCAGGCGGCCCGTCAGACGCGCATTGCGCTCCGTCACTTCGACAAGGACTGCTTCGACGCTGCCGCAGTCGAGCAGGAGCTGCTCCGGGCACGCGACGAAGCTCTGGTCGGGGCAGGAGCAGCCCGACGAGCCCCGATCCAAGTCATGAACCTCCACCAGACCAAGGGCCGGGAAGCCGACAGCACGATCTTGCTCCTCGGAAGCAACGAGTTCCACGGCTCCGAAGGAGAGCCGTACCCGACCGGCTCCAAGCTGCTGTACGTCGTGATGACCCGCGCCCGGCAGAAGGCACACCTCGTTGTTCCCAATCTGGTGCACGGTCTCTGGCAACCGCTCGTCGCCGCCCTACGGTAGGAACGCTGCGGTCTTCTGGCCCGTAGCTGACTGGTGGAACACAGCTGTGCGGCGGATCGGCATACATGGCTGCCATGGGCGATTCAGTCCTTCGACTGGGTTCGCTGTCAAACGCCTTGCTTGGATGGCAGGGGACAAGTTCGCCGGGGGCAGACAGGAAAGATCCTCGAAAGACTGGCCAACGCGAGCAGGGGCATGTCAACGTAGACGACCTTGCAGGAAACCCCAGGTCAGAGAGGTGATTGCTCATGACCGTGGCTCCCCTCGGCCCCGGATTCTCTACCACTGTCGAAGCCCTGCGGCGGCGCGAGTGGCAACTCGGCCCGGGCCAGCCCACGCTCGTCATGGACCAGTTCTCTGCCGAGGACTTCAACCTGATTGTGGACGACCGGGCGGACGTGCACGTCAGCAGCAAGGACGGCCGCTTCTACCTCGGGTGGTTCCCGCTCGGGCGTCCCGGCACCGACGGCGAGGGGTGGAAGATCGCCGTCACCGGCACAGCCAAGGTACGCGGCTACCACATGTCCTTCGATACCGAGACGCCGGCCGATATCGTCGCCGCCGCCGTGGCGCGCGTGCTGGAGACCTCCCGGCGCCCGTAACACCGGAGGCTCGAGTCGGAAGGCCGACACCGGAGGTTGCTCTCCGGATCCCGGCGGCACCACAGGCCGCCGCTCACCGCGTTCCCCCGCACAAGGAGACTGTCCGTGACTCACACGGAGTTGACCGTCGGCGATCTCATCGACCTGTTGTCCGCCTGCGATCGGAGCGCTCCGGTACGGCAGGCGATGAACCCGTTCTTCCCGATGGCGCACCGTCTTGCGCAGGTCATCCAGGCCGTGGACGAGACCGGTCGGCCCGTCGTCTACCTCGCCGAAGGGCGGGACGCGGACACGCAGCTCGGTCATCTGCCACCCGAGGTCGCCGTCGAGCTGGCCTGGCAGCCTCCGGTCCAGACGCCCCCGCGCCGCCCCCGCCGCACCGCCGGCGGCAAGTAGAACCGCATCTCGCCTTTGGAGGCGCCCCTGCATCCCGAGTCTCCACTCGACCCGCCCACCCCGAACGGTGCCCAGTCCGCGTACTGGGTCGGCCCCCGTCACCTGGCCGGTGACGACGGACGTCTCTACGACGCCGTCGCCGACACGCTCGCCGGCCTTGGCTGGACGAGCCTGACGATCGTCCGCGGACGGCAGGAGCCGGACGAGGCGCCGCAGGACCGCCAGGTCCTGCGCAGCACCGTCCTGCACATTAGCCCCGACACCCTCCGCTGGGCCCAATGGGTGCTGGCGGACGAGCCGTTCCACCTGGGGGAGCTGCCGATCGCCTGGCAGTTCTCCGCACGCGCGGACACGAGCAGCCCGCTCGCGCAGTGGTCCGCCTACCTCACCCCCGACGTCCCGGGGGAGGTCCTCGTCGACTTCCTTGTCGCGCTCGACGCCCGCGATCAGCCCGGTGTCCCGCTGGGCGGCCCCGAGCTGGTCCTCGACGCGGTCACCGCGCACGGCTGGTTCCGCGACATCGACCAGCCCCATACGGGAGCGATGGACCCGACCTTCACCTCGCACATCAGCCTCGGCGTGGTACCGCCCCTCATCCAGGACGGCGACCCACGCGCCCTGACGGCTGAGGCCGATGAGGTGGGACCGGGCGGGTGGCAGGCGTGGGCCGAGCCGGCGCCGGGTGCACCATGCCTGTGGGCCGCGTCCTTCGGTGCCGGCGTGCCGCACGACCTCGTCGCGTGCTTCGCCAACGCGCTCAGCTCCACCGCGCCGGTCCTGCGCCGGGTGCTGCCCGAGAGCACGCGGGAGCGGCTCCTGCGCGCTCCGGCCGACTGAGGTCCGAGGCCGGCCGCTCCGCCCGCCCGCCACACGTGAAGCTCGGCCAGCCCGATCCGAGGCGGCCGAGCTTCACGCGTTCTGGGCTGCTGTTCACCGTGAGAGGTGAACGTGCCTCTCCACACGGGGCGCGGAACCCCGAACACCAGCGCGGGCTGCTCCGGGGCAGCACACTGGCACCGCAAATGCATGTCGCGTCGAAGGAGATGGCGCAGTGACCGAATCGACCACCGCACCTGATCTGCGGACGGGCCGTTGCCAGTGCGGTGATATCGCGTACGAGGTGGCAGGCGTTCCGGACGATCCGCACCTGTGTTCCTGTGGCCATTGCACTTTGTTGTCCGGTTCACCGGCAATGGCGTGGGTCGGGTTCCGTCGGGAGACGCTGATCTGGACCGGCCGCGGCGGGGAGCCGACGTGGTACTCGACCTGGCCGACCCTGCGCCGCGGCCACTGCGCGCGCTGCGGCACCCACCTCGTCTCCGTAGCCGACGGCTCGGACATGGTCATGGTGACGACGTTCAGCCTCACCGGGCAGAGCGACGGCTTGGAGTCCGTGGGGCATAGCTTCCGTCAGCGCGCCATGCCGTGGATGACCGTCACCCTCGCTCCCGACCCCCTCCACTCGTAGCAGCACCGGGCTGGGCGCCGTGGAGCATCGCAAAGACCACGTGCGCGGCGCCCCCGACCGCGATGGCCGGGGAAGCACCGGCGTCGTCATGTGGCTGGCTGTCAGCGGGCTGCTGTGGCCTTGGCGACGGTCTTGTCGAGGTGCCGGTCCACCAGGGCCGGTGAGTCGGAGACGATCAGCAGCACGCTGCCGTCGCGGACCGCGGTCTGCTTCACCACTGTGTCGCGTCCGCCTGCGGAGAAGGTCAGCAGATGGCGCCACTGCTCGTCACCGAGCTGGGGCGGGGCCATCTTCTGCGTGGTCATGTCGAAAGCGCGCGGGTTCGCGGAATCCTGCAGCCGAAGCCCACCGAACCCGTACGTCATTTCCCTACCGTCGGGGCCCCTTGTACGGGTTCGGGTCTGCTTGCCGTCGCGCGACCGGCCTCCCGTTGGGCGCTGTCCTTCCGCGCCGGGACTTCAGCGTCAGCTGGTCCAGCCGTTCACGTCGAAACGCTGGAACAGGGCCGGAAGGAACTCCCACAGGAGGTCCCGGGCGTATTCGAAGTCCCTGAGTTCGTCGTGGCCGAACCGGAAGACCTCGTAACCTCTGAGCTTGAGGTCGCGGTCGCCGGCCGCCATCTCCGCGTACTTGGAGCTGTCGGGGACCTGACCGTCGTCTCGGGTGTAGTGCTGGGACCCGTCGACCTCGAATACGACGCGCTGCCCGTGGGGCAGCAGGAGCAGGAAGTCCATGCGGGAGCGCAGTAGCGCTTCGGGGCCCCGCTCGCGGACGGTCCTATGGTCCCAGTGGAGCCACACTTCGGGCAGGAGGGCCGGGAGGTCGTAGACGGCGGGCCCGAGGATCTGGTGGTAGAGCTCGAAGAGGTTGCGCTGGCCGGGGGAGTTGCCGGGCAGGCTGCGGCGAAGCCGGTGGTAGAGGGTCTTTTTCGCTTCGGCTTTGCTGGGGAGTTGTTGGCTGTTCTGCCACCAGCTCTGGAGGTCTCGCCAGCGGATGCCGTCTCCTGTGATCTGGCGGTCGTAGACGAGGACGTTGTCGGGGTCGCCCACGATCTCGATGTCGTTGTCCACTGCGGATAGGAAGCGGATGTCCGGCTTGGTGAGCGAGGCGAAGATGACGTTCTTCGGCCGTCGGTTGTCGGCGAGGCGGGTGGAGACCATGGTGAAGCGCGGGTAGCCGCCGTCGGATCCGGTCTCGCGGAGTTCGATCCCTGCGTTGCGGATGTGCTCGTTGATCGCGTTCACGAGGTGACGCTGGGCGGGCTCGTCGAGGAGGACATCTGCGGAAACCACCTGCTCGAGGAACCGGGCGAACCGTGCGTCGCCGGCTTCGAACGCCCCCAGGTGTTCGAAGAGGTCCTCGGCCGACCAGTCCTCCGGGTTGCGGAAGACGTGCTGCTGGATGTGCTGTCTCAAACTCGGCGTGGGGTCGGCACTGGGCAGCAGCAAGTCAGCGAAGGATTCCTCGCGGTCGAGCACCCAGAAGCGCTCCAGGAGCGCCATGAACCGGGCTTCGTTTCGGGCCATGTCCGTCAGGTCCAGGGCGCGTGCCAGCTCGCGGCGGACCCTCTTGGGTATCTCCGGCGGTGAAGTCTCCGCCCACAGCAGGTCCTCTATCGCGTTGCGCGTCGCAGGAGTCAGGTTCCTTCGAGCCAGGATGTGTTCCGCGACTCGGGGAAGGTCGCCGTCGGATACCTGGGCGAGGCTGCGCTCGACCCGTACGCGCTTCGACCCTTCGTCTTCGGGGACCGGCGGCATGCCCAGCTGGGCAAATGCTGTGTTGAGCGTGGCGTGCGTGTTCTCATCGCCGAGGGGTGAGATGACATCACTCACCAGCTGCCGAAGTGCCGAGCGATCCCTGCTGCCGACCATCCGCCGATGATCCCAGAGCCTCGGCGCCCAGTCAGCGGTCTGCGCTGGCCAGACGAGACACGGGGCGCCCGTATAAAGCGTAGGCGCTGTCAGCTCCGTGGTGCCTGGCGGCCTGCTGTGCCGGCGGCTGTCCATGGTGCGACGAGCGCGGCGGCTATGGAGACGGCTGACAGGAGGCCAAAGAGGTGGCCGTAGCCGCCGAGAGGGGCCGCGAGGGCGGCGCCGGCACCGGCGTCGCCGCCGCGTTGGACGCCGAGCGCTACCTCGCCGCCCGGAAGTCGGCCGAGCCGGAGCTCGCCGCGGCCACAGCCTGAGCAGCAGCACACACGGTGCGGGCCCGAACCACGGCGTTGGGCGGGCCCGTCGTGCTGTGTGCGACGGGTCAGCGTGGGAGCTTTGCGGTGCGCTCGAGGCGGGCGGAAGATGATGCGGCGGGCTTCGGCTCGCTGGTGTCGGTGGGGAGGGCAAGGGACGCGATGGTGACGAGGCCGAGAGCGGTGGCGGCGATGCGAAGGCGTATGTCGGACTGAGACCTTGGTGCTGGGCGACGAGTGGTCAGTGCGGGCCCGCGGGCCCGGTGGGGTCGTAGGAGTGGGGGTCAGTGGCCGAGGTGGCGCAGGCAGTCCTCGAAGGTGGCGTGCGTCGCGTCCGCCGGCCCGGCGTGCCGGTTGTACCAGGCGGTGTCGAGGCGCCTCTCGTGCTGCTGGTGGCCTGCTCGGCAGCGCAGCCAGATCTGGTCGCGGGTGGAGAGGACGAGCCAGTCACGGTATGCGCAGCATGTGGCACAGTCGACCATCTCGCCGTCGAGGACGATCGGCCAGGGCCAGGGCATCATCCGGCCGTCGAGCTGATCGTGGCTCGGGACACGCAATTCCGGCGGGAGGAAGTCGTCCACCACCGGGACAAGTTCGTTGGCCCGCATCGCGCCTCGTATCCGTTCCACTTCCGACGGCACCAAGCCGTCCAGCCGAGCCCTCATCGTCTCGTGGAGATGGCGCATCTCGCTGATCTCCGCTCCGCGACGGCGGCGTATCCGTTGGAACATCCTGACGTTCTCCCTCGTCTCGTCCTGCACGCGTCATGATCGTGCCCTGGGCCCCAACCTGCTTCAATTCACAAACTCCACAGTCACGCCCGTCTGTTCCGGGACCCGGACCGCTGCGGTGCCTGCCGGCCCTGTCCCGTCCCGGCGTACCTTGCCGCCGGCCCACTGCACTTTGCCGCGTTCGTCGTTCCGTCCCACGGTGTCTTACCGTTCGCGAGGCGAGCAGAGCTTCGCTTTGTTGCCCCGGTGCGGGACTCGGTGCGCGATCGACTGAGAGCGGAAGGACACCCCGACTGCCGCACCGACCTGTTCACCCTGGAGTTTGGTGAGGGCTGACACTGATCCCGCCGTACGGAGTCGCCAGGGAGGGCTGGCGGCCCTACAGAAGCCGTCCGGCCGCTCCGGGAGGGAGCCGGTGATCGGTATCAGGGCAGAGTTCACCGCCGAACCGGGCGCCGCCCTGGAACGCATCTCCTGGACGGTCCTGGCCACGCTGCACCGTGACCCGCGCGACCAGTGGCCCCAACACAACCAGAAACTCTGCGAGTTCCTCGTGGGCCTGTACGGCGAAGACGACCCACTGCCCACCCTCGCCGAAGGATGGACCGACCACCAGCGCAGCGCACACGGAAGACGTACGTGCGCGGCTTCAGGGACAGCCCGGCTACGACCTCTCCGCGGACCTGGCCTCCGAACTCGACGAGGCCGCCCCGTAGTCGGCCAGCTCGGCAGGCCCCTGCAGCAGGGTGACCGCCTGCGCCGGGATCATCTTCGGCCCGGCCAGCCAGGCTGCCGTACTCGACGGTCGCCTTGCGGCAGGCTTGGCGGGGGCGTCCCGCAGACTGAGGCGGGCCGGAGGCTCCGGCCACGTGGCCTCCAGTCGGCCGTCCGTGGGCCGGAGGTAGATCGTGGTCGGAGAGGCTGCGCCCTGCCGGTCCAAGGCGGCCCCGTTGCCGTCCGCCGTCATCCGTGTGAGACGGCCTCTCCGCTGAAGGGGCGCGGCCAGCGGAGACGACTCATCACGGACAGAGACGACATGGACGACTTCGAGCGGCGCCGCCAAGGAGTCCCCGTGACCGCAGAGCTGGCAGGTCGACGCGGTCTGGCGGGCCTGCGGGGTGAACTCCGCCTGCCGCAACAGGATGTTCTGCTCCTCCTGGGTCAGCCCTACGGTGTCCATCCGCCGGTGGCAGGCGGGGCACAGCATCGCCACCATGGGCGGTCGCCCCGCATTCCTGGCCTGCAGGCCAGGAACGAGCCGTCCCAGGGCAAGGCCCCACCTGCTGCTGAGCTGCACCCACCCGAACAAGGCATTGGCAAGCCGTTGAGCCAGCCAATAGTTCCGGCGCCCCAGGACCCACACCACGCAGGCCCCGACGGTCAGGGTGACCACCGCGACCATCCAGTTCTCGGACCACCACTGAGCGGATGGCAGTACCGGGTCCCTGCGCGGGGCGCCAGCAGGAGTCGTGCGCTGGAGCCCCCCGCCGGCTGCGAGCCCGAGGACCGTCAGGACACCCACGACCACGGCAGCGATGCTGGCACGCAGCAGGACCATCGCGCGCGTGCTGTGCCGGGCCACGGTGCCGGGGTGCTTGCCTATGAGGACGGCCGTCTCGTCCCGGGTGTAGTCCAGGGCGTGGGTCGCCCACACTGCGGTGCGCTGCGGCACCGACAGCTCCCGCACCGCCCGGTGTACCGCGTCGCGGTTGTCCACCAGCGCGCTGAAGTCAGCAACGTCCGGTGGAGGGCAGCACAATGGGTCGGCGGCCAGCTTCTTGTCCAGGCGGTGGTGCTCTACACGGCGCGTTGCCAGGTGGATGACCTCGGTGCGGATCAGCTTGTACAGATAGGCACGCGGCTGCCGCACGGTGCCCGGATCCCGCAGTGCCGTGGCGAAGGCGCTGCTGACGATGTCGTCGGCGTCCGTCACCGAGGGTGGCACGTTGGCGTCGTGGAGCAGTTGGCGTGCCTTGCCCGTCATCTCGCCCCCGTACTGTTCAAACACCCGGCCCAGCGTCTCAGCGGTCACTGGCTCCGGCTCAGCCACTCGCCTTCCCCTTCCCCTGCTTCGTCTGCCTTCGCCCGTTGGACGACACCTGCTGCGGGCCCCCGACAGAGCGCTCGGCGCGGATGATCTCGGCCTTGCCCCGGGCCCGGTTCCGGTACGCCACGCTGTCCAGCAGCTTCTTCAGACTCGGGACTAGCAGAAGGATCACCACCGCCACAATGCCAAAGAGCTCCACGCTCCAACCTCCCAATTCAGTGTGCGGCCGTTGAGTGCTCTGGTACCGAGCGGTGGCCGATCACCCTGAAGAGCCGCCAGCCTGCAGTTCTGATGACACCTCTCCCAAGATTTTTTCCTGCGTGGGGCTGAGGCCCTGTCACCTCGGGCATCCGGTGTTATCCGAGCCGATACGGGCGAGGGAGGGATTCACCACGAGAACGAGCCCGCGCCGACGGCCGGCGGGACGACCTATGGCGGTAGCGGGTATTCCGCTTCTCGCCCCGGGAGTCGGCCACATCGCGCCGCCTCCGTGTTGTTAGATCAGTGACGCTCGTTGTCGGCCTGGTAGGGTCGGATGGCCAGGGGCTTCGGCTGCGCGGCAAGATGCGGTGGGACAGCGGCGAGAGAACCGGCTTGGGCTACAAGACGTCGTGGGACGCAGTCGCTGTCGCCCCTTACGGCGTTTCGCCTCTCCACTGGTCAAAGGCTCGTCGAGCGGCGATCTCCGGTGGGACGGGACAGGCCCGTACGGCGTGCGGCCTGGCTCGCCCTGGGGGCGTTGCCGACCATGTCGCTGGTATCGGCGGGCAGGTCCGCGGTCTGGCGCAGTCGCCACACCAGGACGTCGCTGACGGACTCGGCCGTGTCGAGTTCCCGTCGCCCGACGGCGTCGGTAAGCAGGGCAGCGGGATCGTGGCCGGCGGCTTCGGCGTCGGCGAGGGTGGCGGCGAGCGCGTACCAGCCGGGCTCGGCGAGGATCTGCTCCGCCAGTTCCGGCAGCGCCTCGTGCAGTGCCCTTGTCTGCCGCTGGAGGAGGGAGCGGCCCAGGCGCCGGCCGCGCTGGTAGAGGGCGCCGAGCGGCTGGGCGGCGGCCAACTGGTAGGCGGCGCGCAGATGTGCGGCGGTCCGGCGCGCGGCGGCGGCCTGCTGGGCGTGGCCCTTCTTCGCATGCCAGTGGCCGGCGGCGGTGATGAGGAAGAACAGCATGTCGATCGCCATGGCAGTCGTCGCGCCGTCTTCGCCCCGGCCGAGGGAGGGGCCGCTTTGGACGAGGTCGCGGGCGGCCTGTCGCAGTGCCCGGTCATGGCCGCGCTCGGCGCGGACGTGGGAGCGGGAGGCGCGCTCGAACGCGAAGGCGGCGTCACGCAATTCGCGGCGGGTGTGCGCGGCGGACGTCTTCGCCAGCGCGTCCAGGACCTCACCAGCCGAGGCGATGTGGGCGGCGGCGACCGCGTCGCCGCCGCGCTCGATGACGTGCACCGCCTGCCATGCCGCGGAGGCAGTACGTCGACGGGCGGCGGACGGTCCGCTCGGCGCCGTACGTACCTTCGCATCGGCCGGCACGGCGTCCTGGTCGTGGCTTTCGGCGGACCAGCGTTCTCGGATCCGGGGCAGGGACAGGTCCGGCGCGAGACGCGCACCGGGGTAGAACACCGGCTCGTCCTGGGCGTTACGGTCGTTGGGTAGAGCGACCTTGTAGCCGAGCAGGTCCCCAGAGGGGGCGACCCGCTTGCGGATCAGCAGGCCGGCGGCGGCCAGCCGGTCGAAGAACTCCTCCTCGCTGGTCGCGCCGGCCACCGCGCGCCGGACGGTCTCGCGTAGCTCCTCCCGTGCGGTGCGCTCGCGGCCCTGGCGCTCGGCTTTGTGACGTTCGGCGCTGGTAGGTCTCTGGGCGGCGGTGCCGTCTCCCGGCGCGACCTGGTGGAGGCCGAGTTCCTTCTCGATGAGGCGGCATTCGGCCTGAGCACGCTTGCCGGAGCGGAAGTCGTCGGGGCGGCTGCCGTCCTCGCACACCAGGGTGGCGACGATGTGGATGTGATCCTCGGCGTGGCGTACGGCGGCCCACCGGCAGCCGGTCCGTCCGTCACCGGGGTCGATGCCGGTGGCGGCCACGATGCGTCGGGCGATGTCGCCCCACTCCTCATCGGTGAGAATCCGGTCGTCGGCGGTCGCGCGCACGGAGGTGTGCCAGACGTGCTTGGCAGGACGTGCGTGTTCGGGGAGAGCCTGGACGGGCTGGTCGAGGAGCTGCTGGAGGTCCTTGAGGGTGGCTTTCGGGTCGCGGCCGGGGTCGGGGGACATGCCGTCGAAGGAGGCCACGAGGTGGGGGTCGGTGTGCTCCTCGTGCTTGCCCGGGCCATAGAGGTACGCGAGCAAGCCGATCGTCCGGGAGCCGGCCTTGTGGACGCTGGGGATCATGGAGCGCGCTGCTCGATCAGTCGGGCAGAGGCTTCGCGCACACTCTCGGCGGCGCGTTGGACGGCGGCGACCGCTGCTTCCAGCTGTGGTGCCTCGGCGCCGGAGTTGAGGGCCTTGACCGCCTGGTTGAGGTTGCTGCCGGCCCAGCCGAGTCTGCGGCGGCTGTCGAAGAGGGCGGTGATCACTTCGCGCTCGTCGGCGATCTCGGCGCTGGTGCGGTCGAGGTCACGGGCGGCGGCGAGCGCGGCACGGGCGAGGAACCCGGCGACGGACAGGTTGCATCGAGCGGCGGCGGACTTGATCAGGGCGAACTCTTCATCGTTGAAACGCGTGTTGGGCTGATGCAGGCGCTTCTTCTCGCGCGGCTGACGCGGACGCTGGCGGGCGCGGGCACTGCGCTCGCGGTGGCTGCGGTGCTGCAACGGCTTCTCCTCCTGCTCCGGCTTCGATCCGCCCTCGGTCGAAGCCTCCAGGACCTGCGTCCCCCGGTGCAGGTCCTCTCCCGCCCCCTCGGGGGCGGGTTCGGCGGAAGCTACGCTTCCGCCCCAACTTGCTCGCCTCGCTCGCCTCGAGACCGAGTTGGGGTCAGGGGCAGGTTCTGGGGCGGTGCCGTTCTCGTGCGGGGTTGTCATCGGGTATCGGGCCTCGGTGAGCGGGTGCGGAGCTGGATTGCGGCGGCCAGGTCGACGACGTCGGCCGGCCCTGCGAAGACGCGTACGGGCCCGGCGGCCTCGTGCTGGACGAGCCACTGGCTGCTCGGGACGGGAACTGCGGCGTGCAGAAGCCGCCGTCGGACCAAGACGTCCGCCCAGGCGTCGGCCTCGGCGACCGTTGGGCTGGACGTGCGGGTGGGAAGGGGCACCATGGGGACCTCCTGGAGCGGGGGCGGTGGCCCGGCACAGGCCGGGCCACCGCTGGTGGTAGAGGCTTTGACTTGTTGGTTTGCAGGTCAGCCGCACTCGGGGCAGCGTCCGACGTGGCCGCTGAGCGCCCGGGCCATCCGCGCCTTCGTTGACGCGGCGTATTTTGCGCTGCACTTCGCCGCCAGCCTTCCGGCATGCCGCTCGGAGTGAGCGTTCAGGAAGCCGATCTCCCGCTCGTACTCCTTGCGGAGGGCCGTGAACCGCGGGCAGGTCTTCATCGGGTGCTGCTCCTTGTCTTCGTGGTGGTGTCCTCGCTCCGCAGTTGCTGGAGGGCGAGGCCCAATCGGTCGTTCCGGCCGCCTTTGAGGCCCTCGCGCCGGATGATCTCCCTCAGCTGGACCCGGGTCACGGCTTCGTTGCCGTCCCGTTCGAGCAAGGCCGGTACGTGAGGGCGGACCTGCTCGACAAGGTGCTCCACGGACTGCTCCGGCTCGAGCGGCGGACGCTGCGTCTGCGGGCTCCGGGACCTGCTCCGCTTGTCTGCCCTGCTCTTGACCTCCGTGGTCGGCTTCCGCTTGAGGGTCACCTTGTGCTTCCGGTCCCCGGTGGTGTCGGTCCCCGTGTCGGGGGTGCTCGGTCCCCGGTCCCCGGTGGTGTCGGTCCCCGACTCGGTATTACTCGGTCCCCGGCGCGGTTCAGGGCCCTGAGCAGGCGCTTTCGTCGCAGTGAGGTCGGTCCCCACACGGCTGACGCGGTCCATTTGGGACTCCGGTTCGAGCGCCCCGGTCCCCGCGTCACGGTCCCCGGTCCCCAGCTCGGTCCCCGCTCCACGGTCCCCGGTTGCGGGGGCCGGTCCCCTCTCCATGTACGGTCCCCGGTCCTCAGCGGGGTCGGAGGCGGTGCGGGGACCGTCGACGGGGACCGGGGTGCTCCAGGCCGTCGGTGCGGGGACCGTGACGGTCGTCGTGTTGTCGTGGTGCGGGGACCAAGGAGAGGGCAGGGGGACTGTGGCGAGCGCGAGCGCGTGCCGACGGGCGGCGAGCTGGTTGAGTAGCTCGGCGCGCTGGGCAGGGTCTGTTCCGACTGAGGCCCGGCCGATCGCCTTCGACAGCCGTCGCGTGAGTCGCCGACCACGCCGGTTCTGCTGTTGTTTGGGGGTGCGTTCGGCAAGGCGGGCGGCGAGCGCGACCGCGCGGGCGGTGGCTCGGTCGCGGGTGATCTGCGCGGCGTCGCGGTCCCGTGCGGCGATGCCGAGGCGGGAAAGCAGCCGCTCGTGTGCCTCACGCCCGAGGACGGCGAGCAGGCCGTGGGAGGCGGCACCAGGGGTGCGCACGCGTAGTTCGATGCCCATGGCGAGGTGCCACAGCATCGCCGCCATGACCGGTCCGACGAAGGCGCGGACGGTGCCGCCGACGGGACCGCTCTCGGCGTAGGCAGGGATCACCTGCACTCCGGTGATGACCCACACCAGGGTGCCCGGTAGCCCCGGTGCCCCCTGGGTGGCCAGGTTCTGCCGGGCCATCAGCGCGGTTGCGAAGAGGGCGAGTTCGGCGGCGGCGAACATACCGACGCGTTCGGCGGTGCCGGCCATGTCGAGATAGTCGGCGGCGAACCGCCAGCTCGTGTCCGCGCTGTAGGCGGTGCAGCCGAGCGCGGCGAGCGCGGCTACCTTGACCGCTGGGCTGCCGAGACGTTTCTGTGGACGGGCGCCCCGGTAACGGATCGTCCAGGCGGTCAGGGCCAGCGCCAGGGCGGTGACGGGGACGCCGATGGCGAGGAGGAGGGACAGGTCCGGGACGGCACCGAGGGACAGAACGGTGGGGTGGGTCATGCGGCCTTTCCGGGAGAGGCGTGCGCCGAGGTGGGCTTCGCCGGCGGGCATGTCGGCGGCTTCGTGCTGGGCTTGGCGGACGCGGATCGACTGGTCGGCGGGGCGGTCTGCGTCCCCTTCTTCTTGTTCTTGCGCCTCGGTACGCCGAGGGTCCGGTCGCGGTCGAAGACCTTGTTGGCGGCCTGCCGCAGTAGGTCACGAGCGTGCTTGTGGCTGATCTGCAGGGCGGCGGCGAGCCGGTCGGGGCGCCAGCCCCGGACGTAGGCGTGGTCGATGACGACCTGGCGCTCGGTCCCGGTCAGGTGTACGTCGCGTCCGTTGAAGAAGGCGATCACGCGGCCGTAGTCGAGGCGCTGAGGCAGCCCGTCGTGCCAGGGGCGTCGCTCCGCCTCGGTCAGCCCGCCCCAGATCCCTTCCTTGAGGGCGTTCTCCAGGGCGTAGTTGAGGCAGTCGCGGCGGACCGGACACAGGCCGCACAGTTCCTTCGCCTCGGCGATGGTCTCGTAGTCCCGGGGGAGTGGGAAGAAGGTGGCGTCGGCGTCCTCGGGGTTCATGCCGTGGCACACGCCGCGGGTGTGCCAGCTGGTGTCGCCGATGCCGCGCAGGCCGCTGGTCGGCGAGGTGTGGGTGGTGATGTGGCGCAAGGTGGTCTCCGATGTGCTGCCGCGTCGGCTGGTTGGAGCCGGCGGAGGGTGGACGCGGCGTCGGGGGTCGGCTGCGGCGTGGGGCGGCGCCGCAGCCGGTGCGGGACGAGGTGGTGTTGCCGGGGCAGCGGACGGGGAGCGCCGGTGGTGGGCCGGTCAGGCCATCGCCGACTGGGGGGTATCCCGCGCCTGTTTTGCGGCGGCGAGGTCCCGGCGGCAGTGGTGGGGGTCGGTCCGCGTGGCGTTGCCGCGTGCGAAGC
This sequence comes from Streptomyces hirsutus, assembly GCF_001418415.1. Classification (GTDB taxonomy): domain Bacteria; phylum Actinomycetota; class Actinomycetes; order Streptomycetales; family Streptomycetaceae; genus Streptomyces; species Streptomyces hirsutus. Next base: position 24,636 of record NZ_LIQT01000427.1, read on the forward strand.
CGTCGGGGGCGACCCGCCGGCGGCGGCATGGCTCGCCGACCGCGGCCTCGCACCATTCGCAGCGGACCGAGAGAGCGTCAGGCTCACCCTGGGCGATGGCTGCCTCTCGTGCCGCACGGGCGGGCCGGAAGGGCGCCAGCGCGGCCCGGGCCTCCGGGGGGATGCAGGAGCCGACTTTCTTCAGCCGCGCTTCCAGCCTCGGGTCGATGCGGCGCCCGGCGAGCTGCCGGTGATGCACGGGTTGCGCGTGGCCGGTGGCGACGGCGCGGCGGGTGCCGACCAGCTCGGCTGTCCAGGCCGCCTGGTCGTCCGGGTCCACAGACGGGGTGGGGTCGGTGTGCCGCTGGAGCCGGTCGCGTCGGTAGCTCTCCCACGGACGGGCGATGTCCGCAGGCAGGATCTGGTACGGCGAGACCCGGATGTGTTGGCGGGCTGCGATGCGGGCGTCCCAGCCGTGCGGTGTGGCCAGGGGGACGTCGCCGAGCAGCTCGTGCCACTGGGCGAGCTGGTCGCGGGCCTCGCCCTGGTCGGTGCGGATGGTGCGGGGGTCGAGTCGGCCGATGTAGGCCAGCAGGGCGGCGATTTCGCGGCGGTCCATGGCTACTCCGTTTCGGTCGGCTCGTCGAGGGCGGCGAGGAGGGCGGCGGTGTGGGCTTCCGCGCGGGTCATGCCGGCTGCGGGGGCGGGGCCGCTGCCGGGCAGGGCGTAGAGGTTCGGGCGGCCGAGGGTGTGTTCCCGGGCGATCCAGGAGCGCCAGTCGGCAGCCCAGGCGCCCGCCGAGCGGGGCTTCCAGTTGGCCCGGTGGGTACGCCACTTCGCGTCGGCGGCACGCAGGCCGTCCTCGCCGAGGCGGGCGAAGTGCCCCTGCTCGTGGGCCCAGGCTTCGGTGGCTGGGTCGACCTGCCACTCGCCGGCCGGGGTGAGGGCAGCACCACTACTGCTGCCTTTACGGTTCACCTTCGGTTCTCTACGGTTCTGGGGGTTGGATTCCGTACCTTGCGGGGTGCGGATTCCGGTACGTCGAGGGGTCGGATTCCGTCGCGAGGGGCCGGATTCCGCACCGGTCGAACTCCGGCGGGAGGGGGCGGATTCCTTACCCTCCTTGGGCCAGATCCCGTGCCGCCGGAGCCGTATCTCGTCCAGCTCGGGCACCGGGTCCGACTCGGTCGGCGGCTCGACGTAGGTGTCCGGGTCCTCCCGCGTGGCTGCCGCGACCTTGGCCAGCCATGCGGCGGCGCGTGGCAGGCGGTAGGCCGTGGTGCGCTGCGGGCCCTGCAGATGGTCCAGCACCTTCAGCTCGCCGCTCTGGGCGAGCGACGTGAGCGCGTCGCGTACCGCGGTCCGGCTCGCGTTCGTGCGTTCGACCAGGCTGGAGAGTGAGGCCCAGGCGACGCACTGCTCGTCCGGTACGCGGTCGGCGATCGACAGCAGGACCAGGCGCGCGGTCCCACGGCTGGAGCTGTGCTCCCACACCCATTCGCGGGCGTCGACGCTCACCGGCCGCTCCCGATCATGGGGCGGAAGGGCTGCGTCGGCCCGGTGGTCGGGACGTGTTCCCGCCGCCGGCGGGTGGAGTCGGGGAAGCTGGAGGCTACCGAGCAGGCCAGGCCATCGGGCCTTTTGCACAGGGCGGAGCGCATGCAAGAATCTCCTTTGGTATTGCCACGTTGAGACGCCCGGTGGAAGGGATCAGCGTGGTGATGGTGGCGATCTCCGCCCTTGCCGGGGCGGTCTGCCGTGAAGCGTTCGGTGTCCGGGAGTTGCCGCTCTCGGGCACCGTCGCTGTTTGCGGGCCTACGTGGCCCGGAGGGTGCGCATGCCACTGCTCCTTATGGTTGTTGCGCCGGGCGGGCTGCCCAGGGACGACGAACATACGCACGACGCCGCGTCAAGATCCAGACTTGGTTCTTAAACTCTCTACAACTCTCTGCTTCATGTTGATTTGTCCGTTAGTGGGCTTACGTGCGGTCGGGTCCTCGCTTCTCGAGTGAGGTCGCCTCGCGCGGGAGCTGTTCACACCTGTTGACAGCCGAGCAAGATCGTAAGTCGCAGGCAGCATCATCTGTCAACTGAAGCGGACAACTTCGTTGGCTTTGCGGGTTCGGTGTGCGTCTGAGTTGACACGTTTGGTTTGATGGGCCCCTGTGCGTGACAGAAAGGGGACAAGTGTGGGCGACGGGGTCAGCGAGGAGGGGCGCGCTCTGGCGGAGAAGGTCGACCGGCTGTTTCGGGTGATTCACCCCGAGGGGCGGGGGCCTTACTCGCTGCGCGAAGTCGCCCGAGGTGTGGTGGGCATGGGCGGCCCCAGCATGTCGGCGAGCTTCCTTCACCAGTTGCGCACGGGGCAACGGGACAATCCTGGCATCAAGTATCTAAAGGCGATTGCAGACTTCTTTGGCGTTTCGCCGGCGTACTTCTTTGACGACGGCGAGGGGGTGCGCGCTCAGGCGGAGGTGACCCTGCTCGAGTCGATGCGCGACAACCAGGTCCGTTCCGTGGCTCTGCGTGCCTCCGGTCTTTCTCCCGAGACCCTCCGCACCGTGCAGGCGTTCATTGAGCGAGCTCGGGAGCTTGAGGGCCTCGACGAGGAGGATCAGCCGGAACAGCGTGTATGACTCTCGTCACTTCCTGCTGGGGGATAGGTCCGGTAAAAATCAGGACACTTCTGTCAGGCCGTCCTGAAAATAGCGGAGCCATCGAGAGGGCTCTTTATTCGGATCTGGATCATCGCCCCCAGGCCACATAGAGTGACCGGTGGCGCGCCGTAAGTGCGCCTGGAGCAAGCGGAAATGAAAGACCAGGGAGGGAATCGTTGCGCTCGCAGCGACGACTCCGGATACCGTCCTTCCGGCAACGCCGGAAACTGGTGAATCCGGACCCACTGTCAGGGATCGAGATTCCTTCCCCCTTTGATCTGCAGAAATTCTGCGCCGCCGTAGCGGAGCGCCGAGGCCGCCCTCTGCTTGTCGAGGAAGTCGAAGGAGTGAGCGGCGCGGACGACGAGTTGTGCGGCCTGTGGGTGGAACTCGATACCGCGGACTACATTTTTTTCGAGGCGTCGACCTCCCCGCTGCACCGAGACCACATCGTCCTGCACGAGATCAGTCACATGCTCCTCGGACACAGCTCCTCGAGCGACACGAGTACGGGCGCCAACCTGGGCGAACTGTTCACCGCCATCGATCCCCGCACTGTCCGCAGTGTGCTGGGACGGGCGAACTTCAGTAGTCCCCAGGAACGCGAGGCCGAGCAACTCGCCACCCGAATAGCCAAGTTGGCCAAACTGACGTCCCTTCCGAAAACTCGTGATCCCGAACTCGATCGTCTTGACGCGGCGTTGCGCGGTGACGGCAGAAGATGAACATCTTCACGTTCGTGGTCGCTGTGCTCCTGTGGATCACCGTTGCATGGCGTGCCGTCAAGGTCTGGCGGAAAGGGCAGGACCGGTCTCTTTGGTGGGCGTTCTTCGGGCTGGCCGTCATGATGACGTTGCGCATGCCGCCCGGAAGAGCGCTCGACCAATGGACAGGCGTTATCGACCTCTCCTACTTGCTGAAGCACCTCATCGGAGGGGTGCTTTCATCAGCTGCTCTGCTGGCCTTCCTGCATAAGGTTTCCGGGGCTTCGGAGGGGCCGCGAACCAAGCGGCGGCGCATCATGTTCGCTTGCGCGACGGCGCTCGCCATGGCGATTTTGTTCTTCGCGAAACTCCAGCCGTACGAGACGCCGGCGATATTCGCGGATCCCGTGGCCCGTTACGTTTTCCTCGCCTACACGCTTCTCTTCCTCGGCTACCTCACCGCCTCACTGCTGGGAGGCGTGAGGGTCTGCTGGCGCTGGGGACGCAACTCAAGTGGACCAGCGCTCAGTTGGGGACTTCGAACCATCGGCTTGGGCCTGGCCGCCGGCGTCGCATATGCCGTCGTCAGAGCGACAACGATCACCACACGCATCCACGGTGACGGCCTCTTCCCCGGCGCCGTGGACGACTACATCAGCACCGCCTTGCTCATGGCGGCCCTCGTCCTCATCGTCGCAGGCACCAGCCTGCCCATGCTCAGCCTGCTCCACAGCTGGCGGACCAAGCGGCACGCGCTACTGCGCCTGCGCCCCCTGTGGCGAGACCTCACACAGGTCACACCCGCCGTACGCCTTCACACTCCGCGCGGCGCAGCGACCGAACACCTCAACCCACTCAACGTGCACGACCGTTTGTACCGTCGAGGCGTCGAGATCCGTGATGCCGCCCTGGCCCTCAACAACTACGCGTCGCCCGCCCTCCGGGAACGGGCCCAGCAGCACGCCGAAGCCCACGGCCTCTTCGGCACCCAGGCCGCAATCGCCGCCGAAGCCTGCTGGCTCGCGACCGCACGCCACGCCAAGCTCCGGGGCACAGCGCCCGGTTCCAGCGTCGAGCACCGCCCCGCGGGCGGCGGGCGGGACCTGCACAGTGAGATCTCCGCGCTCACCCAGTTGTCCGACGCCTACCACTCCGACCTCGTCCGAGACTTCACGGACTCCGAAGACCGCCTGATGGAGCCAACGGCATGAGTACCTTCGTCGCGCCCCCCACCCCCACCTATGCCGAAGCCACCC
>NZ_LIQT01000428.1 GCF_001418415.1 Streptomyces hirsutus
GCCGCGTGTCACGCCCGGGCCGGACCGACCGTCAGGCGGACCGGATCGGACCGGCCCTCAGGACAGCCATGCCTTCCAGGTGGACTCGTTGCCGTCCACCCACTTCTTCGCCGCCTCCTGGGGCGCCATCCGCTGCTCGGCGATCATCAGGGAGACCTCGTTCTGGTCCTCGGTCGTCCACCGGAACTTCTTCAGGAAGTCCGCCGCGTCGCCGCCGTCCTTCGCGAAGTCCGCGTTGAGGTACTTCTGGAGCGGGGTGTGCGGGTAGGCGCAGGCGACCTTCGCCGGGTCGGCGTCGCAGCCCTCCTCGTACTCGGGCAGCTTCACCTCGGTCATCGGCACCTTCTCGGACAGCCACTGGGGTGTGTACCAGTAGCTGAGGAAGGGCTTCTTCTCCTTGGCGAACTGCTGGATCTGGGTGATCTGCGCGGCCTCCGACCCGGCGAACACCACCTTGAAGTCCAGCTTCAGGTTCTTCACCAGCGCCTTGTCGTTGGTGAGGTAGGCCGGTGAACCGTCCAGCAGTTGGCCCTTGCCGCCGCTCTCCGCGGTGCGGAACTGATCGGCGTACTTGTCGAGGTTCTTCCAGTCGGTGATGTCGGGGTGCTTCTCCGCGAAGTACGTCGGCACGAACCAGCCGATGTGCCCGGTGACCCCGAGATCACCGCCGGGCGCGATCGTCTTCTTGTCCTCGACGTACCGCTGCTCCTGATCCGGGTGGCCCCAGTCCTCGAGGATGGCGTCGACCCGGCCCTGGCTGAGCGCGTCCCAGGCGGGTACCTCGTCGATCTGCACGGTGTCGACGCGGTAGCCGAGTTCCTGCTCCAGCAGGTACTCGGCGACGGCCACATTGGCCTGGGCGCCCACCCAGGACTGCACGGACAGGGTGACCGTCCGCGCGCCCTCGGCGTTGGCGAACGGCGAGGCCTGCTTGGTCATGTCGGCGGCACCGCAGCCGGTCAGCAGGACGAGCGCGGACACCCCGGCCATGGCCGACGTCGTACGAAGTCGCATGTCAGGCTCCCTTCTTCGCGCGGCGTTCGGTGGGCTGGGTCACCCGGTCGAGCATCAGGCCCAGGCAGACGATCGCGGCTCCCGCGACCAGGCCGGTCGCCAGGTCTCCCTGCGCGAGGCCGAAGACGACGTCGTAACCGAGCGCGCCACCGCCGACCAGGCCGCCGATGATGACGACGGCGAGGACCAGGACCACGCCCTGGTTGACGGCGAGGAGCAGCGCCCGACGGGCCAGCGGGAGCTGGACCTGGCGCAGCTGCTGGCCGCTGGTCGCGCCGAGCGAGCGGGCCGACTCCATCGCCGCCGGATCGACCTGGCGCAGTCCCTGGGTGGTGATGCGGACGACGGCCGGCAGCGCGTAGACGATGGCGGCGGCGACGGCCGGGGCACGGCCGACGCCGAACAGGGCGACGACCGGGATCAGGTACACGAACTGCGGCATCGTCTGGAAGACGTCCAGGACCGGCCGCAGCAGCCGCTCGACACGGTCGCTGCGGGATGCGGCGAGACCGATCGCGAAGCCGATGACGAGGGTGACGGCGACGGCCGCGAGGACCTGGGAGAGCGTGTCGAGGGACGGGTTCCACACCCCGAGCACCCCGATGCCGGCCATGGCGAGGACGGCGGTGAGCGCGGTGCGCCAGGTGCCGATCAGCCAGGCCAGGGCGGCGACGACGAGCAGCACCGACCACCAGGGCAGCCACTGCAGTCCGTCCCGCACCGGGTCGAGCACCCAGGTGGTGAAGCGGGCGGCCCAGTCGGCGGTGCCGCCGATGACGGGGACACCCGAGTAGAGGTGGTCGGTCATCCAGTCGACGGCCCGGTTGACCGGTTCGGCGATCGCGACGACCCACCCGTCCGGCCACTCCAGCCGGTCCGCCAGACGCCCGGCGACCGCGACGGCCGCGGCGCCGACCACGACGTACAGCCAGTGCGTACGGGGCCGGGGCGTCCCGTCGGTGTTCGCCCCGGCCGCGGCGGTGACGCGGTCGAGGACGACGGCGAGGAGCACGATCGGAATGCCGGCGGCGAGGGCCGCGCCGACGTCGACCGAGGCCAGCGCCTGGTAGACCCGGTCACCGAGGCCGCCCGCACCGATCACCGAGGCGATGACGGCCATGGACAGCGCCATCATGATCGTCTGGTTGAGGCCGAGGAGGAGTTCCTTGCGGGCCAGCGGGATGCGGGCGGTCAGCAGGCGCTGCCGGGCACCGGCGCCGAGCGACTCGACAGCCTCCAGCACCTCCTTGTCGGCGCCGCGCAGGCCGAGCGAGGTCAGCCGGGCCATGGGCGGCGCGGCGTAGATCACGGTGGCCAGGACCGCGGCGGGGACACCGATACCGAACACCAGCACGACCGGCAGGAGGTAGGCGAAGGCGGGGAACACCTGCATGGTGTCCAGCACCGGGCGCAGGACGCGATCCATGCGGTCGGAGAGTCCGGCGGCGAGTCCCAGCAGCGCGCCGAGGACGACGGACGCGGCGACCGCGACCACCATCAGGGCGAGCGTCTGCATGGTGGGCACCCACATGCCGAGCAGACCGCAGGCGAGGAACGCGACAGCGGTGCCGAGTGCGAGCCGCAGGCCCGCGACCCGCCAGGCGACCAGCCCGGCGACGGCGGTCACTCCCGCCCATCCGACGGCGAGGAGGGCGAGGTAGACGGCTCGTACGGCGATGACGACGACGTTGCTGACGTGGCCGAAGAAGTAGAGGAAGAGGGGGTGGGAGTCCCGGTTGTCGATGATCCAGTCGCTGGCGCCGGCCAGCGGTCCGGAGACGTCGACGGTCAGCGCCTCGGGCCAGCTGCCGCTCGCCCAGCGGGCCGCGGCGAACGGGACGAGGACCGCGGCGGCCACGGCAAGCAGCAGAAGCTTGCGTACGGCGGCACGTCCGAGCAGCCCCGGCCGCTCGCCGGCCCGGGGGGCGACGGCGGTGACGGTCGCCATCAGACGGCCCCCTCGGGGCGCTCCGTCCCGGCGAAGGGCTCGGGTGCGGGCGAGGGCTCTGGGGCGGCGAACGGTTCCGTGGCGGCGAACGGTTCCGTGGCGGTGGACGGTTCCGTGGCGGTGGACGGTTCCGTGGCGGCAAGCGTCCCCGTCCCCGCGACGACCGACAGCAGGGCTGCGGAGTCGACGATTCCCACGCAGCGGCCCTGGTCGAGGACCCGGGCCGGGGAGCCCGCGCGGGCGACGGCCTCGATGGCCTCCGACACCGTGGCGTCGGGGCGGACGGCGGGTCCGCTGCCGGCCTCGTCCGCCGACGAGGCGGGGCGCATGGCCGTACGGACGGTGAGGACCTGTTCGCGCGGGACGTCCCGGACGAAGTCGCGGACGTAGTCGTCGGCGGGCGAGCCCACGATCTCCTCGGGGGTTCCCAGCTGGACCACCCGTCCGTCGCGCATCAGGGCGATACGGTCGCCCAGCCTCAGCGCCTCGCTGAGGTCGTGGGTGATGAAGACCATCGTGCGGCCCTCCTCGTGGTGCAGCCGGATCACCTCCTCCTGCATGTCGCGCCGGATGAGGGGGTCGAGCGCGCTGAACGGCTCGTCAAACAACAGCACCTGGGGGTCGACGGCGAGCGCGCGGGCGAGCCCGACGCGCTGGCGCTGACCGCCGGAGAGCTGGGCGGGTCTGCGCTGCTCCATGCCTTCCAGGCCCACCTTGGCAACGACCTCGGCGGCCTTCGCGCGCCGCTGCGCCCGGCCCATGCCCTGGATCTCGAGACCGTAGGCCACGTTGTCCAGGACCGTGCGGTGCGGCAGCAGGCCGAAGTGCTGGAAAACCATGGCGGCCCGGTGCCGGCGCAGTTCGCGCAGCCGCGCCTTGTCCATCGCGCGCACGTCCTCGCCGTCGATGGAGATGGAGCCCGCGGTCGGCTCGATCAGCCGGGTCAGACAGCGCACCAGCGTGGACTTGCCGGAGCCGGACAGGCCCATGACGACGAAGACCTCGCCCTTGCGGACGTCGAAGCTCACGTCCCGGACGGCGACCGTGCAGCCGGTGCGGCTGCGCAGGTCGGCCGGGTCGAGCGCGGTGAGCCCGGGGTCGGCGGGGACGCGCTCGGCCTTCGGGCCGAAGACCTTCCACAGTCCGTCGACGGAGAAGACGGGCGGGCCGCCCTCCGGATCGGCGGTGGTACCGGAGGGCTGGGGAGTCGCAGAGGTCGCCCTGCTCATCACACACCGCCTCCGATCAGGTCGACGGCCCGCTCGCCGACCATCAGCACGCCGATCATCGGGTTCACGGCGGTCATGGTCGGGAAGACGGAGGCGTCCGCGATCCGGATGCCCTGCAGTCCGCGGATCCGCAACTCGGGGTCCACCACGGCCAGTTCGTCGGTGGCGGCGCCCATCCTGCAGGTGCCCGCCGGGTGGTAGACGGTGTGCGCGACCTTACGGGCGTACTCGCTCAGTTCCTCGTCGCCCGTGATGTCGGGGCCGGGGGCCACCTCGCGCTTGAGCCAGTGGGCCAGCGGTTCGGTCTTCGCGATCTCGCGGGCGATGCGGATGCCGTCGACGAGGGTGCGGCCGTCGTAGTCGTCCTCGTCGGTGAAGTAGCGGAAGTCCAGCGCGGGTTTGACCTCGGGGTCGGCGCTGGTCAGGTAGAGCCGGCCGCGGCTCTTCGGCTTGGGGATGTTCGGGGTCATCGAGACGCCGAACTCCGGCCGCTGATAGCCGAGGCGCTCCGGATTGTCCGTGAACGGGATCTGGTAGAAGTGGAACATCAGGTCGGGGCCCGCGTGTCCGGGGTCCCGGCGCACGAACAGGCCGGCGTCGGAGTCCATCGCGGAGTTGTCCGGGATGGGTCCGTCCGTCTCCCAGACGATCACCGACTCGGGGTGGTCGAGCAGGTTCTCGCCGACACCGGGAAGGTCGTGCGCCACGGGTATGCCGAGCGCCTCCAGGTCGGCCTTCGGACCGATGCCGGAGTGCAGCAGGAGCCGGGGCGAGTCGACCGCGCCGGCACACAGCAGGACCTCGCCGCGGGCCCGGACGAGGATCTCCTCGCCGTCCTTGGTACGGACGTGGACGCCCTCGGCGCGGGTGCCGTTCAGCTCCAGCCGGTACGCCCACGTCTCCAGCAGGAGCGTCAGGTTGGGGCGTTCGTCCATCACCGGGTGCAGATACGCGACCGACGCCGAGGAGCGCTTGTTGTTCTCCGGGTGGTAGGCGAGGTCGAAGAAGCCGACGCCCTCGTGGAACGGCTTCTTGTTGAAGCCCTCGACGCGCGGCACGCCGAGCGCGGCCTGCGCGGCGTCGACGAAGTCACGGGCGATGGCGTTCCGGTCCTTCTCGTCGACCGGGACGATGTTGTTCCTGAGCCGGGCGTAGTACGCCTCCATCTGCACCGCGCCCCACCCCTGGGCGCCGGCCTGCTCCCACTCGTCCCAGTCGGACGGGAGCGGCTTGAACGCGATGAGGGTGTTGTGCGAGGAGCATCCGCCGAGCACGCGGGCCCGGCTGTGCCGGATGTGCGAGTTGCCGCGCGGCTGCTCGGTGGTGGGGTAGTCGTAGTCCAGCTCGCCGCCGAGCAGGCCCATCCAGCGGCGCAGGGTCAGCACGTCGTCACGGCCGACGTCGCTGGGGCCGCCCTCGATGACCGCGACGGTGACCTCGGGGTTCTCGGTCAGCCGGGAGGCGATGACGGACCCTGCGGTGCCGCCGCCGATGACGACGTAGTCGTACGTGTGTTCGTGGGTGGGATCCGGCATGGGATTACTCCTACGGGGACTGGGGGACGAGGGTTGTCGGCGGAACCACGGGTGGAGTCCTGGGCAGGGGGCTGCTCGAAGTGGTACGTCGTCACGCGGGACGCGTGGGACGCACGGCGGGTGACGGGCTCCGGGGCGGGCGGCCCGGGGGAGGGTGCCCCCGGGCCACCCGGCGGCCGCGACCGCACGCGGGAGGCGCGTGCACCGTGCACGCCGGGTGCCTCCCGCGGGGCGCGGGTGCCGGGTCCGCCACGGGTGCCGCTCGGTGGCGGCGGCTCAGCCCGCGAACCAACGCACCGGCTTCGGCGCGAGGTTCTGGTAGATGTGCTTGGTCTCGCGGTACTCGGCGAGGCCCGCCGGGCCGAGTTCGCGGCCCACTCCGCTCTTGCCGAAGCCGCCCCACTCCGCCTGCGGGAGGTAGGGGTGGAAGTCGTTGATCCACACGGTGCCGTGGCGCAGCCGTCCGGCCACCCGCCGGGCGCGGCCCGCGTCGGCGGTCCAGACGGCGCCGGCCAGCCCGTACTCGGTGTCGTTGCCGAGGTCGACGGCCTCGTCCTCGGTGCGGAAGGTCTCGACGGTGAGGACCGGCCCGAACACCTCCTCGCGCACCACCCGCATCTCGCGGTGGCAGCGGTCGAGGACGGTCGGCTCGTAGAAGTAACCGGCCTCGGGCCGCTCGGCGGACGGCTCGGGCCGCTTGCCGCCGGAGCGCAGCACCGCGCCCTCCTTCAGCGCGGAGGCGACGTACGCCTCGATCTTGTCCCGCTGCTGCCCGGAGACCAGCGGTCCGCACTCGACGCCGTCCGCGGTGCCCCGGCCGAGCCTGATCCCCTCGGCGCGGCGGGCGAGTTCGGTGACGAAGCGGTCGCGGACGGACTCCTCGACGATGAGCCGCGCACCCGCCGAGCAGACCTGACCGCTGTGGATGAAGGCCGCGTTGAGCGCCTGGTCGACGGCGGTGTCGAAGCCCTCCTCGGTGGCGCAGGCGTCGGCGAAGACCACGTTGGGGTTCTTGCCGCCGAGTTCGAGGGCGACCTTCTTCACGCCCGGCGCGGCGGCCCGGGCGACCTTGGTGCCACTGGCCAGTCCGCCGGTGAAGGAGACCAGGTCGACGTCGGGGTGCTCGGCGAGCCGGGCGCCGACGGTGTGGCCGGGGCCGGTGACGATGTTGGCGACACCGGCGGGCAGTCCCGCCTCGGTCAGCAGAGCGATGAGCGCGACGGTGGTCAGCGGGGTGATCTCGCTGGGCTTGACGACGAAGGTGTTGCCGGCCGCGAGCGCCGGGGCGATCTTCCAACTGGCCTGGAGCAGTGGATAGTTCCAGGGCGTGATCATGGCGCAGACGCCGACGGGCTCGTGCACGACGACGCTGTGGACGTCGGGGGAGCCCGCGTCGACGACCCGGCCGGGGGCCTCCCCGGCGACCAGGTCGGCGAAGTAGCGGAAGGCGTCGGCGACACAGTCGATGTCGACGCGCCCCTCCTCGACGGTCTTGCCCGCGTCCCGGCTCTCCAGCAGGCCGAGTTCCTCCCGGTCCCGGACGAGGAGACCGGCGACGCGGCGCAGCAGCGCGGCCCGCTCGGCGACCGGGGTGTGCGGCCACGGGCCCTCGTCGAACGCGCGCCGGGCGGCGGCCACCGCGAGATCGGCGTCCTTCTCGTCGCCCTCCGCGACGACGGCGAACGGCAGGGCGTCCGCGGGGTCGAGGATCTCGCGCGTGGCCCCCGAGACGGCCGCCCGCCACTCGCCTCCCGCGTGGATGGAGGTGCGCACCTGAAGTTCCGTACTGTCCGCCATGATCGCTTGCTGCCTTCCGTTCCTGTTCGGCGCCCATGAGTGACACAGGCCGAATGACCAGGTCGAGTCACACGGGCGTCACCCACGGAACGGGGTGGCTCCTTCCCCCGAACCTCGAATGCATGCGCGATTCATCGCGGAAGGTGTGCTGCATCACATAACATGTGGTCAAAACGGAGAGGACATCGCAAAACTCCGGTCGGAGTCGATTCAGCCGAGGTCCGTGGCGGTCCCGCAGGTGGTCGCCGGCGGGCAGAAGTGTTCGAGGGCGGTGCGGATCAGTTCCCGCTCGTCCTCGCGACCGTCGGAGTCGGCCCCGTAGGCGGCGAGCGCGTACAGCTTGCCGTCGGCGGCCTGGAAGCGCAGGTCGACGACGTGCCAGGTCCCGACGTCGGGCTCCCCCCTGATCGAGTCCGCCAGGTACTCCAACCGGGAGCCGGTGAAGTCGCCGTCGTCCAGCGTTTCGAGGGAGAGCTGCTCGAACCCGGGGGCCTTCGGGGTGGCGTCGGAGAGGAACAGTTCGTACGACGCGTCGGGCGAGGGCTCCGCCACCTCGAACACCTGGAGCCGCATGCCGCGGTCGGGACTGCGGTAGGTGACCACCTCCATGCCGTACTGGGAGGACACGCTGCTACGGGTCCACCCCGTGGGCCGGGCGATGGTGAAGCCCTCGGAGTCGGCGTACAGGTCGTAACCGTCGGGGACGGTGCTGTCCGGGTCGAGGTCGGGCGAGGTGGGCTCCTCGGCGGCGGACGTCGACTGCCCCGGGGCCGGGGCCTCCCGCGTTCCGGGCGACCCGGAGCCGGCCGGCTGCGACACGCCCGCCGAGGCGGCCTTGTCGTCCCCCTGGCCGTCCGCCTCCTTGTCGCCTCCCAGGGTCTGGGTCAGCACCAGTCCCACGACCACCCCGACCACGGCGGCCCCGCCCACCACGGACCACACCCGTCTCCGGTCGAGCCCGCGCCGAGCCGGCGCCGGGGACGCGGGCTCGACCGGAGACGG
>NZ_LIQT01000429.1 GCF_001418415.1 Streptomyces hirsutus
CCGAGAGGACCGGCCGAGAGGCGGGCGGGGGCTCAGCCGTGGGCGGTGAGCACCCCCGACGCGAAGGAGGTGTCGCAGACCGGACGGGCGTAGGACTGGGCCCTGGTGGGGCCGTACACCCGGACCGCCGCCTTGCCGAGCGCACGCGCGATCGACGCGCAGTGCCGCGCCAGCGACGGGCGGTCGTTCACCGCCTGCTGGAGGTGGGTGAGGGCGACGCCCGGGTTCTCCTTGTGCAACTCGACCAGGAGCCTGTCCCGCAGGACCTGGTGCGGGGCCCGCTCGGCGGTACGCGAGGACGCGCCGGACGAGGAGGCACCGGACACGGCGGTGTCGGCGGCGGCGAGGACCGGACTCGAAGGCCTCCCCGACCAGTTGACCCCGGCGACCGCGAGGGTTCCGGAGAACACCAGGACGACGGGCAGGACGAAGGCGAGGGTGCGGCCGACCCGGCGGGCGGGGCCCCGGCCGCGTCGCGTCTGAGGGGTAGTGGAGTGCTTCACGCGTGTGAGAGTAGCGTCCGGTAATGGAATGGAGACATTCAGTCACCGGTTCGGGTGACGTGACGGGGAAGATGTCCGGGCGGCGCGTTGACGCACGCTGCTCGAAATGGCCTGTATGTCAGGGTATTTATCGACAATGAAGGCACAACGAAGAGGGCCCCGCAGCGAACTGCGGGGCCCTCTTCATCAACTCGGGTGAATTACCCGGGCCGTCGCGTTTCGAATGCGACGACGCCCGGCTCAGTCGGACAGGCGCGCGCCGGACGACGTCGAGAACACGTGGCTCTCGCCGGGCCGCGGCACGACGTGCAGCGTGCTGCCCTTCTCCGGCACGTTGCGGCCGCCGACGCGGACGACGAGGTCCTTGGACTCTTCGCCGACCTTGGCGGTGCCGTACACGAACGCGTCGGAGCCCAGCTCCTCCACCACGTTGACGACGACCGCGAGGCCCTGGTCGGACTCGGCGCCGGCCACGTCGAAGTGCTCGGGCCGGACGCCGACGGTGACGGTCTTGTCGGTGGCGGCGGCCAGCGCGTCGCGGTCCACCGGGACCACCGAGTTGCCGAACTTCACGCCGCCGTCGGCGATCGGCACCTCGACGAGGTTCATCGCCGGGGAGCCGATGAAGCCGGCCACGAAGAGGTTGGCGGGCCTGTCGTACATGTTGCGCGGGGTGTCGACCTGCTGGAGCAGACCGTCCTTGAGGACCGCCACCCGGTCGCCCATGGTCAGGGCCTCGACCTGGTCGTGGGTGACGTAGACGGTGGTGATGCCCAGGCGGCGCTGGAGCGAGGCGATCTGCGTACGGGTGGACACGCGGAGCTTGGCGTCCAGGTTGGACAGCGGCTCGTCCATGAGGAACACCTGCGGCTCACGCACGATGGCGCGACCCATGGCGACACGCTGGCGCTGACCGCCGGAGAGCGCCTTCGGCTTGCGGTCCAGGTACTCCGTCAGGTCGAGGATCTTCGCGGCCTCCTCGACCTTCTGCCGGATCTCCGCCTTGTTGACACCGGCGATCTTGAGCGCGAAGCCCATGTTGTCGGCGACCGTCATGTGCGGGTACAGCGCGTAGTTCTGGAACACCATGGCGATGTCCCGGTCCTTCGGCGGCAGGTGCGTGACGTCGCGCTCACCGATGCGGATGGCGCCGGCGTTCACGTCCTCGAGCCCCGCGAGCATGCGGAGCGAGGTGGACTTGCCGCAGCCGGACGGGCCGACGAGTACGAGGAACTCCCCGTCCTCGATGTCGATCTCGAGCGCGTCCACGGCGGGCTTGGTCGAACCGGGGTAGATCCGGGTCGCCTTGTCGAACGTGACAGTGGCCATGGTGAATGGGCCCCCTTCTACCGGCAGGAACGTGCCGGACGATCCGAGTAGGAAGGTGGTGCCACGACGGGATGTTCCGTTGTGGTTCCGTGTGGTGCAGTCCACGAGGGTGAACTGGCACAGGACGGTACCCGGCGTTCACCTGTCTGTCAGTACCCGCGGCTCTGTGAACTTCGCGGAAACTTTCGCATGGGCAGAGCGACGCACTTTTGACCCGACAGTACAATTGGCGCATTTCATCTCGCGCCTTGTGCTGGCTTCCTGCTTCAACGCCCACAGCCGACCCCTCACAGTCCTGACGGAATGTGCCCGAACGGGCTTACGCAGGCTCCACAGGCATGACGACCGACGGCCCATCGGTCCGTAATCCCCTGTGGCCGTTTCTATGCGGTTGGCATGGCTTCCTCCAACGCCGATGCCCTGATCAGCCTCGGCATGGCCCTGTCCGGTGGCAGAGAGGCTGCCACCAGCCAGTACAGCCTCATTCCCTCGTCTCGTAGGTTCACTGCCGCGTTCACGTCCCGGTCATGCACGGTGCTGCACCCGGTGCATGACCACTTACGGATGGAGAGGTGCAGCGCCGGCCCCTTGACATGACAAGCCGAGCAGCGCCGGGTCGAAGGAAAGAAGCGGTCGACGATCACCAGCGTCCTGCCGTACCACTCGCACTTGTAGGTCAGTTGACGCAGCAGCTCGCCCCATGCGGCATCCCTGATCGCCGTGATCAGCCCAGCCTTCCGGCGTCTTCCCTTGTTCGGCGCCCCGCGCATCAGAGTCGAGACGGACAGATCCTCCACCACGAGCACTTGGTTCTCGCGCACGAGGCGGGTGGTGAGCTGATCCAGCATGTCCTTGCGTACGTCCCGGATCCGCGCGTACAGGCACGCGATTTTCTGCCTGCTCTTCTCCCGGTTCCTGCTCCCCTTCACCTTCCTGTGCAGCTCCCGCTGCAACCGCGCCAGCTTGTCCGCATATCGCTTCAGCAGCTTCGGATGACCGACCTTCGTTCCGTCGTCCAAAGTGACCAGAGAAGCCAGCCCAAGATCCAGGCCGACTGCCGTCGGCTCCTGCGAGCCCCGCACGAATGCAGGCGGCAACGGGCCTACGCGCTCCTCCACGAGAACCGAAACGAAATACCGGCCTGCTCTGTCCCGCACCACCGACAAGCGGACCGGTTCCGTCCCAGCGGGCAGCGCCCGCGACCAGCGGACAGCCAGTGGACGGGCCTGCTTCGCCAGTTTCAGCAACCCCGTACCCGCCCGCTCACCGTCCTCGACCCAGCTGAACCCCGTACGCACATACGTCGCCGTGTCTCTGGACCGGCCCTTCCGCTTCTGCTGGGGGAGATTCACCTCGCCCCTTAAGAACCGGCTGAACGCCTGATCCAGATGGCGCAGGGACTGCTGAAGGACCGTGGACGACACCTCTTTCAGCCACGTCGTCTCCTCCGCCCGCTTCCAGCCGGTCAACGCCCGACAGGTCTCCGCGAACCCCACCCTCACCCGGTGTTGCTCCCATCCCTGCGAACGAAGCGCCAGCCCTTCGTTGAATACCCACCGGCAGGCTCCGAAGGTCCTGCTCAGCTGCTCCACCTGTTCCGCATCCGGATAGAAGCGAAAGCGGTAGACGCGATGCCGGGCATCTGGCTCCTTGACATGTGCTCGCAGCGGCGTCATCTCGCGCGTGCGGTGCTTGCGGCGGTCGGCGATGCCCAGGATCTCGCGCTTGACACGCCGGGCTTCCTCACCCCTTACCGGCTCTGGCTTCTCCACAGGCTCGTCCATGGCCCCCTCCCGACGACGACTTCAGAACGGCACGACAGATCGATCAACGAACGGGTGCGCGGATGGTTACGCGTCTTCAGACCGCGCTCGACCGCAAACCTCGTCGCTTCGGGAAACCGGCCCTGTGTACAGTGGACCCGCCTTCGCGCACTCCGCGCGTACGCGGCGCCCCCTTAGCTCAGATGGTCAGAGCAGCTGTCTTGTAAACAGCAGGTCGTCGGTTCGAATCCGACAGGGGGCTCCACTGAAACCCCAGGTCGGCACGGGCTGACCTGGGTTTTTTCGTGCAGAGGAGGCGGCGCCGACGGCGGGCGCGGGCGGCGCGGCCGTCGCCGGTTCCGGTCTCGACGGAGGGCTCCGGACGGGGCATGAAGGCGTCTTCCGTGCGGCGCGTGACCGGCCGTCGGCCGGCCTCGTGCATCTCACCGGCCAGGGGAAACGGCGTCCGAAGAAGGGCTGAAACCGGCCGATCACCGTGACCGGGGCAACCCCGGCGGCCCTGTCCCGGTCCCTTCCTGCGACCACACCCAAGGGACAGGGGAGGCACGAGCGTGCGGATGCGGATGCGGATGCGGACGACGGCGGTGGCGGTGGTGGCGGCAGCCCTTTCGGCGGTCCTGGCGACCCCCGCCGTGGCGGCGCCCCCGGGCCCGGGAGCCGGAACGGGGAACGCCACCGACACCGGCGACCACCGGGCGACCCGTCAGGCGCTGCAGGCCGCGGTCGCCGCCGGTGTGCCCGGGGTGACGGCGACGGCGGGAGACCGGCGGGGCACCTGGTCGGCGACCGCCGGAGTGGGCGACCTCCGCACGGGGCAGGAGCGCTCCCCGCACGACCGCTACCGGGTCGGCAGCATCACCAAGACCTTCGTGGCGACGGTGCTGCTGCAACTGGAGGCGGAGGGCAGGCTGTCCCTGGACGACACCGTCGACACCTGGCTGCCCGGCCTGGTGACCGGCAACGGCCACGACGGCACCCGGATCACCCTGAGGCAGCTGCTGAACCACACCAGCGGCATCTTCAACTACACGGCGGACGAGGACTACCAGCACACGTACTCCACGAAGGAGGGCTTCTTCGAGCGCCGCTACGACACCCTGACCCCGGGGGAACTGGTGCGGGTCGCCCTGGCCCACGAGCCGTACTTCGAACCCGGCACCTCCTGGGGGTACTCCAACACCAACTACGTCCTGGCCGCCCTGGTGATCGAGAAGGCCACCGGCCGCCCTTACGGCGAGGAGGTCCACCGGCGCGTCATCGAGCCCCTGCGCCTGACCGCCACCTCGGTCCCCGGCACCCGGGTCTCCCTGCCCCGCCCCAGCAGCCGCGCCTACTCCAAGCTGGCGCCGACCGCGACGGGACCCACCTACGACGTCACGCGCCTCAACCCGTCCCGCGCCTTCGCGGCGGGCGAGATGATCTCCGACTCCGAGGACCTGAACCGTTTCTACCGCGCCCTGCTGACGGGCCGGCTGCTCCCCCCGGAGCAGCTGGACGAGATGACCACCACGGTGCCCATGAGCCCCGGCCGGGACTACGGCCTCGGCCTGATGAAGGCGACGCTGAGCTGCGGCGTGACCGTCTGGGGTCACAGCGGCGGCATCTCCGGCTCCGGGACCGGCGCCGTCACGGCGAAGGACGGCCGGCACTCCCTGGCCTTCAACTTCAACGGCGACTGGGCGGGGGACGGCAACGCGGTCATCGAGGCGGAGTTCTGCGGCGACTGAGGCCCGTACCCCGTGCACACGCGGAAGGACCGCCGTCCCGGGGCTCCGGTCGCCGGGCCGGAGTTGCCCGGCCCTGGATCCTCATGGCGTCCGGCCGCTCAGACGGCGGGCGATCTCCAGTTGGCGGTCCTCCAGGGGGCGGCCGTCCTCGATGTCCCAGAGGCAGTTCTGCAGCAGCCGTCCGTACGTCCAGGCGCGGGCCCGCTCGCGGTCCAGGCCGAGGACGTCGGTCATCGCGTCGAAGCGCCGGCGGACGTCGTCGGCGTCGAAGCGGTTGGCCAGGGCCGGCCAGAGCTCGAAGCCGGGGTCGCCGGCGAGCGGCTTGGGGTCGATGGCGAGCCAGTCGGCACGGTCGGAGGCCAGGACGTTCTCCTCGTGCAGGTCCCAGTGCAGGAGGCGGTCGCCGGGCTCGTCCACGACCTCCCGCAGGGCCGCCGCGCAGTCGGCGAGGATGCGGCGGGCCGCCGGGTCCGGAACGCGGGCCAGGGCCCCGGGGGTCCGCTCCAGCATGGCGCGGGCGAGATCGCCGAGACGGCGCATGCCCGGCGGGGCGGGGGTGCTGGTGAGGTGGGCGAGGAGACGGGCGATCACCAGGACGGCCTCCTGGGCGTCCGGGAGGCGGGAGAGCATCCGGGAGGGATCGAGGCGTTCCAGGAGCATGGTGCCGGTGGCCGTGTCGTGGTCCAGCAGGCGGACCGCTCCGTCGCCGTTCCAGATCCGCAGGGCGACCGGTTCGCCCTCGCTCTCCTCGTCCAGGATCTGGAGCTTCAGCACGGCCGGTGTGCCGTCCGCGCGGTCGACGGGGAGAACCAGGGCGCTCACGCCGTGCATCGGCGCGCCGGTGACCCGCAGGTCCCAGCGGTCGAGGAAGCCGGCGGCCAGGCCGGGCAGCCCGGAGACGAAGGCGCGGCCCGCCTCGCCGTTGAACTTCTCCTGCGCCGCCGCGAGTTCCTCGGGTACGTGGATCACGGTGAGCACGGTAGTACGGCGCTCACGGCTCCAGCACGACCTTTCCGGTCGTGCCCCGGTTCTCCAGGGCGCGGTGGGCGGCTGCGGCCTCGGCGAGGGGGAAGCGGTGGACGGCGGGGGTGAGCCGGCCTTCGGCGGCTTCGGCGAGGGCGCGCAGTTCGAGGGTGCGTACGGGGCGGGAGCCGCCTGCTCTGCGCATCATCTCGGGGCCGAGGACGTTGAGGGAGACGCCGTCGACGAGGTAGGGGCCGGCGCTGTCGAGGCCCTGGGCGGACCAGCCGAAGACGACGTGGCGACCGCCGGGGGCGAGCAGGGCGACGGCCGCGCGGGCGACGTCGCCGCCCACGCCGTCGTAGATCAGGGTCACCTTGCCCTCGTGGGCGGCGAGGCGGGCGGGCCAGGCCGGGTGCGTGTAGTCGACGGCGAGGTCGGCGCCGTTCGCCGAGACCCGGGCGGTCTTCCCCGGGCCTCCGGCGAGGCCGACGACGGTGGCGCCCGCGTTCTTGGCGTACTGCACGAGGAGGGTGCCGATGCCGCCGGCCGCGGCGGGGACGACGACCACGTCCCCGGGGCCGGGCTCGGCGAACTGCACGATGCCCATGACCGTGCGGCCGGTGCCGATCATGGCGACGGCCTGGGCGAAGTCCAGGCGCTCCGGGATCTCGTGCAGGCGGTCGGCGTCGGTGACGGCCAGCTCCGCGTAGCCTCCGGGGGCGAATCCGAGGTGGGCGACGACACGCTTGCCGAGCCAGTGTGCGGGCGTGCCGTCGCCGAGGGCGTCGACGACTCCGGCGACCTCGCGGCCGGGGACGGTGGGCAGGGTGGCCGGGGCGGGGGCCGGGCCCTGCTGCCCCTGTCGCAGGGCGGTGTCCAGGAGGTGCACTCCGGCGGCCCGGACGGTGATGCGGACCTGCCCTGGGCCCGGCCGGGGGTCCTCGACCTGTTCGTGGGTGAGGTTCTCGGCGGGGCCGAAGGCGTGCAGGCGGATGGCGTGCATGGGCGTCTCCTGTGGGCGCGGTCCGGGAAACCGTTCCGGGGCATCGGTCCGGGGCATCGGTCCGGGACACCGGTCTGGGTGTTAGCCCGGACCGGTGTCCCGGGTGCCGTCCCGGGTGTCGGCTCGGCGTGGTCGCTGTGGTGGGACCACTGTTCAACCTCAAGCTCGCTTGAGGTCAAGCTCGTGCCGGCCGAGGGCGAGGGAGACGGCGGTGAGGGCGCTGTTGAAGGAGACCTCGGAGAGCACCCCGGGGGCGGCGACCTGGTCGCCCGCGAGGTAGACGCCGTCGCCGCGGTCGACGGCGGGCCGGTCGCGCCAGCTGGTGCCGGGCGGGTCGACGGCCCCGGTCCGCCCGTTCGCCACCGCCTCCCGCCGCCAGGTGACGCGCTCCCGCCAGCCCGCGTGGCCCAGGTCCAGCAGTTCCTCGGCGCGGGCCGCGCCGTCGGCCCTGGTCTCGTGCGGGGCGATGGGGAACTGGCCCTGGAGCAGCTGTTCGCCGGCGGGGGCGAGGGTGCGGTCCTGGGCGGTGAACCGTTCCAGCCAGCCGGGTGCGTCCAGGTCGGACACGACGAACGCGTCGCCGCGCC
>NZ_LIQT01000043.1 GCF_001418415.1 Streptomyces hirsutus
GGCCGCGATCGCGGCCTTCCTCACCTACCGCACGGTGATCGCGCTCAGCGAGAACGAGGCCAACTTCTTCACCTCGTTCGAATGGAACCCCACCGGCAACCCGCCGGAGTTCGGCATCGCGGTCCTGGCCTACGGCACCGTCGTGTCGTCGATCATCGCCATGGCCATCGCGGTCCCGGTCTCGGTGGGCATCGCCCTGTTCATCACGCACTACGCCCCGCGTAGGCTCAGCGGCCCCATCGGGTACGTGATCGACCTGCTCGCCGCCGTGCCGTCCATCGTCTACGGCCTGTGGGGCGCCCTCGTCCTGGTACCGCATCTGAGCGGCCTCTACGGCTGGCTGGACGACTACCTCGGCTGGACGGGCCTCTTCGAGTGGAACGGCGGCGTCGCGCGCTCGCTGTTCACGGTCGGCATCCTGCTCGCCCTGATGATTCTTCCGATCATCACCAGCGTCAGCCGTGAGGTCTTCCGGCAGGCGCCGCAGATGCACCAGGAGGCCGCGCTCGCCCTGGGCGCCACCCGCTGGGAAGTCATCCGCATGTCGGTGATCCCCTTCGGCCGCTCCGGCGTGATCTCCGCCTCGATGCTGGGCCTCGGCCGCGCGCTCGGCGAGACGATGGCCGTGGCCATGGTGCTCTCGTCGTCCTTCGACATCAACGCCAGTCTGCTCGACACGGGCGGCGGCACGTTCGCGCAGAACATCGCCAGCAAGTTCAACGAGGCCAACCCGCTGGGCCGGGACGCGCTGATCGCGTCCGGTCTGGTGCTCTTCGTGATCACCCTGCTGGTCAACGGCGGCGCCCGCCTGATCATCGCCCGTCGCAAGGAGTACTCGGGGGCCAACGCATGAGCCACGCAACCGTCACCCCCAAGTCCGCGAACTCCCTGCACGGCGCCCGGCTCCCCAAGTGGTTCCCCTGGGCCGTCGCGGCGGCCTCCGTCGCCCTGGGCCTCGGCATCAGCACCGTGGCCGGCCTGGACAGCAGCATCCAGTGGGCGCTGATCGCCTCCCTCCTCTTCATCGTCGGCTCCTACGCCGTCGCCGCGGCGGTCGAGGGCAAGCGCCAGGCGAAGGACCGCACCGCGACCAGCCTGGTCTGGGTCGCCTTCCTGATGGCCGTCATCCCACTGGCCTCCCTCATCTGGGAGACGGTCAAGCAGGGTGTGAAGGTCCTCGACGGCTTCTTCCTCACCCATTCCATGGGCGTTGTCGCCGACCAGGAGCCGGGCGGCGGTATCTACCACGCCGTCCTCGGCACCCTGGAGCAGGTCGGCATCGCCGCCCTGATCTCGGTCCCGCTCGGTATTCTGACCGCGATCTACCTGGTCGAGTACGGGCGTGGCAAGCTCGCCCAGGCCGTCACCTTCTTCGTCGACGTCATGACGGGTATCCCGTCCATCGTCGCCGGTCTGTTCATCCTCAGCCTGTGGATCATCATGCTGGACATGGGCTACTCCGGCTTCGCCGGCTCGCTCGCCCTGTGCATCCTGATGATCCCGATCGTCGTCCGCTCCACGGAGGAGATGCTCAAGCTCGTCCCGAACGAGCTGCGTGAGGCCTCCCTCGCGCTCGGCATCCCCAAGTGGCGCACCATCCTGAAGGTCGTCCTGCCGACGTCCATCGGCGGCATCGTCAACGGCGTCATGCTGGCCATCGCCCGCATCACCGGTGAGACCGCTCCCGTGCTGCTGCTGGTCTGGGGTACGTCCACCATCAACGCCAACCCCTTCGACGGCCCTCAGGCGTCACTGCCGATGTACATCTACCTGCAGTACTCCAACGGCTCCGAGGCGGCCTACGACCGTGCTTGGGCAGCGGCTCTGACGCTCATCGCGTTCATCATGATCCTCAACCTCGCGGCTCGCGGCATCGCCCGCTGGAAGGCCCCGAAGACCGGTCGCTGACGCGGCCATCAGCGACCCGAAAGAAGCAGTGATCCCCATGGCCAAGCGCATCGATGTAAGCGGCCTCAACGCCTACTACAGCAACTTCCTCGCCATCGAGGACATCTCGATGACCGTCGAGCCCCGCTCCGTGACGGCCTTCATCGGCCCGTCCGGCTGCGGCAAGTCGACCTTCCTGCGCACGCTCAACCGCATGCACGAGGTCACCCCCGGCGGCAGGGTCGAGGGCAAGGTCATGCTCGACGACGAGAACCTCTACGGCGCCGGCATCGACCCGGTCGCCGTGCGGCGCGAGGTCGGCATGGTCTTCCAGCGCCCCAACCCGTTCCCCACCATGTCGATCTACGACAACGTGGCGGCCGGTCTGCGCCTGGCGGGCAAGTACAAGAAGTCCGAACTGGACGGCATCGTCGAGAAGTCCCTCAAGGGCGCCAACCTCTGGAACGAGGTCAAGGACCGCCTGAACAAGCCCGGCTCGGGCCTCTCCGGTGGTCAGCAGCAGCGTCTGTGCATCGCCCGCGCGATCGCGGTCGAGCCGAAGGTGCTCCTGATGGACGAGCCCTGCTCCGCCCTGGACCCGATCTCCACCCTCGCCATCGAGGACCTGATCGGCGAGCTCAAGGAGCAGTTCACGATCGTCATCGTGACGCACAACATGCAGCAGGCCGCGCGTGTCTCGGACCGTACGGCCTTCTTCAACCTGGCGGCCGTCGGCCAGCCCGGCAAGCTGATCGAGATCGACGACACGGAGCGCATCTTCTCCAACCCGTCGGTCCAGGCCACCGAGGACTACATCTCCGGCCGCTTCGGCTGATCAGACCCCTCGCGGTGCTGCATGGCGGTGCCACCGCGAGGACACAGATGGGCCCGCCCCCACTACCCGGGGGGCGGGCCCATTCGTTCGTCCGTACGGTGCCGGACACTGCCAAGTGCCAGGTGCTATCAGCTCTCAGGTGCCATCAGCTGTCAGGCGCCAGGTGTCGGACCGGCTACAGGAACGCCAGATACACGAGCCCGTACGAGGCCGCCGCCACCAGGGCCGCCGCGGGCATGGTGATGAACCAGCCCAGGATGATGTTCTTGGCGACGCCCCAGCGCACCGCGTTCACCCGCTTCGTCGCGCCGACACCCATGATCGCCGAGGTGATCACGTGCGTCGTCGAGATCGGGGCGTGGAACAGGTACGCCGACCCGAACATGATGGTCGCGCCGGTGGCCTCCGCCGCGAAGCCCTGCGGCGGGTCCAGCTCGATGATCTTCCGCCCGAGCGTCCGCATGATGCGCCAGCCGCCGGCGTAGGTACCCGCCGACAGCATCAGGGCGCAGGAGAGCTTCACCCACACCGGGATCGGGTCGCTGTACTCCTCGACGTCGGCGATGACGAGGGCCATCACCACGATGCCCATCGTCTTCTGTGCGTCCTGGAGACCGTGGCCGAGCGCCATGCCGGCCGCCGACACGGTCTGCGCGATGCGGAAGCCCCGCTTGGCCTTGTGCGGATTGGAGTTCCGGAAGATCCACATGATCGCCGTCATGACCAGGTAGCCCGCGAGCAGGCCCACGATCGGCGAGACGAACATCGGGATGACGATCTTCTCGAGCACCCCGTCCCAGTACACGGTCGTCCCGCCGGCCAGCGCCGCTCCGACCATGCCGCCGAACAGGGCGTGCGAGGAGGAGGACGGAAGGCCGTAGTACCAGGTGATGAGGTTCCAGGTGATCGCGCCGACCAGCGCGGCGAACAGGATCCCCATGCCCGTCGAGCCCTCGGGGGTCTGGATCAGCCCCTCACTGACGGTCTTGGCGACCCCGGACCCCAGGAACGCGCCGGCCAGGTTCATGACGGCTGCCATCGCGAGCGCCACGCGCGGGGTGAGCGCACGGGTGGACACCGAGGTGGCGATGGCGTTCGCCGAGTCGTGGAAGCCGTTCGTGTACGTGAAGAAGAGCGCGACCCCGATGGTCACGATCAGAGCGAAGGTGTCCATGAAGGGGTTCAGGACTCCTTGACGGCGATGGTCTCCACCGTGTTCGCCACATGCTCGAAGGCGTCGGCCGCCTCCTCGAGTACATCCACGATCTGCTTCAGTTTGAGCACCTCGATGGCGTCGTACTTGCCGCTGAAGAGGTGCGCCAGGAGCTTGCGGTGGATCTGGTCGGCCTGGTTCTCCAGGCGGTTGATCTCGATCCAGTACTCGGTGAGGCTGTCCATGGTGCGCAGGTTCGGCATGGCCTCGGCGGTGAGCTCGGCGGCTCGCACCAGGACCTCGATCTGCTGGTCGACGCCCTTGGGAAGTTCCTCGACCTTGTAGAGGACGACCAGGTCGACGGCCTCCTCCATGAAGTCCATGATGTCGTCGAGGGACGACGCGAGGGAGTAGATGTCCTCGCGGTCGAAGGGCGTGATGAACGAGGAGTTCAGCTGGTGGAAGATCGCATGGGTGGCGTCGTCACCCGCGTGTTCCGCGGCCCGCATACGCTCGGCGATCTCGCCCCGGTCAGGGGTGTCCGCCCCGAGCAGTTCCATGAGGAGTTTCGAGCCCGTGACGATGTTGTCCGCGGAGGCGGCGAACATGTCGTAGAAGCTCGTCTCCCTGGGGGTCAGACGAAAGCGCACGTGGGGTCCTCGGGGTGCATCGGGTTCGGTGTGGCTGATGCTAGGCGCACCGTCCAGCCACGACTACGGGCCGCCCACCAGTGTCACCCATCAAGCAGCACGGCGGACACGGGGGCGGCCCAGGCTGTGCCACGGCCGGTACCGACGGCACCGGCCACAGTCCCTATACCCAGCAAAGTTCGGTACCATATACCCACCAGGGGTATATGTCGCCCGCCATTGCATTAGGAGGACGCGATGACGACCACCGAGACCGGCGCGGACGTGCCCCCTTCTCCGGACGGGGCGGACGTGACGCGGACAACGGCCACAACCGGAACGAAAAGCATCACCGATACCCCGGATGTGACCGATTCGACGGGCAGGTCCTCCGGTGCGTCGGCCGCTTCCGCTCCCGACTCCGCTCCCGGCATCGTGACCGATCACGACCGGGGCATCCACGGCTACCACCACGAGAAACAGGAACACCTCAAGCGCCTGCGCCGCATCGAGGGCCAGATCCGGGGCCTCCAGCGGATGGTCGACGAGGACGTCTACTGCATCGACATACTCACGCAGGTGTCCGCCTCCACCAAGGCCCTGCAGTCCTTCGCGCTGCAACTGCTGGAGGAGCACCTGCGCCACTGCGTGGCGGACGCGGCCCTCAAGGGCGGCGACGAGGTCGACGCCAAGGTGAAGGAAGCCACCCAGGCCATCGCCCGCATGCTCCGCACCTGACCCGCCGGCCCCGGACCCGACCGCTACGTACCGGACCGCTAGGAACCGGACCGGTACGGACGACGCACACGCACCCCGACCACCGGCTCCGCACACACCTCGGCCACCCGCAACACCTTGTCGATGCTCTCCAGGCTGAGCGGCCCCTGGGCTGCGGAAGCGGCGATGATCAGCTCTCCGCACAGCTCGATCTCGGCGAGGGCCACATGGTCCTGAACCATCCCACCCCTGAGCGGAGCCACGCCCGTCACCTCATCCATGCGGTCATGCGGTCATAGGCTCCCTAGGGTAGGCATCCCTGTGCGCCCCGCGCATGGCACGTAAGGGCTAGTTCACGCCGGTCACTCTCGGCTCGCGCTCTGGCCCACTCCCCCGGCTCGCTCCTTCGCAATCCGGCCCGCGTAGATGTCGTCGGCCTTCGGGAGGCGTACGTCGACCGGAGCGCCGAAGTCGTAGAGCAGGGTGGTGGAGGCGACCGCGACCGGGGCGGACCGCTCCTCGTTCATGAAGCTGAAGCGGTGCCGGACCTTGCGGATGCGTCCCTGGTCGTCGAGGTAGACGTCGAAGGGGACCTCGGGGGTGGCGAATCCGCTCGCCGCCGCGCCGAGCGTCCTCCTGTTCGCCTCCGAGGCGGCCTGCGCGGCCTCGTGCAGATCCGCGGTGCCCCGGTAATGGCGCACCGGGGCGCCCGCGAGCTCCGTCCTCCCCACGTACGTCGCCGTCCGCGCCCCGCGCAGCAGCTCGGCGGCGGTGAACGGGTCGGTGACCCCGCCGGTGACAAGATTCCCGTCGGGCAGGGTCCCCGTGTCCACCCGCACCCACTTGTCGGCGGGCACTCCGGCGCCCCGGTTCTTCATGAACAAGGCGCCCGGCGCGAGCAGCTCGGTGATGGGCCGGCTCACCGGCGCCCCGGACGGGTCCTGCGGCAGCAGCACCTTCAGCCGGCCGATCCGCTTCCGGTAGTCGTAGACGCCCTCCCCGCGGATGGTCACGCGGGTGCCGCCGGTGGCCATCTCCATGGACGTACGCGCCTTGGAACTGCCCGCGTCCACCAGCGCGTCCGCGGCCTCCCGCACGACCGCCGCCACCTCCCCGGCGGTCGTGCCGCCGCCCCCGCCGCCGGTCGCGGCCCCGCTGCGGCCGCACCCCGAGACACCCACGAGGGCCAGCCCGCCGGCCACCCCGAGAACAACGACCGCATCACCGATCCGCGTACGCCGCGGTTGCCGTCCAGCCATGGTCCGCCTACCCCCGCTACGTCCGACACGGGCTATCCCTTTTTCAGGGCTAACGACCGGTAGGGAACCCCGTCACGGACCTCGTCACGGGCCGTGCCGCGCAACCCCGTCCGGGCGGTACCGTGGTGAGGTGGAACAGCAGGACGCCAAGGAGCACCCCCCGGAGCACCGGATCACCACCGCCGAACTGGGACCTTTCTGCTTCGCCCGCTGCAGTTGCGGCTGGCGCGGCCCCGCGCGAAGAGCCAGGAGCCTCGCCCGCACCGAGGGCCGGAAACACGCGATGGGGTGACCCCCGGGTGCATACCCGGGGGTCACCCCACCGACCGATCCGCGCCCCGTGCCCTACGTTCGGTACGGGAGGAGGCGCGCCGCGCGGCCTACGCCGCCAGGTCCCGCCTCCCCGTCTCCGACGACCGCGCCTCTCCGCGCGTCACCCGTGCGTCGTCCGGTCGCCCTTTGATCAGCCACGCCCCCCGGCGCGACTGCTCGACCGACCGCATCAACGGGGTCAACAGCGCCATGGCGGGCGGCGAGAGCAGCAACGCCACCGCCGTGCCGAGCGCGAGCCCGCCCACGACGTCCGTCGGGTAGTGCACGCCCATGTAGACCCGGATGAAGCCTCCCAGCACGCCGAACGCCAGGCCGATCATCCCGAGCCGCCGGTTGGCCAGGAACAACCCCACCGCCAGCGCCATACAGAGCGTCGCGTGGTCGCTGACGAACGAGTAGTCGGTCTTGCCGTCGACCAGGACCTCGAGCCCCTCGTGGTCGAGGAAGGGTCTGCGCCGTTCCACGAACTCGCGGATCGGCACGTTGACCAGGACGGCGACGCCCGCCGCGAGCGGGGCCCACACCAGGGCCGCCACGGTCGGGGCCGCGTCCTCGCCGCCCCGCTTCCTGACGCCCCACCAGCACCACATCACCATCGCGATCAGGGCGAACAGCAGGCCGAACTCGCCCACGAACTCCATGACATGGTCGAACCACGGAGGCGCGGCCTTCGCCAGGCCGTTGATGTCGTACAGCAGGTCGACGTCGGGGTTCGACCCGGAATCGGCGAGTCCAGCCATTGGTGCTGAGGCCCCTTCGTCATCTCTCTCGGCGCACAGTGCGATACGCCATTCCGCCACCCCCGTGGTGTGTAGATCCGCTGACTGTTCGGGCTACGACAACAGGAACGCACGGCTCCCGCGTATACGTTCCAGCTCCACTGAATGATCACGCAGACGTTATCGAAGAGAGATTCGTCATCGCAGCTCAGGGGGCTGGTTCAGCGGCCGATCAGACCGTCGTGGGGAGTGCTTTCGCGCCATCTTCGGTGACACGGGTGGCACCAAAGTAGTCAGGTGTGTCGATCGGGTCGAATCGGATCACGGCACCCGGACGCGGCGCATTGATCATGTACCCACCGCCGACATAAATGCCCACATGCCGGATCGCCCTCGAATTGGTGAGGTCGTCCGAGAAGAAGACCAGATCGCCGGGGAGCAGTTCGTCCCGCGCGGGATGCGGTCCCGCGTTGTACTGGTCGTTCGCCACCCGCGGCAGCGTGATCCCCACACTCTCGTACGCGGCCTTCGTCAACCCCGAGCAGTCGAAGCGTCCTCCCTGGTCAGCGGTGCCGTTACCGCCCCAGAGATAGAGGGTGCCGAGCTTCTTCTGGGCGTAGGCGATGGCTCCGGCCGCCTGCTTGGACGGGTCGACCCGGCCGACCGGAGCGGCGAAGCTCTTCTCCAGGGAGAGAATGCGCTGGACGTAGTTCTGCGTCTCCTTGTACGGCGGCACCCCGTTGTACTTGATGACCGCGTACGCCCCGGCGTTGTAGGAGGCCAGCATGTTTTCGGTCGGATTCCCCGGGACGTCCTTCACGTAGCCCGCGAGGGCGCAGTCGTACGTCGCCGCCGACGGAATCGCGTCGTTCGGGTCCCACACGTCCCGGTCCCCGTCCCCGTCCCCGTCGACCCCGTGGGTGGCCCAAGTGCCCGGGATGAACTGGGCGATGCCCTGCGCCGCCGCGTGACTCTGCGCCTTCGGGTTGAACCCGCTCTCCTGGTAGAGCTGGGCGGCGAGCAGCGCCGGGTTGATGGCCGGGCAGAGATTGCCCCAGGTCTGCACGAGCTGCTGGTACGCGGCCGGCACGGCGCCCTTCGCCAGTGCCTTGGCGGCCCCGCCGCCGACTCCGCCCGCGATGTTCCCCGCGACGATGTAGACGCCGACGGCGAGCAGCATGACGAAGGCGAGCACGGAACCCCCGGCCACCCCTGCCGCGATCCATGCCTTACGCACCGTCAACCGCCCCTCGTCGTCCAGGAGTCCGCCGCTCACGTTCGTGGGTCAGTGTAGAGGCGGGCGTCCGTCTCCGGGGTGATCATGTGAAGGGAGCAACGAACGCGCCGTGCGGGCCGGGACGCACGACGAGATACGGCGTCAACCGCCGCACTCCGCCCACACCGACTTCCCTCCGCCCACGGCCCCCGCACCCCACGCAGACGCACACGCCCGCACCAGCGGCAGCCACCGCCCGTTCTCGGAGTCGTCCGGCGGCGCGTCGAGCACCACCGCGTCGGTGAGGCCCCGCGGCACCCACGGGTCCGTGCCCCACACCCCGCCCCGCAGCCGCCCCGCCTCGGCGGCACGCACCCGCAGGGCGTAAGGACCGGTGCCGGTGGTGTGCAGGTGCGCGTTGACCAAGGGTCATCGATCGCCTGCCGGCCCTCAGCCTGATCGAGATCGGGAGCCGGGCTCTCATCCACCGGATCGTCCAGTCCGTCTGAGAGACAGTCACGCACACAACCCATCGGCAGAAGTCCTCGTACTGCGGCGAAGGCGAGTCCTGTGTCCACGTGGCCGCCACCGCCCGGGCCATCCACATAACGGAAGTCCGCCGATCCCAGCGGAGCGATACTCACCGCCACCCCCGACGACTTCCTGACCCTTGTTCAGGCACTCAAGGGGGAGCGGCAGATGGCGGAGGCCGGCGGACCGGCATCGAGGTGACCGTAGGCGGCGACGGCACGGTCCGCATCCGCGCCACCGCTGCCCCCGACACCACGGTCACCACGGACCGCCGCACGTGGGACACCTTCGTCCTGGGCGTGCGCGCGGGTGAGTTCGACCATTTTTTCGCCCGACCGTGATACACAGAGTGACGATACGACTCATCACCCACCTGCTCGCGCCCCTCCCGGGAACCGGCGCGCGCGGGTGACAGCGATTGTTCATACGAAACCCGCCAACTAATGACGCCGAGTCGGCATGCGACGGCGTCATCGTCGGCGACAATGGGCCCTGACCTCTGCATGCCCGCAGAGGCACGGAACGACCCGACAGGGGCGGTGACTTACATGTTCTTCGCGGCCGACGAGGGAGACATCAACACCATCATCGGTGGGATCGCTCCCGACTGGGGTCCCTTCGGCAGCCTGGGCAACGAGGCCAAGGTCATGATCGAAGTGGTCATGGCGCTCGCCATCCTGATCTGCCTCGGCATCGCGATCTGGGGCGCGGCGAAGCAGCGCATCGGTGCGACGGCGCTGCGGGACACGTTCAGCGCGGAGCAGGGCAAGGGCCTGATCATCGCCGGCCTCACCGGCGTCTTCATCATCGGTTCACTGGGCACGGTGTTCACCATCGTGTACGGAATGGCCGTGTAGGACGCCGTCCCATGCCTCTGACCGGGCATGCCCGGCCTCCCCTCCACCCCACCCGCCCGTCGCGCCCACCGCCTGAGGTTGCGTTTCCCTGATGTCGACTCATAACACCGCGCCCGCGCGGGGACCAGCACGGCTACCGTCGTACCAGGAGTACGCGGAGTACGAGGTGTTTCCGCACGACGCTGAGGGGGCGCACGCGGTATGAGTCTCGGAGACGAGTACGAGAACACCAGTGGGTACGGCGGCACGGGCCAGACCCGCACCCGCATGCCGGACAGCGGCGGCGGTCCGCACGGCGGCGGGCGCAGAGGCGGCCGTACGTCGTCCCGCAGCCTGGTCACAGTGGTCGGCGTGGTGGTGCTCCTGATCGCCGCGATCGCCTTCGCGAACCGTGGAGGAGACGATTCCTCAACGGACGAGGCCGACGACTCCCCGCAGGCGGCGGCAACGGCCCCCTCCGGGAAGAAGCCGGTCCGTTCGGCGAACGCCGGCATCCCCTCCGGCTTCGCCCACGACCGCCAGGGGGCGGAGAGCGCGGCGGCGAACTATGCGGTGGCGCTGGTTTCGGCCGACATCCTCAGGCCCGCCAAGCGGACAGAGATCCTCCAGCAGGTGTTCGTCGCCGACAAGCAGGCCTCGCTCACGGAGCGCTTCAACAAGGCGTACTCCAAGGAGTTCCTGACCAATATCGGCCTCGACGAGAACGGCGAAGCGGCCCCCGGAAGCACCTACGTCTCGCGCACGATGCCGATCGGAACCAAGGTCACGAACCACTCGGACGCCGCTGCCACCGTCGAGGTCTGGTGCTCAGGCGTGTTCGGCACGACCGGCGAGAGCACGACCAACCCGGTCAGCAGCGACTGGTTCACCATGACCCTTCAGCTGCGCTGGGCGGCCGACGACTGGAAGGTCGACAGCTTCGCGCAGAAGGACGGCCCCGCTCCTGTCCCCGGAGACGACAAGGCGTCCACCGCCGAAGAAATGGCCAAGGCCGTCGAGGAGTACGGAGGCTTCACCTATGCCCGGTAGCCGACACCGCGTACTCAAGGTCGCCGCCGCAACAACAGCCGTACAGGCCGCAGCCCTGCTGCTGGCCACGCGTGCCGTCGCAGCCCCCACTCCGTCACCGACGCCGTCGGACGACGACAACTGTGACCTCATCGTCGGCCCTGCCAAGGACTACTGCGAACGAGGCGAGGGCGGAGGCTCCGGCGGCGGCTCCGGCGGAGTCGGCTCCCTCAACGACCCCGTCTCCGCCCTCGACCCCCTCGGCTCCCTCGCCCAGGGCTGTGCCGATGCCGCCAGCTGGACGATCAAGAAGCTCAGTGCCGCCGTCGACGAGACGGCGACCGTGGACTTCACGAACCCGACGTTCCTGAAGCAGTACGCGGTCGTCTTCGCCGCGTCGACGATCCTGACGCTGATCCTGTGGCTGCTGGCGGTCGCCAAGCGGGCCGTACGAGGTGTCCCCCTCACCACGGCCCTGTCCGAGGCGATCGGCTTCCTGTGGCTCACCGTGCTGGCCTCGGCGTTCACCCCGCTGATCCTCTACACCATCGTGTCGGCCACGGACGGCGTGACGGACGTGCTGGCGAAGGCGACCGGCGACCAGACGAGCACGTTCTTCGGCACGTTCGCCGGCGCCCTGGAGAAGGGCGGGGACATCGGCGGCGGCCCGATCATGCTGATCGTCGTCTCGCTGGTGTCGATCGTCGCGGCCGGTGTGCTGTGGCTGGAGCTGGTCATCCGGGCGGCGCTGCTCTACGTGGGCGCGCTGCTGGGCACGGTCGTGTACGCGGGTCTGGTCGACAAGAACCTGTGGGGCCACGTCCGGCGCTGGGCGGGCATCATGATCGCGGTGATCCTGGTGAAGCCGGTCATCGTCATAGTGCTGGGTCTGGCGGGCGCGCTGTCCAACGAGGACGGCCCGAACGCGTTCTCCGCCGTGGTGTCCGGCCTGGCGATCATTCTGCTGGCCATTTTCGCCAGTGCGATGATCTACCGCTTCGTGC
This sequence comes from Streptomyces hirsutus, assembly GCF_001418415.1. Taxonomy (GTDB): domain Bacteria; phylum Actinomycetota; class Actinomycetes; order Streptomycetales; family Streptomycetaceae; genus Streptomyces; species Streptomyces hirsutus. The sequence continues at coordinate 12,149 of NZ_LIQT01000043.1, forward strand.
CGGGCTTCGGCGACGAGATCGCGAACTCGCGCAACAACCGTCTCATGCAGGGCGCCGAAGGCAAGGCCGCCGCCGTGATGAGTTCCCCGGCGACCATGGTCGCGCAGGGCATCAAGACCCACAGCACGCGCGCCGACAACAACGGCTCGGGCGGCGGCCAGTCGTCCGGCGGCGGTGCCCGCCCGTCCAACCCCGTCTCCGGCGGGGTCGCCGCGCACAGCGCGCGCACCTCGAACGGCGGTGGCGGAGCCGTCCCCTCCGCCGCACCCGCCCCCCGGCAGGGCAGCCCGGTGAGCACGCCCCACGGGAACCGCAACAGCAGCAACAACAGCACGGGAGGTGAAGGGCGTTGACGACCGAAGCACACATGTCCCATCCGGTCACGCCCCGCCGTACGTATCTGATCGGCCGGGCCCGGCCGAACGCGATCGTCGGCCGCAATCGCGAGACCGGTGAGATCGCGCTGATCGTCGTGGGCGCGTTCCTCGGCATGATGGCCGGTCTCCTCGTCCCCGTCCTGACCCTGCGGATCGTGCTGCTCTCGGGCCTCCCGATGATCGCGCTGGCGGCCGTGTACGTCCCGTACAAGGGCCGCACCTTCTACAAGTGGTTCGAGATCAACCGCAGTTACAAGCGGACCCTGCGCCAGGGCACGACGTACCGTTCGGGCGTCGTCGAGGCCGGCACCCGGCTCGACGGCCGGGAGGTCGAGATCGGCCCGCCGCCGGGGATCGGCCGGATCACCTGGCTCGCCGCCCCCTTCGGGCCCGACGAGATCGCCGTGCAGCTGCACGCGGACCGCAAGACGGTGACCGCCGCCATCGAGATCGAGGGCCCCGGCGTCGGCCTGCGCGACTCGGAGGACCAGGAGGCGCTCGTCGACCGCTTCGGCACGCTGCTCAAGCACGTGGCCAACGGCGACGGTTTCGTCACCCGCATCCAGATGCTCGCCCGCACGCTGCCCGCCGACCCCGACGCGCACGCCAAGGACGTCTCCCAGCGCGGGGACGAGAAGGCGCCGTACTGGCTGCAGCAGTCGTACGACCAGCTGCAGTCCATGGTGTCGACCAGCAGCGAGCAGCACCGCGCGTACCTCGTCGCCTGTATGCACTACACGCGCGAGCTGGCCTCCGAGGCCAACGCGATGGCGCGCGCGGTGCGCACCCAGGGCCGCCGCAAGGTGGACCGGGACGCCGGGCTGGCCGTCGTCATGGCCCGTGAGCTGACCGACATCTGCTCCCGGCTCCAGGAGGCCGACATCCGCGTACGGCAGCCGCTCGGCCAGAGCCGCCTGTCCTCGCTGATCCACTCCATGTACGACCCGGACCACCCGATCGACCACATCCAGGCGATGACCAAGCGCAATGCCTGGCCGGCCGAGCTCGACGCCATGGAGCCCACCTACCTCCAGGCCAAGACCCGCGAGTCCTCCACCCGCGCCCCCTGGTGCCACGCCACGGCCTGGGTGAAGGAGTGGCCGATGACCCCGGTGGGCGTCAACTTCCTGGCGCCGCTCCTCGTCCACACCCCGGACGTGATCCGCACGGTCGCCGTGACGATGGACCTGGAACCCACCGAGGTCGCCATCGAGCGCATGCTGACGGAGAAGACCAACGACGAGGCCGAGGCGTCCCGCGCCGCGAAGATGAACCGCACGGTCGACCCGCGCGACATCGCCGCCCACGGCCGGCTCGACCAGCGCGGCGAGGACCTCGCCAGCGGCGCGGCCGGCGTCAACCTGGTCGGCTACATCACCGTCTCCTCCCGCAACCCCGAGGCCCTGGCCCGCGACAAGCGGACCATCAGGGCCTCGGCCGGAAAGTCGTACCTGAAGTTGGAGTGGTGCGACCGCGAGCACCACCGCGCCTTCGTGAACACACTCCCGTTCGCCACCGGCATTCGAAGGTAGGGGCTGAGTTCTGATGCGGGATCCGCTGTCCGTCGTCACCGACGCCTTCACGTCGTTCCTGTTCGGGAAGGTCGAGACGACACGGCTGCCGGTGCGCACCTCCACGGGCCAGGCACAGGCCGTCTACCTCCCGACCGCCGCCCCCGGCCTCGGCGACTCCGGCGTGATCATCGGCCGCGAGGTCTACTCCGGCAAGGGCTACATCTACGATCCGTTCCAGCTCTACGGCCAGCAGCTGCCCGCACCGCACTGGCTGGTCCTCGGCGAGTCCGGCAACGGCAAGTCGGCGCTGGAGAAGACGTACGTCCTGCGCCAGCTGCGCTTCCGCGACCGCCAGGTCGTCGTCCTGGACGCCCAGGGCGAGGACGGCGCCGGCGAGTGGAACCTCATCGCGCAGGAACTCGGCATCACCCCCATCCGGCTGGACCCGACGGCCGCCCTGGACCACGGCATCCGGCTCAACCCGCTCGACCCGTCGATCACCACGACCGGTCAGCTCGCCCTGCTGCGCACCATCATCGAGGTCGCGATGGGGCACGGCCTGGACGAGCGCGCCGGCTTCGCGCTGAAGGTCGCGCACGCCTTCGTCACCGAGACGATCGTCGAACGCCAGCCGGTCCTCACCGACATCGTCGAGCGGCTGCGCCACCCCGAGGCGGAGTCGGCGGAGGCGATGAACGTCGCCATAGACGACGTACGGGCCTGGGGCCTGGACGTCGCCCTGGTGCTGGACCGGCTCGTCGACGGTGACCTGCGCGGCATGTTCGACGGCCCGACGACGGTCGGCATCGACCTGGACGCGCCGCTGATCGTCTTCGACCTGTCCCACATCGACCGCAACTCCATCGCGATGCCGATCCTGATGGCGATCGTCGGCGTGTGGCTGGAGCACACCTGGATCCGCCCCGACCGGAAGAAGCGCATCTTCCTGGTCGAGGAGGCCTGGCACATCATCAACAGCCCGTTCGTGGCACAGCTGTTCCAGCGGCTGCTCAAGTTCGGCCGCCGGCTGGGCCTGTCGTTCGTCGCGGTCGTCCACCACCTGTCCGACGTCGTGGACGGGGCGGCGGCGAAGGAAGCGGCGGCCATCCTCAAGATGGCGTCCACCCGGACCATCTACGCCCAGAAGGCCGACGAGGCGCGGGCGACGGGCAGAGTGCTGGGCCTGCCCCGGTGGGCGGTGGAGATCATCCCCTCGCTCACCCCGGGCATCGCGGTCTGGGACGTCAACGGCAATGTGCAGGTGGTCAAACACCTCATCACCGACACCGAACGCCCCCTGGTCTTCACCGACCGCGCGATGACCGAGTCCTCCGTCGACCTGGCCGCCGGCGACGCCCTGCGCGCCGCCGAGCTGGAGGCGGAACAGCGGGCGGCGGCCTTCGTGGAACAGCACGTCGGCGACTCCGAATCGACGGTGGCGTAGGGGGAAGGGAGTCCACGTGAGACCGGACGGGCACGGCGGCGGGCAGGGTCAGGGACGGAACGGCCAAGGGGGCATCCCCGACGGGCTGCTGGTCGGCATACTCGCGTTCCTGCTCGGCATCACCCTGCTGGTGTGGACGGCCACCGGCCTCGCGGGCCTCTTCGCCCGCGGCTCCTGGCCGTCCGGCGTCACCTTCACCAACACCCCGGTCGCCATGCGCCACCTCGTCGCCGAACCGCACGACATCCCGGGCGCCTGGCCGGACACCCCGGCCTCCGCCCTCTCGGGGTACGGGCTGTTCTGGGGCCTGTTCATCGGCCAGCTGATGCTGCTCGTCGTCCTCACCGTCTTCGTCCTGGGCACGGTGGCCCGCTGGCGGGCCGTACGAGCCCGGCAGAAGGCGGAGCGGGCGGCAGGACGCGCGGCGGCCGCGACCGTAACCGCGGCACCGGAGCCGGAGCCGGAGCCGATCCGGCACGAGGTACCGACCCCGAGAACGGCCCTCGAGCCCGGCCCTGAGCCCGTACGGGAGCGGAAAACGGCACCGCTGCCCGTCACCGCCCCGCCGCAGGAAGCCGCCCCCACCGAAACCCTCCCTCCCACGGCGAACTCGGCGAACTCGGCGGAGCTGCCGCACCCGGCACCTTCGACGCCCTTGGCGCCCTCGGCGAACTCGGCGTCCTCGGCCCACCCGGTGTTCTACGGCTCCCCGGACACCCGTCGTGCCACCGCCGCCGCGGCCGTACGGGACGCGGAGGGCCCCGTCCTCGTCCTCACCTCGAACCCCGCCCTCTGGGAGGAGACGAAGGACGGGCGGGCCAAGCTCGGTCCCACCCACCTCTACGACCCGACCCACCGCTGCGAAACCCCGGCCCGTCTCCACTGGTCGCCCATCAGCGGCTGCGAGGACAAGGACACGGCCGTCGCACGCGCCGCCGCCCTGCTGGCCCCAGTCCGCCCCGTCTCCCGGCTCGACCAGGCCGTCAGCGACACCGCCCAGACCCTCCTGCGGAGCTATCTGCACGCCGCCGCCATAGACGGCCGTACCGTCCGCCACCTCCACCGCTGGGCGCAGGGCACCCAGGTCCAGGACGCCGTACGCATCCTGCGCACCCATTCGAAGGCCGCCCCGGGCGCCGCGGGCGAACTCGAGGCGACCCTCACCGCGTACCCCGAACGCCGGGACATCGCGCAGCAGCTGACGACGCGTGCGCTGTCGGCCCTGTCCACGGTCAACGTCCGCGAAGCCTGCACACCCGACCGAACCGACGCGCTTTCCCTGGATTCTTTTGTCCAGGAAGGGGGCACACTGTATGTGGTGGGTGAATCCATCGAGGATCCGCGCACCCGTCCGGGTGCGATGCCGTTGCTGACGGCCCTCACCTCAAGCGTGGTCGAGCACGGCCGACGCATGGCCGAACGGTCATCCTTCGGTCGGCTCGACCCACCATTCACCCTGATCCTGGACGACGTGGCGGCCGTGGCCCCCCTCCCCCAGCTCCCGGACCTCCTCACCACCGGCCCGGAGCGGGGCATGCTCACCCTGGCCCTCCTCCGCTCCCGAGAACAGTCCCGCTCCCGCTGGCCCCACGACGAACTCCCGGTGTGAACAGCGAAGACAGACCGAGCGGGAGCGTTCAGCGCTCGACCACCATCTCCGGCTCGTGCTCGTCCGGCTTCCCCTCCAACGGCACAGTCACCCCGCTCTCGGTGAACCCCGCCTTCCGGTAGAAGCCAGGAGCCCGCGTGTTCTCCGCGTGCACGATGAGCCGCACCCTCTCCAGGCTCTCCCCCACGCCCACTCCAGCGCGGCCTCGAACAGCGCCCCGCTGAGCCCGCTCCCCCGGTGCTCGAGCGCCACGTACACCCCGACGAGATGCCCCTGCCGGCGCTCGACGGGCACCCCCGCCCAGTCCGCCGTACCGGCCCCTCCTCGACCACCACGGCCACCGCGCCCACCAGGGCACCGTCCGCCGTCTCGGCGACGAACTGCCGCACTCCGCCCGCCCCTTCGGCCGCGTTCGCCGTCCGCTCCCGCCAGTACGTGTCGGGACGCACCGCCGCCACCTCGTAGGTGTCCAGGAACGCGATGTCCGCGACCGGATCCCGCAGCGCGGCCAGCCGCAACGCCTTCACCGCGGGCCACTCACCGGCCCGCACGGACCGCACCACGTACTCCCCGAAGACGGTGCCGAGAGCTTCCCCGGACGGCGTAGTACTCATACCGGCCACCGTAGTACCCGGGTACGACCGTCCTCACCCGGATTACCGCCCGTGGTCCGACGCTCTCGGCCCCCTCACGGACGAGCTTCGATGCGGTGCGGCAGCCGTGCACGAGCGGCTGGAATGCCTGACGCGGCGGGAACGCGATGTCCTGGGGCTTGTCGCGCTGGGACTGTCGAACGACGAGATCGCCGAGCGTCTGTTCGTCAGCCCGCTGACGGCCAAGACCCACGTCAACCGGGCGATGAGCAAGCTGGCCGCCCGCGACCGGGCCCAGCTGGTGGTCATCGCCTACCAGTGCGGCGTGGTCAGCCCGGCGACGACGGCGACTCGTCCCCCGGGGGCCGGGTGAAGGCCGGCGTGGCCGCGGGGCGCGTGGTGGCCCCGTCGTAGGCCGGCCTGCCGGA
>NZ_LIQT01000430.1 GCF_001418415.1 Streptomyces hirsutus
TGCCGGACCGCGCCGCGGAGGCGCCATGACCGCGATGTCGAGCACGATGGGCTTGACCGCGCGCTTGCTCCAGCTGCTGGACCTGCGGTCGGGTCAGCGGGTGTTGGATGTCGGGACCGGCGCAGGAGTGACCGCGTCCGTGGCGTGCTTCGTGTGCGGCAGCGACGGTGTCGTCACCCTCGACATCGACCCGTACGTCACCTCCGCGGCGCGGTCCGGCAGCACGGCCGAGAATCGGCTCACCGTCGTGCTGGATCGCGACGCTGTCCCCGCTGTGCAGCCGCCGCAGCAACTCGTCCCGGTCGGCCGGCTGCGACCGGTCCAACAGGTCCCAGCGTGGCGGTGTCTCGTCGGGCGCCGAGCGCCGCGCGTACGCCTGTGGCATCAGCACCTCGCGCGACAGCGCCAGCAGGGCCTCACGCACGGGGCCGGGGCCCAGGTCGCCGCTGTCCTCGAGCCGGGCGACCATCGCCGCCCTGGCCGCCACGATCGCCCGGGCCGCCTCGGCTTCGGGGTCGTCGACGACGGACTCCGGTGGGATGAGGGGGACTTCGTGCACGGTGGGGTCGGACACCACGGAGAACTCCAGGAGATCGGGCGGAGCGGGAGCAACAGGAGGTGCGGCCACCGCAGTCGACAACTCGCGTACGCCGCATCGCCTCCCGTCGAGCGGTCCCGCCGGGCTTCTTCGGCACGCGTGCCCAGGCACGGCCGGACCGGTCGGCCGGAGTGCGAGCGGCGACCGCACACGGGCGTCGGCCGGCCCGGACGGGTCGGGCACCAGAAGTCAGCCGGCACCTCAGTCCTCAACGCGAAGTGGGGGCCCACCCCGTCCGTTGACGTACGAAAAGGCCATCGCTCTGAGAAAGGGGGAGCGGGGGCGATCGCACCCGCGGCCGATCTTGGGGCGGCCGGTGGCGGGGCCGGCCGGTGCCGGAACCGCCACCGAGGGGAGGACCGTGCCAAGAGGCCTGAGCGCAACGGCCTCAGGCGCGACAGGTCAGATCCGGTCCCGCCCCAGGTCCGTGACGAACCCGGACCATGCGCTCCGCGCGAACGCGAGCCGAGGGCCACCGCGTTCCTTGGAATCCCGTACGTGTATGGCGGTCGCGTCGGCGGCGACCTCGACGCACGCCCCTCCTTCGCCGCTGCTGTAGCTGCTCTTGAACCAATCCAACCGTGCGGCCTGTTCAGTGTTCATTGGTCTCCCAGCATCTTCTCGATCAAGGTCAGTGACTCTTCTGGCGTGAGCGCCTGCGCCCTGATGCTGCCGTAGCGCGCGGCAAGGATACGTACCTCGTCCGGATCCGTGATCAGACGGCTGACGTGCTGTACTTCCAGGTACGCCACTTGGGGCTTGCCCTTCGGAGTGAGCAGGATGAACGGCCCACCCAGGCTGGGATGTTCCTTGCGTTCCGTCGGCAGCACCTGGAGCTCCACACTGCGTAGCCTGCCGAACTTCAGCAGCGCTTCAAGTTGCTCCCGATGAACGTTCCCCCCGCCGAGCGGCCGACGCAATACGGATTCCTCGATGGTGAAGGTGGTGAACGGCGGAGGCCAGCGGTCGAAGATCTGCTGGCGGTCCAGCCGTGCGGCCACGCGCTGTTCGACGGTCGCCTCGTCCAACAGAGGTTGACGGGTACCGAATACCACATGTGCGTGAGCCTCCGTCTGAACGAGCCCGGGGATCGCGAGCGAGCTGTAATCGTGCAGCTCGACTGCCTCCGCCTCCAACCGCGCGTAATTCCGGAACCACTCCGGATGCCGCACTCTCCGTCGGGTCTTCGCCCGTTCCACGTCTTCCGCGGCGGACGCGAGCAGGCCCCCGCAGTCCAGCAACTGGTCTACCGCGAGCAGCAGTTCGGGCTGAGGCGTTCGCCGTGCCCGCTCGACCGACGAGATCGTCTCCTCGCCGTACCCGAGCCGGTCGCCCAGCTCCTTCTGACTCAGCCCGGCCCGCTCCCGGGCCACCTTGATCTGTCGGCCGAGGGCCCGGAACAGGTCCGCGACCTCGTCCGTGCCGTCCGCCTCGTCGCCCGTGGGAACCCCCGTACCCGGCTGCGCTGCCATGCCGTACCACCACCCTGTTCCTTGTGCAGAGGACGAACCGGCGAAAGCACGGCCGAGACACGGCCGTACGCCCGTACATCGCACCGTCCGTGCCGGGACAGTGGCCCTGCGTACCGCGCGGAGTGCTCCACACAGTAGGACGAATCGGTCACCCTCGGTGAGGTGAATCAGGAAACCGTCACCGCACCCGGTGAACCGATCGTCGGCACAGCCCACTTCCGCACCATGTTTCCCACTACGGCGCACGGTGCGCACACCGCACGCCATGCGGCTGAGCGCTGGCTCGCCGCACAACAAGGGTGGCCGGAGCCCGCCGACGACGACAGCACGGCCACGGCCTCCCTCCTCATCGCCGAACTGACCGCGAACGCGGCCCTGCACGGCCGGGTGCGGGGCAGGGACGCACGTCTCGCTCTCACCCTGACGCCTGCCACCCTGCGGATCGAGGTCACCGACGCGCGGGGCGAACGTCTGCCCGCCCCGCCCCCGGCCGCCGATACCGACAGCGACGGTGAATCCGGACGGGGCCTGCTCCTCGTCGCCTCGCTCGCCGACGCCTGGGGCTGCGAGCCGTACCCACCGGGCGGCAAGACGGTGTGGGCGGAGTGCGCCCGGCGGGCTGCCCGGACAGGGAGGTAGGCAGGGCAAGGGCACTCTGCCGCCGGTGCCCCGCCCGCCCTGCTCACCACAGCCCGGCCGTCGGCCGGCCCGTCCTCAGGACGTGCCCCGGCTCTCCCAGCGGTCCCGGAACCACGTCAGTGTCTCGGTGAACAGCTCCCGGTTGCGGTCCTTCTCCAGCAGGGACAGCCGGATGTTGGGACGCAGCTCCAGCTTGCCCTCCGGGATGTCGACACCGTCCAGAGCGTTGAGGCGCGTGAGGTATTCGGCGCGCAGCGCACGGTCGGTGAACGGCTCCCGCGCGGCGAGGTACTGGAACACCACCTCCGCCGTGCCCCCGCGCCCGGTGCCGGGGTAGAGCGTCATCGGCCAGATGCCGCAGCCGGGGCCACCCGCCTCGCCGAGCATGAGGTACGCACTCGTGGTGACGTGTCCCGCGCCGTGGCCGATCCAGCCACCCAGTCCCTCCCAGTGCGCGAAGAGCGCGCGGACCGCTTCGACCGTTCCGGGGGAGTCGTCCGCGGCGAGCTGGCGGAAGAACCGTTCGGCGCGGGTCTCCTCGCCCGGTGCTTCCACGGTTCCGTCCTGAGCGGTGTCCTCGCCGTCCGCCCGGTCGTCGTCCGTGCCTGCGAGCAGTGCGGCGAGGTCGTCGGCGGTGAGCCGCTGGACCGGGTCGGCGGCCCCGGTGGCCGTGAAGCGGACGCCGTCGGCAGCCAACCGGGCGCGGACGTCGTCACTTCCCGCGTCCTGGGGCGTCGCCCACCGGAAGCCGTCGGAGACCTTGCCCTCGGAGGTGAGGACACGGTACGCGTTGGCCACACCGGGGGTGTTGGCCAGATGGTTGCCCACGGCCTGGGCGCCGGAACCGAGGAACGCGGCGAGGTCGCCGTAAGAGGTCCAGGTGCCGTGGGGGAGCGCGGCGAGGACCTGGTGGGCGAGCTGCCAGTCGCGGCTGCGTTCCGCGCGGCCGACTCCGCGCAGCGGGGCCGGCCACAACGCGATCGCACGGTCGGCGAGTTCGTCGGCGCGGGCCAGGATCTCGCGCACGCCCCAGCGCTCAGTGGCGGCGATGCGGCGGTTCATCTCCAGGTGGCTGCCCTGCAGCAGATCCTGTTTGCGCCCGAAGGGGTGGTTGGACAGTTCCGCGTTGACCGCGGTGAGCGTCAGGTTGCCAAGGGTGTGCTGGAACTGGGCATGTAGCTCCTCCGCGGTCTCCTCGCCGGCCGTCTCCTCGCTCAGTGCGCGCAGCCACTCGTCACTGGGCGACTGCGGCATGACGTGCTCGATGGTGAGCTGCGCGGCGGCGAAGTCGACCGGTTCGGGATGCTCGTAGCTCTCCTCCAGCCGTTGCAGCACCAGTTTGCGCTGCTGCCACCGCCCGTACTGGTAGAACGGCGCCTTCCTGATCTTGTCGCGCAGTTCGGTGTCATCGGGCCAGAAGCGGTTCTCGGAGGAGAGGAGCCGGTGCAGTCCCTCGGTGACGGGCACGTCGAGCGGGAGCTGTCCGGGCACGGCCTGGAAGATCCGGTTGAGGTTGTTGACCGGGACCCGACAGATCATCCGACGGACGAGGAAGCTCTCGATGTACGCCAGGGCGCGGGCGGTCTCGGAGGAGTCCACTTCCCCGCGCTCGCGCCGGTCGAACAGCAGCATCAGGGCGGGATAGGTGACGGCCGCCTGCCACGCGTCCAGGCGGTGGAGCGCGGCCCGGACCGCGGGATCGGGTTCCTCCTCGGGGTGCAGCAGCCGGCGGAAGTGGGCGCTGCGGCGGTGCAGTTCCCTGATGTACTCCTCGATCTCCGCCTCGCCCGTCTTCCTTTCCTCGAAGCGCTTCTGCTGGGCGGTGTACAGGTCCTGGCGGCGGACCCGGTCGTCTCCTTCGAGTACCAGTTGCAGCCACATGAGCTGTTCCAGCTCGTCGTTGCTCAGACTGCCCTGCAGGGGCAGCCAGTAGGTCTCGTAGACGTGCTCGCCGCGTGCCGGAAGCCGCATGAAGAGGTAGTTGCGCAGCAGGTCGGCCTGGCTCAACTTGAGACCGGTGTTGTTGAGCGACTCGAAGATGCGGTGCACGTTGTCGCCGCGCTCGGCGGTCACCGCCACCAGCGTGAGCCTGGAGGTGATCGCCTGCTCGATGCGGAACACGTCCTGGGGAGCCGCCGGATCGTCCGCCTCGACGAGCTTCTTGCGGAAGAAGGCATAGGCGGTGGCGACGCCGCTGCCGGTGGCCTGACCGGTGAGGGAGCCGCGGATGCGGGCGGCGAACTGCGGACGGTCCGCCTGTGTCGGCAGCAGACGGAGGTGGTCGTTGCCACTGTTCCACTTGTTGATCAGGTACTGCTCATCGATGCGCTGGGCCTGGTTCGGCGCAGTGTCCGCGACATGATCCCGGATGGCGGCCAGGGCCAGGGACAGCGTGGTCAGCCGCTGCTGGCCGTCGACGACGAGCCAGCGGGAGAACGTCGCATCGTTCTGCGGTGACGGCGCGAGCACGACCGAACCGAGGAAGTGCGTGCTTGCCTTCTCCTCCGCCGACTCGAGCAGCCCGGCCTGTTCCAGGATGTCGCTCCACAGCTGCTTGAGGTGCTTCTCGGTCCAGGAGTACGTCCGTTGGTAGAGCGGTACCTGAAACTGCTGGGCCCGGCCCTGCACGAGATCGGCGAACAACGTTTCCTTGGCCTGCATGATGGCCCCCTCGATCCTCGATCGTCCGCCGCCGATTACATCAGGCCCGGCCGACCTCCGTATTGGAAAAGCCTCATGATGTGCGTAACCGTCGGAGACCCGGTCACACTGCATTTCGTGGGTCTGTCCTGAGCTGACGGTTGGAGAAGCCGGTCCCCGCCCGGGTGTACGAAGCGATGGCTACGTTCAAGCAGCTGACCGCCCCGCAACTGCACGCGGACAAGACCCTGGAACGGGTGCTCGACGCCCTCGGCCACCAGGGCGACCCGCGCGGAGCCGCACTGGACGTCCTCGGCCGGCTGTGGACCGACCTCACCACCGGGCACCTCGCCGACTGGCTACCGGGGGAGAACCAGGTCGGCATCGGCGCGGTCCGCCGACTCGACCACGCCTGGCTGCGCCTGCGGCCCGTCACTGAGGACGGCGAGCCGCTCCACGCCTGCGACCGCTGCCGCCGCGTCGTCGCCGTGTCCGTACGCGGGGTGTGCCCTACCCTGCGGTGCACCGGCCGCCTCGAGGAATACAAGCTGGCCACCGAGACCGACGGCCACCTCCGGCGCCTCTACCTCACCTTCGACCCCGTACCGCTGCGCGCCCAGGAACACACGGCGCAGTGGACCGGCGAGAAGGCCGCCGAGATCCAGGGCGAGTTCGTCCGCGGGCAGGTCAACGCCCTTTCCTGCTCAACCACTTTCGAGCTCGGCGTCGACGTAGGCGAACTGCAGGCCGTCGTCCTGCGCAACATGCCGCCCTCCACCGCCAACTACGTCCAGCGGGCCGGACGCGCCGGCCGGCGCGCGGACTCCGCCGCCCTCGTCCTCACCTACGCCCAGCGACGCCCTCACGACCTCGCGCGGTTCGCGGAATTCCAGCGGATGATCGCCGGAGAGGTCCGGGCCCCGATCGTCCCGGTCGACAACGTCCGCATCGACCGCCGTCACGCCCATTCCATCGCCCTCGCCGCGTTCTTCCGCGCCATGAAGGAGGAACGGGGCCGTATCTGGTGCAAGGCGGGTGAGTTCTTCCTGCCCGACGACAGCACCGGCGAGACAGCGGCCCACATCGTGCGTGACTGGCTCACGCCCGTCCCGGACAGCGTGGCGACCTCGATCCGCCGGGTGCTTCCCGCAAGCGTCCAGGACGAGATCGACGTGGAGTCGGGCGCCTGGGTCGGCGAACTGGACCGACTGTTGCGGGCCGCGGGACAGATCCTCGAGCAGGACGTCACGGCCTACAGTGAGCGCCGCGACCAGGCGGTGGCCGCCCGCAAGTACCGGCTGGCGGACATGTACGAGAAGGTCATCCGCAACCTGACGCACCGCGACCTCCTCGGGGTCCTGGCCAACCGCAACGTCCTGCCCAAGTACGGCTTCCCCGTGGACACCGTCGAACTGCGCATCCCGCAGGACAGCGGCACCGTGTCGGGCCAGCTCGAACTCACCCGCGATCTCAGTGCCGCCGTCCATGAGTACGCGCCGGGCGCCGAGATCGTGGCGGGCGGCCAGCTGTGGGCATCCGCCGGGGTCTACCGTCTGCCCGACCGCGAACTGGTCAGCCGTCACTACACCGTGTGCGGCACCTGCGGCCGCTACCGCGAGGCCACAGGACCCGTCGACCCCACCTGCACCGCCTGCGGCACGTCGTCCACCTCCGTGCCGCGCCGCTACGTCGAGCCGGTCTACGGTTTCGTCGCCGCGCGCGGACCTCAGCGCAGTCCGGGACAGACACCGCCGCGCCGCTCCTGGTACGGCGACGTCCACATGTCCACCGACACCGCGGACGTCCACGAGGGGACCACCGTCTTCGCCTCCGGTCACACCACTGCCTGGTCGGCGGGTGCCCGGGGCGAGATGGTCGTCGTCTCGGAGGGGCCGGGCGGTGCCGGGTACGAGATCTGTGACTGGTGCGGTTGGGGCCGTCCGCATGCGCGTGCCGGATCCCGGGGCACGGGACACCCTCATCTGCTGAAGGACACCCAGTGCACCGGCCCGATGCGGGTCGTTTCCCTTGCTCACCGGTACCAGACGGACTTCCTCCAGATCCACCTCGACCCGCTCACCGCCCTCAGCGCGACGCAGGAAACCCTGCGCTCCGGCCTCTACGCACTGCTGGAGGGCGCGGCCACGCACTTGGAGATCAGCCGGGACGACATCGACGGCACGGTCCATACGGGAACCGACGGCATGCCTTCGCTCCTACTTTTCGACACCACACCAGGCGGTGCAGGGAACGCGACCTGGATCGGAGAGCACCTCGCCCCGGTCGTCGAGGCCGCCCATGCGCGCGTGGGGGGTTGCGAGTGTGGCCCGGAGAGCAGTTGCTACGCATGCCTCCGAACCTTCCGCAACGAGCGCTTCCACGAATTGTTGAGTCGCGGTGAAGCCGTCGTGCTACTCGATGCCTTGGCGGGCAGAAGTATTGGTTGACTGATCAGCAGACGCTTGCCTTGCACCACCTTCTTGCGGTGGATGATCAGCTGCATGCGTGCATGCGTGCATGCGTGCATGCGTGCATGATCCGGCCGCCGCCCGGGAGGTCATCCCACACCGCGGGTGACCTGCGAGCGGGGAGTGAGCCCCGGTGTATATGCCAGGGCGCTGCCTCCTCACGGCCCGCTGCCTCCGCGGGCCGGCGTCGGGAGGTGGAGGCGGCCGTCGCGGACTTCGGCGATCCGGTCGACGGCGGTGAGGTGGGTGTGGTCGTGCGTGACCAGGACGGTGGCGGTGGCCTGCCGGCGGGTGAGGCGGGTGATCAGGTCGATGACGGCGGCACCGCGTTCGCGGTCTAGGGCGCTGGTGGGTTCGTCGACCAGGAGGACGGTGGGGTCGTTCATCAGGGCGCGGGCGATGTTGACGCGCTGGCGCTGACCGCCGGAGAGCTGGTGGGGGTGGCGGTCGGCCAGGCCGACCAGGCCGACCGCGTCGAGGAGTTCCAGGGCGCGGTTCCGGGCGGTGCGGGGTTTACGGCCGTCGATCTGGGCCATGACCTGGAGTTGTTCGGCTGCGGTGAGGGAGGGCAGCAGGTTGGGCTGCTGGAAGACGATGCCGATCAGGTGGCGGCGCAGTGCGGTCAGCTCGCCGCGGGTCAGGCCGGTGGTGGAGGTGCCGTCGATGGTGACGGTGCCGGCATCGGGGGTGATCAGGGTGGCGGCGACGGCCAGCAGGCTGGACTTGCCGGATCCGGAGGGTCCGACCACGGCGGTCAGGCTGCCCTGGGGAACCTCCAGGCTGACCCGGTCGAGAGCGGTCAGGCGGTTCTCGCCGTCGGGGTAGGTGAGGGTGATGTCGGTCAGGGTCAGGCTCATCGGACGCTCCCCAGGGCGGTCAGCGGATCGACGGAGGTGATGCGGTGGATGGACAGGGCGGCCCCGAGGGCGCCGAGCAGGATCATCACCGCCGCGGGGAGCAGGACGGTGGCGGGGGTGAGGAGGAACGGCACGGCCGAGCCGGCCACGACGGCGCCGAGGGCGGCGGCGATGCCGGTGCCGAGCAGGGTCCCGCCGGCGAGCAGGACGACGGCCTGGCCGAGGGCGTCCTTGAGGAGGCCCGAGGTGGGGGCGCCGAGCGCCTTGAGAACGGCGACGTCGCCGCTGCGCTGGATGGTCCACACGGTGAAGAAGGCCCCGATGACGAGGGCGGAGATGGCGAACAGGAAGCCGCGCATCAGCTGCAGGGAGCCGTTCTCGGAGGTGTAGGAGCCGATCGCGGACAGCGACTCGTCGGTGGTGACCGTCCTGGTGCCGGCCTGCCGGTCGGTGGCCGCCACGTCGGTCCCGGAGGTGGTGTTCAGGGCGATGACGGTGGCGGCGGGGCCCTCGCCGGTGCCGGTGGGCGGCGCGGCCCTCTGCCAGACGTCGAGGCTGGTCCAGACGACCGGGGTGTGGCTGAAGTAGGCGTCGCCCCGCACGGCGGCCACCCTCAGCCGCTGCCCGGCCAGGGTGAGGGAGTCACCGGCCCGCACGTCCAGGTCGTCGGCGGCCGCGGTGGACAGCACCACCCCGCTGTCACTGATCCCGCCGCCGCCCGGGGCGAGACGGGAGCCGGGCCGGACGCCGAAGGCGGAGACCCCGGTGCTCCTGTCCCCGGCGGTGGCTCTGGTGGTGGTGATCCCCAGCGGTTCGGCGCTTTCGACGCCGGGCGCCTCGGACCACTGCCGCCACTGCCGCTCGGTGACGGTGGAGTGGGAGTACGACAGGTCCTGGCCGCCACCGGGAGCCTGGAAGGCGATCCTGTCGGCGGGCAGGGAAGTGATCGCGGAGATGTTCTGCCGGCCCAGTCCGGCCGTCAGACCGGACAACAGCCCGACCAGCAGGGTGATCAGCACGACGACGGTGCCCATCAGGGCGAAACGCCCCTTGGCGAACTTCAGGTCTCTCCAGGCGACGAACACGGCCTCGGCCTGTCCTTTCCGACGGTGGA
>NZ_LIQT01000431.1 GCF_001418415.1 Streptomyces hirsutus
CCCGTATCCCATGCCCTGGAGGCAGCAGTGGCCCGGCGTCCCCTCCCCCGCATCCTGAGCAACCGCGGCGCCCACCTCGCCCGGAGCCGGGAGCTGGCCCGGACGGCGGCCGACAGCGCCACCGACATCCTCCACCCACTGATCACGATCGTGCGCGGACTGCGCCGACTGGCCTCGGCCGGACGGCGCAGGGTGGCCGACACCCCCAAGGACCGGCGCGGCGCGCTGCTCTTCCTGGTGGCGTCGG
Organism: Streptomyces hirsutus; assembly: GCF_001418415.1. Taxonomy (GTDB): domain Bacteria; phylum Actinomycetota; class Actinomycetes; order Streptomycetales; family Streptomycetaceae; genus Streptomyces; species Streptomyces hirsutus. The sequence continues at coordinate 248 of NZ_LIQT01000431.1, forward strand.
TGCTCCTGGTCGTGCTGCTGCTCCCGTACGGTCCGCTGCTCGCCGCCGTCGCCCTGATGGCGGCAGCGGCCTGGCAGGGCCGGGACCGCGCCCCGGCCGGGACCGAGGGCCCCGACGAGTCGCAGGCCCAGCGCCTGAAGTCGCTGTACGACGCCCTGGTGCCGTACTTCTCCTCGGCCGGTGACCCCGACCCCCTCTACACCCACGGCGGCTCGTGGGAGAAGGCCTTCCCTGCGTACGAGTTCGACGGGACGGGCCGCATCACGCACCTGGTGGTCGTCTACCCCGCGTACTACACCGACGGCGAGGCGGAGTCCCGCGCGCGGATCGAGCATCTGCTCGCCGCCAAGTCGGGGCGCGGCCGCGAATACCACTTCGCCTGGGACGAGGAGGGCAACCAGCTCACGGTCCAGGTCCTCGCACCGCTGCCCGCCGACATCGCCGCCCAGCGTTTCGTCACGTCTCCCGGTGAGACGGTCCTCGGTTTCACCGACCCCACGCAGGTGCACCGGACCCTGCCGCTCGCCCACGGCGAGGAGCAGCGCGACGTTCCCCCTGTCGTCTGGCGCACCGGCATCCGCTCCACCGCGCCTCATCTGCTGGCGGCCGGGCAGCCCGGCAGCGGCACTTCCACCCTGCTGCGCTCCGTCGCCCTCCAGGCGCTGCGCCACGGCGACGTGGTGATCGTCGACGGTGGCGGAACCGGTGAGTACGCGTGCCTGACCGGCCGGGACGGCGTGCTCGCCGTCGAGTGCGACCTGGCGGGAGTGCTGGAGAGTCTCCAGTGGGCCGCACGCGAGACGGAGCGCCGCCTGATCGCCGCCAACCGCGCCCACCAGGCGGGCGATCCGCCGCCCGAGGACACCAAGCGGCCGCTGTGGATCCTGCTGGACCGCCCGAGCGCGTTCACGCACCTCGCGGCCGCCGACGGCCGGGAGGACCCCCAGTCGCTGCTCCAGATCCCGCTGCGGCACGGCCGCCCGGCGAACGTCACGGTCGTCGTCGCCGATCAGCTCGACAGCCTGGAGACCCTCAGCGACGCGGTACGGCAGCACACGCGCGCGCGTGTGCTGCTCGGACCCGCGACTCCGGAGCAGGTGACGGCCGTCCTGGGCGCTCCCCCGCACACCACGCCCCTCGATCACGTCCCCGCGGGTCGCGGCTACGCCCGCCTGGGCACGGGCCCGGTGCACCGCCTCCAGGTCCCGGCCACACCCAACCCGTACGACGACACGACCGGCGCCGACCACCGGAAGGCGGTGCTGGACCTGCTCCCGGCCCGCTCCGCTCAGGGCGACGCACGGACGGAGCCGACGCGGACGGAGCCGGAGCGGACGGCCCCGGAATCCGGCCCCGTGCGCAGAACTCCGGCGGACGCGACGTGCACGGACAAGCACTCCCTGGAGAAGAAGCCCGTGGACCCGGCCACCACGGACAGGGCCGTCACAGAGCCGTATGCGGCGGACACGACGGACACGACGGACACGGACAAGGCTCCTCTGGAGCCGGTTCCCGCGGAGGCGGCCGCCGCCGAACCCTCCTGAGGGCCCGGTCCACACCGGTGGGCACACCCGCGCCGCCCCCGGGCGCAGGCACCGCTGCGTCCGCTACGCCACGAAGATGCGCGGTGCCTCCGCCCCCGACGTCCCGCCGTTCTCGACCATCCGTGCCGCCGCGGCCAGCCGTACCGCGGCCTCCTCGGCCACCGCCCCGCCCACGGTGAAGGGCAGCCGCACATATCCCTCGAACGCTCCGTCGACCCCGAAGCGGGGCCCCGACGGTGCCCGTACTCCGACGCGTTCTCCGGCCTCGGCGATCCGCGATCCCGAGAGCCCCCCGGTGCGCACCCACAGGGTGAGTCCGCCCCGCGGAACCTCGAACTGCCAGTCGGGCAGCTCCCGGCGCACCGCGCCGACCAGCGCGTCCCGGTTCTCCCTGGCCTGTGCGCGCCGGAGCTCCACGGCCCGCTCCCAGCCGTCCGTGCCGAACAGCCAGTTCACCGCCAGCTGCTCCAGAACGGGCGTGCCCAGATCGGCGTACGCGCGCGCGGCGACGAGGCTGCGGATCATCTCGGGGGCCGCGCGCACCCAGCCGATGCGCAGGCCGGCCCAGAAGGCCTTGCTCGCCGAGCCGACCGTGATCACCGTGGACCCGGCCGGGTCGAAGGCGCACACGGGGCGCGGCATCTCCACGTCCGGGTCGAGCCAGAGCTCGCTCATCGTCTCGTCGGCGACCAGCACCGTGCCCGCCGAGCGCGCCGCCTCCACGAGCCGGCGGCGCTGCTCCTCGTCGGCCAGCGCGCCGGTCGGGTTGTGGAAGTCCGCGACGACGTACGCGATGCGCGGTGCCGCCTCGCGGAGCACCTGGCGCCAGCGGTCCATGTCCCAGCCGGCCAGCCCTTCCGCCATGGCCACGGGGACCAGCCGGGCCCCGGCCTCCCGCATCAGCTGGAGGATGTTGGCGTAGGACGGCGACTCGACGGCGATGCGCTCGCCCCGTCCGCCGAAGAGGTGACAGATGGCGTCGATGGCGCCCATCGCCCCGGTCGTCACCATGATCTGCTCGGGCATGGTCGGGATGCCCCGCGCGGTGTACCGGTCGGCGATCGTCGCGCGCAGCGCGGGCAGTCCGGCCGGGTAGTCGCCGTGGGTGTGCGCGTAGGGCGGCAGTTCCTCCAGCGCGCCCTGCACGGCGCGGGTGAGCCAGGGTTCGGGCGCGGGCAGCGCGGCGCAGCCGAGGTCGATCATCGAACCGAGGGCCTCGGGGGGCAGCGGTTCCAGCCCCCGCGCGGGGACCGGGTTTCCGGCCGGGACGGCGGTCCAGCTGCCGGCACCGCGCCGCGACTCCAGGAAACCCTCTCCTCGCAGCGCCTCGTAGGCGGCCGCCACGGTGGTGCGGCTGACGGACAGGGCCAGGGCCAGTTCCCGCTCGGCGGGCAGCCTGGCGGCCACGGGGACGCGCCCTTCGAGCACCAGGAGCCGGACGCCGTCGGCGAGAGCCCGGTAGGCGGGCGGGCGGCGGGTGCCGGGGCCGGCCGGGCGGTCCTGCTGGGAGTTGAGCAGCCGGGCGAGCTGCGCCGCACCCACCGCTGAGGTCCACTGCGCCATTACAATCAGTCCACCTTCCCCGAATTGGCCATGGATGAGATCCCCATCCACGCCACAGGGTGTCACGCATCGGTCCACTTCCACCACAGGGGGACACCTTGTCCAGCCACCCACCCCGGCACGGGCATCTCGCACGGCGGCTGTTCCAGCTGTACGCCGGGCTGGCGTTGTACGGCGCGAGCTCGGCGCTGCTGGTCAGGTCCGGGCTCGGCCTGGAACCATGGAACGTGCTGCACCAGGGCCTGTCCGAGCGCACGGGCCTGTCGATGGGCGTGGTGCTGACCGTCCTGGGTGCGGCCGTGCTGCTGCTCTGGATCCCGCTGCGCCAGCGCCCGGGGCTGGGAACGGTCTCCAACGTCCTGCTGATCGGCGCGGCCATGGACGCGACCCTGATGGTGGTGCCCGAGGCGCACGGCACGGTCCTGCGCGTGGTGGCGACGACGGCCGGCATCGTGCTGAACGGCGCGGCGACGGGGCTGTACATCGCGGCGCGCTTCGGGCCGGGGCCGCGCGACGGGCTGATGACGGGGCTTCACCGGCGCACAGGGGTGTCGATCCGGCTGGTGCGCACGGTGATCGAAGTCACGGTGGTCGCCACGGGCTTCGTCCTCGGGGGCACGGTGGGCGTGGCGACCCTGCTGTACGCGGTGACGATCGGCCCGATCGCCCAGTTGTTCCTCCGGCTGTTCGCAGTCCCCCCGGCATCCGACGGCCTCGCGGTCGTTGCCGCGGGTCAACCGCGCGGGGTGATACTGCGTCCGTGACACCACCGATACGCCACCCCTACCTCGACCATCCCGGCCCGATCGCCTTCGCCCACCGCGGCGGGGCCGCGGACGGCCTGGAGAACACCGCGCGCCAGTTCCGGTGCGCCGTCGAGGCGGGCTACCGCTACATCGAGACCGACGTCCATGCCACCCGCGACGGCCGGCTCGTCGCGTTCCACGACGCGACCCTGGACCGGGTGACGGACGGAGCGGGCCTGATCGCCGACCTGCCGTGGCGGGACGTGGAGCAGGCGCGTGTGGCGGGCCGGGAGCCGGTGCCCCTGTTCGAGGAACTGCTCGCCGTCTTCCCCGGGGTGCGGTGGAACGTCGACGTCAAGGCCGAGCCGGCCCTCCTGCCCTTCCTGGAGCTGATCGAGCGAACGGACGCCTGGGACCGGGTCTGTCTCGGCTCGTTCTCCGAGGCCCGCGTGGTGCGTGCCCAGCGGCTGGCCGGGCCCCGGCTCGCGACGTCGTACGGCACCAGGGGGGTGCTGAACCTCCGGCTGCGGTCGTGGGGGGTACCGGTGACGGTGCGCCGGTCGGCCGTCGCCGCCCAGGTGCCGGAGGCCCAGTCCGGCGTCCCGGTGGTGGACCGCCGCTTCGTGCGCACCGCCCATGCGCGCGGGCTCCAGGTGCACGTGTGGACGGTCAACGAGCCCGAGCGGATGCACCGGCTCCTGGACCTGGGTGTGGATGGCATCATGACCGATCACATCGACACACTGCGCAAGGTCATGGAGGACCGCGGGATCTGGGTCTGACACCCCGCCCGGCCACCGAGCGCGTTCACGGGGAAGCGAGGGCACGGGTGGGCAACGACACCGTGCGGTCATCTGCGGCAGACGAGGCGGCCGGCCGGCGGTACGAGCAGCGCGGCTGGTACGTCTACGACTGGGCGTGCTCCGTGTACTCCACGAGCGTGCTCACCGTGTTCCTCGGCCCCTACCTGACCTCGGTCGCCGAGGCCGCCGCGGACACGGACGGGTTCGTGCATCCGTTCGGCATTCCGGTGCGTGCGGGGTCCTTCTTCGCGTACGCGGTCTCCCTGTCGGTGATCCTGGCCGTGCTCGTGATGCCGCTGGTGGGCGCCGCCGCCGACCGCACCGGCCGCAAGAAGCCGTTGCTCGCGGCCGCCGCCTACACCGGGGCCGCCGCGACGGCGTGCATGTTCCTCCTCGACGGCGAGCGCTATCTGCTGGGCGGCGTGCTGCTGGTCGTGGCGAACGCGGCGCAGTCCGTGGCGATGATGCTCTACAACTCCTACCTGCCGCAGATCGCGACGCCCCAGGAGCGGGACACGGTCTCCTCGCGGGGCTGGGCCTTCGGCTACGCGGCGGGCGCCCTGGTCCTCGTCGCCAATCTGATCCTCTACACCGCCCATGACAGCTTCGGGCTCTCCGAGGGCATGGCGGTCCGCATCTGCCTGGCGTCGGCGGGCCTGTGGTGGGGCGCCTTCACCCTGGTGCCGCTGCGACGCCTGCGCGACCGTCGCGCCCCCGCGCGGGAGGCGGGCGCCCCGACCGGCTTCCGGCAGCTCGCGGCGACCCTCCGCGACATGCGCCGTCACCCGCTGACGCTCGCCTTCCTCCTGGCGTACCTGGTCTACAACGACGGCATCCAGACGGTGATCTCGCAGGCCTCGGTCTACGGCTCGAAGGAGCTGGGGCTCGGGCAGTCCACCCTCATCGTGGCCGTGCTGCTGGTCCAGGTGCTGGCGGTGGTGGGTGCGCTGGCGCTGGGCCGGCTGGCACGGATCCACGGGGCGAAGCGGACGATCCTCGGCTCGCTGGTCGCCTGGACGGTGACCCTGGCCGCCGGATACTTCCTGCCCGCCGGGGAGCCGGTGTGGTTCTTCGTCCTGGCCGCGGGGATCGGCCTGGTCCTCGGCGGCAGCCAGGCGCTGTCCCGGTCGCTGTTCTCGCACCTCGTGCCGCCCGGCAAGGAGGCCGAGTACTTCTCGGCGTACGAGTTGAGCGACCGCGGGATGAGCTGGCTCGGGCCGCTGCTGTTCGGGCTGACCTACCAGTTCACGGGGAGCTACCGGGACGCGATCATCTCGCTGGTGGCCTTCTTCGTCCTCGGTTTCGCGCTGCTCGCGCGGGTACCCGTGCGCCGGGCCATCGCCGCCGCGGGGAATCCCGTTCCAGAGAGGATTTAGCACTCGGCACGAAAGGGCGGTAGTGTACGCGTTTGGCCTGCCAGGTGTACCGTTACTGCGCGTCAAAGATGCCGAAACGCTGTGTCATACCTGTCATCAGGTGTGACAAACCGGGCGCCGGTGGGTACTGCACTGGTTGAGAAGGCTGCGGCTACGACGGCGACACATGGCCCGGAACGGGAATCTTTACCGCCGACCGGACGTTGACCGGATGACGACGACAGCGACACCTGTCCTGTGGGCGACAAGCCCGGGAGGCACGATTCATGAGTGAGCGAGCTCTTCGCGGCACGCGCCTCGTGGTGACCAGCTACGAGACGGACCGCGGCATCGACCTGGCCCCGCGCCAGGCCGTGGAGTACGCATGCGAGAAGGGGCACCGCTTCGAGATGCCCTTCTCGGTCGAGGCGGAAATCCCGCCGGAGTGGGAGTGCAAGGTCTGCGGTGCCCAGGCACTCCTGGTTGACGGCGACGGCCCCGAGGAAAAGAAGGCCAAGCCCGCGCGTACGCATTGGGACATGCTGATGGAGCGACGTACCCGAGAGGAACTCGAAGAGGTTCTCGAGGAGCGTCTCGCCGTTCTCCGCTCCGGTGCGATGAACATCGCGGTTCATCCCCGGGACAGCCGAAAGTCGGCTTGATCCCGGCGAAGGATCCGGGCGGGGGAACCCAGCACAGCAGCACAGAGGACCGCGGCTCTCGGTCCTCGGCGGCTCCCGCCGGCTCTCAGCGGGAGAGCGGCGGGCGGGGTCCTTGCGGGAAGTCGTCCGGCGCGGCCCCGGGCTCGTCCCGGATCACCTCGCCCTGGACGACCTTGCCGTCGGGCCGGTGGATACGCGCCTGCTGGAAGGCGTCGCCCAGGGAGCCCCGGGCGGCCTCGCGGAGCTTGTGCTCGAGGGTGCGCTCCGCGTAGCGGCTCACGGCCTTCTGGACCGGGGGCACGAGCAGGAGCAGACCGACCGCGTCGGAGATCAGGCCGGGGATGATCAGCAGCAGTCCGCCCAGCATCATCAGGCCGTTGCCCTCGCTGTTCGGCCGCGGCTCGGTCAGCACGCCGTTCTGCTGCTGTTGCAGCGTTTCGGTGAGGCTCTTGAAGGCGCGCCGGCCGGCCCGCTTGATGACCACCGAGCCGAGAGCCAGACCGGCCAGCAGCACCAGAAGGACCACCAGCCCGTTCGACGCCCCGGCGACGACCGTGAGCAGCCAGATCTCCAGCACCAGCCACGCGGCGACGCCGAGCGGCAGGAAGGTACGCAGCCTGGAGCGTCGGGGCCGGGCGGGGTTCGAGGTCTGAGCGCCAGTCGTCATACTCCCAGTGTGCCGAACGCCGGCTCAGTACGGGATAAGCGGGACCTCCGGAACAGCGGGCCACCCGGGACACGCCGCGCCGGGGGTCCGACCGAACAGGCGGGACCTACGACTTGGCCCGCTCCGTGTGTTCGGACCGCTCCGTAGGGCCGGACCGCTCCGCCTCCGTCGGCCCGGCGGCCCGCTCGCTCGGCTTCGGCTGCCCGGCCCGCTTGTCGTCCTCGCGTCCGAGGACCTTGCCGACCCTCTCCCCCACGCCCCACGCCGTGACCCGCCACAGCGCCTCGACGAGGATGTCGCGGCTCATCTTCGAATCGCCCAGTTCCCGCTCGACGAAGGTGATGGGCACCTCGACGACGTGGTAGCCGGCCCTGACCGCGCGACGGGCGAGGTCGACCTGGAAGCAGTAGCCCTGGGAGGCCACCTCGTCCAGGCCGAGGCCCTCCAGGGTCTCGCGCCGGAACGCGCGGAAGCCGCCGGTGATGTCACGCAGCGGCAGATCGAGCGCCATGCGCGAGTAGAGGCTGCCGCCGCGCGAGATGTACTCACGGGACTTGGGCCAGTTGACCACCCGGCCGCCGGGCACCCAGCGCGAACCGAGCACCAGGTCGGCGCCCTTGAGCGCGGTGAGCAGCCGGGGCAGTTCCTCGGGCTGGTGGGAGCCGTCGGCGTCCATCTCGACCAGTACGCCGTAGCCGTGCTCCGCACCCCAGTGGAAGCCCGCGAGGTAGGCGGCGCCCAGGCCCTCCTTGCCCTTGCGGTGCAGCACCTGGACCTGGTCGTCCTCGGCGGCCAGTTCGTCGGCGAGCGCGCCGGTGCCGTCGGGGCTGTTGTCGTCGGCCACGAGAACGTCCGCCTCGGGAACGGCCTTGCGCACCCGGCCGACGATGGCCTTGATGTTCTCCGCCTCGTTGTAGGTCGGAATGATCACCAAGGCCTTGCCGAGCGGGCCGAAGGTCCTCCCCTGGGCATCCGCCGCGCGGGTCCCGTCGCCGTCGTTCACTGCAGCCCCTTCATCTCCTGTGCAGAGTCCCACCATAGTGGTCACAGCCCCTGCGATGACGTGGAAGGACGTTCGTACGATGCTGTGGATTTCCGAAGGTCTTTCGAGGGTCGGGCAGCAGCGTGCCCTTGCGTGTACGACGGAGGGGGGCCCGGCACCCTTCGGGCCGACCTGGGACCCGCTGGCTGCGAGTCGACCTGAAGCCGTTGTCTACTGAGCGACCGGGCCCCGCCCGGGGTCACACCTTCCCGACCCGCCGGAACGTTCCCTCGGCGTCGCGCCGACGCTGAGCCGGCTCCCAGTGGCGATGGACCGTGCGGCACACCGTCCCTGACCCAGCGGCGCCGCCACGAGTGAGCGGAAGTTCCCGGTCGGGCGTCGGTGTCCCCGGCCGAACCTACCGGCCTCCCGCCGCTGTCTGTCAACAACCGTGCGCCCCCGCGCCACGTGGTTCTCATGCCTGGTCGCCGGGAGGACGCGCAGGTCGCGCGGCGGGGGTACGCCACATGATCGTCGCCGGACGGCCGGCGTGGATCACTCGCCCGGTCGTACGAAGACCGTGCGTCCGCCGACCACCGTGCGCCGGCAGACCGGCAGGTCACCGCCCGGGGTCAGGTCCGGCAGGCCGGGGGTGCCGGAGCGGGGGTCGGTGGACCAGCGTGCCACCCGGTCGTCGGGCGCCTGCACCACGAGAGCGCCGGTGTGCCAGACGGCGTAGTCGGCGGGCGCGCCCGGCACCAGGACGCCCGCGTCGTCGCGTCCGATCGCCCGCCAGCCGCCGCGCGTGTGCGCGGTGAACGCGGCGCGCACGGAGACGCGGTGCTCCGGCGTGCGGTGGAAGGCGGCAGCCCGGACGGTGCCCCACGGGTCGAGAGGGGTGACCGGGCTGTCGGAGCCGAAGGCGAGCGGGACACCGGCGCGCAGCAGGGCCGCGAAGGGGTTCAGGGTGCGGGCCCGCTCCACGCCCAGGCGCCGGGCGTACATACCGTCCTCGCCGCCCCACAGGGCGTCGAAGGCGGGCTGGACGGAGGCGGTCAGGCCCAGTTCGGCGAAGGCGGCGATGGTCGAGGGGGTGAGCATCTCGGCGTGTTCGACGCGGTGCCGGGCGGCGCGGACGCGGTCGAGGCCGACCTTCTCGGCGGCGGCGCGCACTCCCCCGGTCACCGCGGCGACGGCGGCGTCGCCGATGGCGTGGAAGCCCGCCTGGAGGCCCGCCCCGGTGCAGTCGACGACGTGGTCGGCGATCGCGGCGGCGTCGAGGTGGGCGGTGCCGGTGTGGCCGGCGTCGGCGTACGGGGCGTGCAGGCACGCGGTGTACGAGCCGAGGGCGCCGTCGGCGAACAGGTCGCCCGCGGCGCCGACCGCGCCCAGTTCGCGTGCCTTGGCGACGTTCCGCTCGGCCCAGTAGCCGACGACGCGCGGGCCGGGGCCTTCGGCGGCGAGCCGCAGCAGGCCGGTGAAGTCGTCCTCGGAGGAGATCTCCGGGCCGCCGCACTCGTGGACGGTGCCGATGCCGAGCGAGGCGGCGTGCGCCAGCGCGGCGCGCTGGGCCTCGGTGCGCTGGGCGGACGTGACGGCGCCCAGGGCGGCGGCGCGTACGGCGTGATGGGCGTCGCCGGTGAGAGGCCCGTCCTCGCGGGTGAGCTCGCCGGCGTCCTCGCGGGCGAGGAGGTCGAGCAGCGCGGTGCTGACCACCGCGGAGTGGACGTCGATCCGGCTCAGGTACAGGGGGCGCCCGCCGGTGGCCGCGTCGAGTTCGGCACGGGTCGGTGGACGGCCGCCGGGCCAGCGGGCGGCGTCCCAGCCGTGGCCGAGCAGGACCCTGTCGGCCGGCCGGGCGACGGCGAACTCCCGCACCCTGTCCAGTGCGGCCTCCAGGGAGGGCGCCCCGGACAGGTCGAGGCCGGTGAGCGCCAGTCCGGTGGCCGTGGTGTGCACATGAGCGTCGGTGAACGCCGGGGTGACCAGCGCCCCGTCGAGGTCGATCACCTCGTCCACCCCGTCCGCGAAGGAGTCGGCGGCACCCTCGGAACCGACCCAGGCGACCTGGCCGCCCTCGACGACCATCGCGGTGGCGAAGGGGTCGGCGGGGCTGTGGACCTCTCCGCGGCGGAGCAGGACGGTGCGCGGCGGGTCTGTGTGCTGCGGGGCGGTGCGTTCGCTCATGGCCCCCAGTCTCGCCCCTCGGAGGGCCCGGCCCGCACCCAGGGCCGCTGTTCACGCCCTGGATGCGCCCTGCACTCCCGCGCACGCCGACGCTCCCGTGCGGAGGACGGTTTCAGACGCGTGGCGGCCGGGCCTCGTACGGCGTGGACAGGACCACGGTCGTCCGGGTGGAGACACCCGCCAGCGAGCGCACCCGCGCGAGCAGTTCCTCCAGTTGGTGCGGGGTGGCCACGCGCACCTTGAGGATGTAGTTCTCGTCGCCCGCGACGCTGTGGCAGGCCTCGATCTCGGGCACGCCGGCGAGGCGGTCCGCGATGTCGTCGGGGGCGCTGGGGTCGAACGGTTTGACCGAGATGAAGGCGGTCATGGGCAGGCCGACGGCATCCGGGTCGACCACTGCGGCGTAGCCGCGGATGACTCCGCGCTGTTCCAGTCTGCGCACCCGCTGGTGCACGGCCGACGTGGACAGGCCCGTGGCCTTGCCCAGGTCTGTGTAGCTCATCCGCCCGTCCTTGACGAGCAGCTGCACGATCTGTCGGTCCAGCTCCTCCATGGCGCAAGAACCTACAGTGCCGTTGATCCCGTCGGATACCTGAGCCGTCCAGGTCATGGCCGGTTCGTGATGTGCCGGGCGCCGTTCCGTCCCGGGCGGGGGACAAAGCCGTCGCAGGGAGCACTACGGTCGGCATGTGACGAACACCACAGCGTTCGAACGGTCTCCGTGATGTTCTCGTGATTACCCCCCACGGGGGACGGGAAGTGCTTGCTGTGGTCGAGGCCGCAGCGCCTTCACGGCCCAGCCCGAGGGGGAGAACCCATGCAGAGTCTTAAGCGCCCTGGTCGCAGCACGCCCAAGCGGCAGCAGCCGGTCGTCGAACTCGTCCCGGAGTACGTCGATCCCGACACGTTCGACGACGAACTCGACGCGTACGACACCTTCGAGATGTACCGGGTCGTGTGCCCGGACTGCGCGCAGCCGATCGCCCTGCTCGCGGACGAGGAGGTCCTGCCGGAGCACGCGCTGTGCGCCACGCCGTGGAACCCGTTCGGGCTGACGGTCTGCGCCGGTACGGGCCGAAGCGCCGACGACGCCCGGCCGGCGGACGAGTCCGCGACGCCCCAGGAGCAGGACACCGCCCTGCTGCTGACGCTCCCTCAGGGACTCGACTGGCGCACCCAGCCGTTCTCGCACGTCGGAGGTCCGGCCTCGCGTCCGATGAGGGTCCCCGCCATGCGGCGCCACGCGGCCTGAGCCATCCCCGGCCGCCCCGTCCGGAGCCGGGCCGGCCCACGGAAGCGCTCCGGACGCGCCGGGCGCACCCGGCGTACCGGCGCACGCGCGTCACTCCCGCCGGGCGCACCGCGACCGCACTGCGCGGTGCGCCGCCGGGTGCCGGAAGCCGGACCGTCCGGGGCCGGCCGTTCATCCGGTCGGCCGCGAACGCACGCACTATTCGGGCGGTCGGTGACCTGCCCGGCCGCTCCCGCGTTGCCCAGGCATGACGACCCCCACGCGCTCGACGACCGGGCGTCAACGACTTGCCCTCGCCCCGCCGTCCGAACCGCAGCCCGCACCGCATTCCATGGTCCGCACCGCGGTCGCGCCGCTGACCGTACCCGTTGCGCCGCCGCCACCGCCCCAGCTGCCGGATCCGCCGATCTACCGGGACCTGATGCGGGCCTGGGCCGACGAGGGCCGCACCCTGCCCGGACGGCACGACCCGGAGTGGGTCCGGCTCGCGGCGCCCTGGCAGGGGCTCGGTCGGTTCAGCTCGTCTGCGGCCCCGCGAGATGGCGGGCGATGACCATGCGCTGGATCTGGTTCGTTCCCTCGACGATCTGCAGGACCTTGGCCTCGCGCATGTAGCGCTCGGCCGGGAAGTCCGCGGTGTAGCCGTAGCCGCCGAGGATCTGGACGGCGTCGGTGGTGACCCGCATCGCCGTGTCGGTGCAGTGCAGCTTCGCCATGGCCGCCTGCTTGGCGAACGGCCGCCCGGCGTCCCGCAGTCGGGCCGCCGCGAGATACAGCGCGCGCCCGGCCTCGATCTGGGTGGCCATGTCCGCGAGCATGAACCGCAGCCCCTGGAAGTCGGCGATCGGCCGCCCGAACTGCCGTCGCCCGGACGCGTAACCGAGCGCCTCGTCGAGCGCGGCCTGCGCCAGGCCGATCGCGCAGGCCGCGATGCCGAGCCGTCCGCCGTCCAGCGCCGACAGGGCGATGGCGAATCCCTGCCCCTCCTCGCCGATCCGCCGGTCGTCGGAGACCCGTACGCCGTCGAAGTGGACCTGCGCGGTGGGCGAGCCCTTCATGCCCATCTTCTTCTCCGGTACGGCCGCGCTCAGCCCTTCGGCGTCGCCGGGGACCAGGAACGCGGTGATTCCGCGCGGGCCCTCCTCGCCGGTGCGGGCCATGACGGTGTAGAAGTCCGCGATGCCGCCGTGCGTGATCCACGCCTTGGTGCCGGTGAGCGTCCAGTCTCCCCCGCCCTCGCGCACCGCCCTGGTGCGCAGTGAGGCCGCGTCCGACCCGGAGGAGGGCTCGGAGAGGCAGTAGGCGCCGAGCAGGTCCCCGCCGAGCATCACCGGCAGGTACTCGGCCTGCTGCTCCTTGGTTCCGTGGGTGGCGAGCGCGTAGCAGGCGAGGGTGTGCACGCTGACCCCGAGGCCGACGGTCAGGCGGGCCGCGGCAAGCTCCTCGAGGACCTGGAGGTAGACCTCGTACGGCTGGTCCCCGCCGCCGTACGCGGAGTCGTAGGGCAGGCCGAGCAGTCCGGAGCCGGAGAGCAGGGCGAAGGCCTCGCGCGGGAAGCGGGCCGCGTCCTCCTCCTCCGCCGCCTTCGGGGCGATCTCGCGCTGTGCGATGTCTCGGACGAGCGAGATCAGGTCCCGCGCCTCGTCCGTGGGCAGTTGCCGGTCCACCGGCTGCGGGGCGTGGTCGGACATGGCGACGCTCTCCTCCCTGTTCGGGCATGACGGCGGTTCTGCGCCTCGGGTTGGGGGCGGCTCCGCCGGGGTTGTTCCGGCGCCTGGCCAAGGGATCGGCCTCCGGGTCTCGGAGACAGCCGGCCAGCCGCTGTGAGCTGTGAGTATGCCCGATCGAGCAGGGCGCGTCACTTGTTAACGACCGCTTACTCCAAGAATTTTCCGGACACCGGAATTGGTCCGCACCATTGACCGCACTGGTCTAGTCCTCCTACTGTTTCGCTCCATCGAGTCACCGCGTTCACGCCAAACCGCGTTCCTGCCGAACGACTCGCGTTTCCCCTCCCCCACGAGGAGACACACCGG
>NZ_LIQT01000432.1 GCF_001418415.1 Streptomyces hirsutus
GAGGACCTCCTCGACGACCTCGTCGACGCCGGGCTGCTGGAGCGGACGGACGTGGCCGGGCAGTACGGACTCCCGCCCCTGGTGAGGCAGTTCGCGCATGCACAGGCGGATCCGACGGCGCACGAACCCGTACCCGGTACCGCGCGGTGCCGTTCCCACGCTCTGACAGGAGACGCCCGAGGATGACCAGCACCACCACCGACATCACCGCCCCCACGAGCCCCACCACCCCCGTGACCGCCCTCGCCGAGGAGGCCGTCGGGCTCATCGCCGCCGAGGACCCGCTGGACGACGCCCTGGAAGGGTGCCCGGAAACCGTCGGACGGCTCGCCGACCCCTCCGAGGAGGCGCAGTCCGCGTTGCGGGAGCGAGCGTCGGGGCTGGCCCGGCGGGCGCGGCGCGCGCCGGTCGCGGACGCCGGGGAGGAGGTGACCCGGGCCGTGGTCGTCCAGCAGGCGGAGGCCGTCGCCGGCCGGCTCGGGGCCCGGCTGATCGAGCACACCGTCGCCGACTACCAGACCTCGCCGATCGGCCGGCTCCTCGGTTCCCTGCCCGAGGTGCGTCCAACGGGCGAGGAACAGGAGCGCGGGCACCTGGAGCGGCTCGCGAGCGTCCCGGAGTACCTGGCGCGTGCGGCCGAGCGGCACCGCGCGGGGGCGGCCGCCGGGCGGCTGCCGGTCGCCGAGCGGGTGCGTACGGCCGTCGCCCGGCTCGACGCCTGCCTCGCCGACCCGGCCGGGGATCCCCTGCGCGCCGTACCGCTCGCGGAGCGCCACCACGCCGAGCGGGACCGGCTGATCGACGAGCGGGTGCGGCCGGCGTTCGCCGCCTACCGGGAGGTGCTCGACGCCGAACTCGCCCCGCGCGGGCGGTCGCAGGAGCGGCCCGGGCTGTGCCATCTGCCGGACGGCGAGGAGCACTACGCCACGCTCGCCCGCGTCCACACCACCACCGACCGCACCGCCAAGGAACTGCACGACGTGGGCGGGGAGTTGCTGGCCCGCCTCGAGGAGGAGTACGCGCGGGTGGGGGCGCAGGCGTTCGGGGGCTCGCCGACCGCCGCCGAGGTCCGCGAACGGCTGCGGTCCGACGCCCGGTTGCGGTGGAGCGGTGCCGACGAGATGCTCTCGGCCGCCCGCAAGGCCGTCGCCCGGGCCGAAGCGGCCGCGCCCCGCCGGTTCGGGCGGCTGCCGGCGGCCGCCTGTGTGCTGGACGGCAGGGATGTTCCGGGGGCGCCGCAGGCCTGGTACATGCCGGCCGCCGCGGACGGGTCGCGTCCGGGCACCTATCACGCCAACACCGAGCGGGCGACGGAGCGTTCGCGGGTGCTCGCCGAGGCCACCGCGTTCCACGAGGCGGTGCCCGGCCACCATGTGCAGCTCTCCCTCGCCCAGGAGCTGACCGGGCTGCCCCGGCTGCGGCGGATCGCGTGGATCAACGCCTACATCGAGGGCTGGGGCCTCTACGCGGAACGCCTCGCCGACGAGATGGGCCTGTACTCGGGGCCGCCCGCCCGGCTCGGCATGCTCGCGATGGACTCGCTGCGGGCCGCCCGGCTGGTCGTCGACACCGGGCTGCACCACTTCGGCTGGAGCCGCGAGCGGGCCGTCGGCTTCCTGCGCGCACACACCGTCCTGGCCGACGTCGAGATCCACAACGAGACCGACCGGTACATCGAGTGGCCCGGTCAGGCCCTGTCGTACATGACGGGACGCCTCGAGATCCAGCGCCTGCGCACCCGTGCCGCGCGGGAACTGGGCCCCGGCTTCGACGTCCGCGCCTTCCACGACCTGGTGCTCGGCAACGGGTCGCTCCCCCTGGACGTGCTGGACCGGGTGGTCGCCCGCTGGACCGCGACCCGCTGAGCGCTGCCCGCGCACGGGGAAGGGGGGGCCGGTGACCAGCCCCCCCTTCCGGCTTTCCGCCGCCGTTCTCAGCCGCTGAACAGCCCGTTCATCTGGAAGAAGTCCAGCGAATCGTCCAGCGCGTCGTAGGTGCCCGACTCCAGCAGCTCGAGCGTGGCGCGGCGGGCAGCCGTGTACGCGGCCTGGGCCATGCCCGTGCCGACGCTCACCCTGCGGACGCCCACCTTGGCCAGTTCGGCGACGCTGGGGCCGCCGGGGCCCGCCATGGCGTTGACCGGGAGCGGGGAGCGCGCGGACAGGTCGCCGAGGACGGCCAGGTCGAGCAGGCCGGGGACGAAGATGCCGTCGGCGCCCGCCTCGGCGTAGGCGGCGGCGCGGGCCAGGACGTCGTCCAGACGGCCGGACTCCTCACCGATGCCGAAGAGGTACACGTCCGTACGGGCGTTGATCACCAGCTCGGGCAGGCCGGCCTCGGTGGCGGCGGTGCGGGCGGCGGCGATGCGCCCGGCCTGCTCCTCGGGCGTGAACAGCGGGCCGCCCGCGGCCCTGGAGTCCTCCAGGTTGATGCCGACGGCACCGGCGGCGACCACGGCGGCGACCGTCCTGGCGACCTCGGCCGGGGCCGCTCCGTAGCCGGACTCGACGTCGACCGTCACCGGCACGTCCACGGCGGCGGCGATACGCGCGGCGGCGGCGAGCATCTCGTCCCGGGTGGCCTGCTCGCCGTCGCCCCTGCCGAGGGACCAGGCCACACCGCCGCTGGTGGTGGCGATGGCCTGG
>NZ_LIQT01000433.1 GCF_001418415.1 Streptomyces hirsutus
AAGATCGCGGGCGCGGACACGAGTGGCGAGAAGTCAGCTCCGCCGAGCGAATCGGCTCCGGCCACTGAGGGGCGCCCGAAGATCGAGCTGCCGCCCGACCTCTCCTACACCTTCGACTGGTCCAAGACTGGTGACAAGGAGAAGGACGCGATCCTGGCGGACAGCGAGCAGTCCATCAAGGCGGTGCACCTCGCCATGGCCAACCAGGACGCCCTCGATGCGGCTTACCTCTATTACCACGAGGGGGAAGCTGCTGCGGGGGCGGAGAAGTTCATCCAGGCATACGTCAAGGAAGAAGCCAGGGTGACGGGCGCCTACCGCTATTACAAAGCCTCCGTCAACGTGAGCGACGACAATTCCGGATCGCTTGTCTACTGTGAGGATCAAGGCAAAGCCTACGACATGTTCTTGAAGGACGAAAAGGTCAACAAGACTCCCGTCACCAAGAACAGTTATGTGCTCTACAACACGCGGCTCCAGAAGAACGACAAGGGAGTCTGGGTGGTCACGAAGCTGCTCTCTCAGAGGGGGAGTGACAGGTGCCAGCCCTCTGCCTGACCTCACGTGTGCTCATGGTTCCCGTAGCGATCGGAGCGGTACTGCTGGGTAGTACCCCTGCCTTGGCCGACAACGGGATCGGTGGGGGAACCCGAGGCCCAGAGCCCAGCACGGACGTTCACGGCGATGCCACCGAGGACGGGACGCTTTCGGCCGGCGTCGTAGTCTTCGACCGGAGTAACAATGGTTCGGGCCAGAAAGCAGGCCCGGTTTCCTCCGCCACGAGCTGGACCCCGCCCGCTTGCTACTACGCCCCCAAGTACACCCCTGACCAGTTGCAGAAGCACTTGGAACCCATTTGGGAAGCCGAATCGACGGGCTATCAGTGGGATGCGGCGCAGCGTGATCGCTACGTCAAGGGTCACCCCTACACGGACTTCAACAAGGACAAGGCCGATGAGGGGTACTGGTGGGACTCGTACGTCACAGCGGGGCGTGAGGATGAGCCCGGTGCCCTTGACTGCGACAAGCCCATCTTCTGGGTGGATGAGAACAACGACCCCCCGGCGGACATCCCGCAGGCGGTCACCCCGGAGATCCTCGCCCAGCTCGCCTATGCCGAGATCCGTGTTCCCTCGACGGAAGTCGATCTCGCACCGGAGGGCACGACAAAGGTGAACCTTCCCACCTGGGCATGGCTGGACGCGGCACAGTTCAAGCCGGTGTCGGTGACTGCCTCGGTGCCGTTGCTGGGTATCGAGGCGACGACCACCGCCGAACCGGTCTCCGTGGAGATCGAGCCGGGCACATCGGACGCCGAGACCTATCCGGCGTCCGGTGTCTGCGACATCCAGAACGGCCGTATCGGTGAGCCGTACGCCAAGGGCAAGGCGGACGGGACCCCGCCCTGTGGTGTGAAGTACCTGCGTTCCTCGGGAGACGACTCGTACGAGCTCACGGCCACCGTCACCTGGAAGATCGAGTGGACCGGCACCGGCGGCGCGGGCGGCGACCTTCCCGACGGCGACTTCGGCGCCACGCAGGACGTCGTCGTCCAGGAGATCCAGGCCATCAACCGCTGAACCGTGCGCTCCTCCTAAAGAGGGCCCTCCGCTCCGGATGCGCCACGAAAGACGGAACCTCTCGTTCCTTCCATGGGTGCAGATGGATCGGGAGAGGGCGGGCGTATGGCTGAGCCGCGGTTGGCGGTCGACGGGGACGAGCTCGGACGCTTCATGAAGTCGCTGCGCAAGTCGTCGAGCTCGCTCAAGGGTGTACGGCAGGCGCTCGCCGACGGAACTGTCACCGGACTCGGCACGGACGACCTCGACCGTGCCTGTGAGTACTTCCAGGACGACTGGAAGTACGGGGCCGAGGAGATCGGCAAACAGACCGAGGACCTCGCCGAGATCATCGGCAAGAGCAAGGACAGCTACCTCGAGGTCGACAAGGCCCTGGAAGCGGCCCTCGAACGGGCCCGTGCCGGTAAGGGCGGGGGCGGCGGACGGTGACCGTCACCCAGATCGACGACACCGGCGCGGCTCTCGATCCCAAGTCGAGGGCCGACCTCGGCAAACCCCAAGGGCTCAAGTCGGCGCCCCGCATCCCGTACCCCGACTATCCGCACCTGGGATTCAACCCCGTACCGGGCGATACGGAGACCGTTCGCGGACTGCACAAGAAACTGAGCGGTTGCGCGAAGGTACTCGAGGACACCCACGAGCTGGTCACCAAACTGCTGGACGGCAGTTATTGGAAGGGTGACGCCGCCGTCGCCTTTCGCGAACAGCTCGACGATGGTCCGCTGCCGCTGAATCTGAGGAACGCCGCGCGGTCCATCCGTAAAGCGGCCAAGCAACTGAGCTGCTGGGAAGGCGAGCTGGACGACTTTCAGCGGCGTGCGAAGCGGTTGGAGAGCGACGCCGAAGAGGCGCAGGCCGCTGTGGACCTGGCGAAGGGGCGGGCCACCAAAGCGGAGGACCATCCCGACCTGGAGAAGAAGGGAAGCGGGGACGGTGCGGCGCAACGGGCGCTGACCCGTGCCCAAGCAGATGTCGAAGAGGCCCAGGCCGAACTCGACAAGGTCATCGGCAAGGCGAAGAAGCTGGCCGAGGAGCATGAGCGCCAGGCCAAGCATCGCGCGACGAAGATCCGCGAAGCGACGAAGAAGCTGGCTCCGCATGAGCCCGGCATGTTCGACAAGGCACTCGACTGGCTGACGGACAACCTGCCGGACATCCTCAGTTTCACGGCGGGGCTGATCGTCGTCGCAGCCCTCCTCCTTTCCGGCCCTCTGGGGTGGAGCCTGGCGACTGTGGCGATGCTGATGCTTGCGTCTTCGACGGTGAGTTTCGCAGCACTGGCGTTCCGACTCTCAGATAGCGAAACGTGGGAGTCGCTGAAGGACGGATTCAGCAAGGGTGAGCTTGACGCTGATTTCTGGAGCAACTTTGTTTCAGTAGGTGCGGATTTCGTAGGGGTGCTGCCCGGGGTTGGAGCGGTTGGTAAGGGCGCGTACACGGGAATTCATGCCGCGCTAGGTGGCAGTACGGCAACAACCGTAGGGCAGAAGGTCGCTCTTCTTGGAGTGAATGCGTTGAATGAGGCAAAGACTGTCGCATCCTTGGAAAATCAGTTGGTGGCACGCGCGGTACGCGGCTGCACCAACCCAGGGGTTGCCGCCAAGGTTGTCGAGGGTGCGTCCGGTCTGGTGGGTGTGGGAACCAGTGGCTTCGGCATCTACAACAAGATTGTGGATGCCGAAGATGATGGAGTGAAAGACAGCGCCGTGGCCGGTATTGACGGTACGCGACTTGGTCTTGATGCCGGCGGCATTTATGGCCTTGTGCGTCACGTTTTCTGAAGACTGTGTAAGAAAGGAGCGTAGTTGAATTCCACCGAGTACCCTTCGGCGTGGGATCACCCGCCCACGCGTCGCGCCTGGAGAAGGCGTGGACTCGTGGTGGTATTGGGGTTGATGGGCTGGCCTATCGCTTGGTTTGGCATGCTCTACGTGCTGATTTCCTTCTTGTCTCAGAGATTCATTTTCTTGTTCTTGCCGCCGCTATGCTATGCATTCTATCGAAGCGCACTCCAAATATTCCAAGTGGCCTTACTGTTTCGGATTCGATCAGTCATCAGAGAGTATTCGTGGCATGTGCTCTCCAAGGTTCGGTGCGGAATCGATGAACACCCCGAAGCGGAAGGTAAAGGGATCTGGATCGAGCTCCCCGAACCCTCAAGCCGCTCAGGCGCAGGGATCCCCCTGGTGTTCGTGAAGCACCACCGGGCGTTCTGGTGGCTGCGGCGTATCGGGGGGCCACGTACGAAGCCTGCACTCAAGGCGCAACTGGAGCCTCTGTGGTTTGCGGGTGATCCGAGGTTCCTGGGTGTCGTGGCCGTGTCCTCCCGGGACGGTAAGGCGCCCAGGCGCCTGCACTTTCTCTATCAACCGTCTGCCTTCGACGAGCATGCCCCGCGAAGGAGTTGGGAGGGTGTGGACCCTGCCGACCTTGAGCGTGCCCGTCGTGCCGGAGCGCGGTTCGTCGATGCTGTGCCTCCTGCCGTCTCCGGCATCAGGGGGAACGAAGGGGCAGGGACGTGAACGCACCCGTGATCATTGTCGATTCCTCCACAGCGGATCCCCTCGCCGAGCTGTGGTTCGTCGAACCAGCGGGATTTCTCCCACTGCCCCTGGACGCGTTGCTTCCCGACCCGAACTCCTCGGCAGAGGACAGGTTGCGGGCCGCAGCCGCACCGCTTCTCGACGCCGCGCCCGACGAGGCGTTCCGCCAGCAGTTCATCGCAGCCTTCGCCACCGGCCAGCAACTCCTCGCCGCCTTACGCGAAGTGGGCACCGTGCACTGTTCCGTGGGGTTGCATCGGGATGATGTGAGTGGGGTGGGCGGCCCTGGGGG
>NZ_LIQT01000434.1 GCF_001418415.1 Streptomyces hirsutus
CGAGGGCGGCAGGTCCGGAGGCGAAGGGGTTGAGGGCGGGGCCGATGCCCTCGGGGGAGGGGTAGAGGACGACGCCGAAGCCGTGCTGGGCGGCGACGCGCGCGGCCCCGGTGTAGACGCCGGCGAAGAACTCGGTGGTGAGGGCGGGGACGACCAGGAGCACCGTGCGGGTGCGGCCGAGGCGCAGGTTGCGGGCGGCCAGGTTGGGGCGGTAGCCGAGGGTGTGCGCCGCCTCGCGTACGCGCTGTGCCGTGGTTGCGGAGACACGGCCGCGCCATTTGTCGCCCATGACGAGGGAGACGGCGGCCTGGGAGACGCCGGCGGCCTGCGCGACGTCCCGGCTGGTGGGGCGGGTCTGGGCTCGGGCCACCGTGGGACCGCTCCTTCGACTGGACTCCGTCTGGACTGGCGAACAGCGGACATGGTACGTATGGAGACCGAGGTTATACGTAAAACGTCGAGGTTCCGAGGGGCACCGGCGAGAAAGTGGAGGGCGCCGCATGGCCACGGGATACCTGGAGATCCTCCGGGTGCGGCACGCGGCCCGGCTGCTGGTGGGCACGCTGGTGGGCCGGCTGCCCAACGGGACCGCGGCCATCGCGATCGTGCTGTTCGTCCGCGCGGAGGGCGGTTCGTACAGTCTGGCCGGTGCCCTGGCGGCGGTGTACGGCGTGGCCAACGCGGTCGGGCAGCCGGTGCTGGGGCGGCTCGTGGACCTGCGGGGCCAGCCGCGGGTCCAGTTGCCGGCCGCGGTGCTGTCGGCGCTGGCGATGGCGGTCTTCGCGTTCGTGGGGACCGAACCACGGGCCGCGGCGTACGCGGCGGTGGCCGCCGCGGGGCTGTTCACGCCGCCGCTGGAGGGCGGGCTGCGGGCCCTGTGGTCCTCGGTGCTGCACCGCGAGGACCAGGTGCACCGGGCGTACGCGATGGACGCGGTGGCGCAGGAGGTGATGTTCACCGTCGGGCCGCTGCTCGTGACGGTGTGCGTGTCGGTGTGGTCGCCCCAGGTCGCCCTGCTGGTGCTGAACGGGCTGGGCGTGCTGGGCGCGCTGTCCGTGGTGGTCTCGGCGCCTTCGCGCGCGTGGCGGTCGGCGCCGCGCGAGGCGCACTGGCTGGGTGCGCTGCGTTCTCCGGGACTGCTGGCGCTGCTGGGCGCCTTCCTGTTCATCGGCATCGCGCTGGGCTCCATCACGGTGGCCTCGATGCCCTACGGGGACGAACACGGCGGCGATCATGTGTACGGCTGGCTGATGGCGGGCCTGGGGCTCGGCGCGCTCGTCGGCGGCATGGCGTACGGGGCGCGGCAGTGGGCGGGTGAGCCCGCGCGGCGACTGCGGGTGCTGGTGGCTTTCCTGGCGGTGTGTTACCTGCCGCTGACGCTGATGCCCGGTCCGGTGGCGATGACCCTGCTCGCGGTGGTCGCCGGTGTGTTCCTGGCCCCGGTGATCGCGTGTGCCTTCGTGCTGGTGGACCGGCACGCGCCGGCCGGGACGGTCACGGAGGCGTTCTCGTGGCTGGTGACGACGTTCACCGTGGGCGCTTCGGTGGGAACGGGCCTGGCCGGGCCGGTGGTCGAGGCGGGCGGGGCGCAGGGGGGTTTCGCGATACCGGCGATCGCGGGTGGCGCGGCTTTTCTGGTTTTGATGTGCACCGGAAGGGTATTGGTGGTTCCCGCAGGCGGAGCCGTGGTTGCGGCCGGTTCGGAAAATGATCCGAACCGTGCCCTCGAACCCCGTTTGGGTTCAGGGGATCGGGCGTAATGTTCAGTCATGGACCGCCGCATTTTCGGGCTGGAGAACGAGTACGGCGTCACGTGCACGTTCAGGGGACAGCGCCGTCTGTCTCCTGACGAGGTGGCGCGGTACCTCTTCCGCCGTGTCGTGTCATGGGGCCGCAGCAGTAACGTCTTTCTGCGCAACGGCGCCCGCCTTTATCTCGACGTGGGTTCGCATCCGGAATACGCCACACCCGAATGCGACAACGTGACCGAGCTGGTCACCCACGACAAGGCTGGGGAGCGCATTCTCGAAGGACTCCTGGTGGACGCCGAACGACGCCTGCACGAGGAGGGAATCGCGGGCGACGTCTACCTGTTCAAGAACAACACCGACTCGGCGGGTAACTCGTACGGGTGCCATGAGAACTACCTGGTGGCCCGGCACGGAGAGTTCTCGCGGCTCGCGGACATCCTCATCCCGTTCCTGGTGACCCGCCAGCTGCTGTGCGGCGCCGGGAAGGTGCTGCAGACGCCGCGTGGCGCGGTGTACTGCGTCAGTCAGCGGGCCGAGCACATCTGGGAGGGCGTCTCCTCGGCGACGACCCGGTCCCGGCCGATCATCAACACGCGTGACGAGCCGCACGCGGACGCCGAGCGGTACCGCCGGCTCCACGTCATCGTCGGCGACTCGAACATGTCCGAGACGACCATGCTGCTGAAGGTCGGCGCCACCGATCTGGTGCTGCGCATGATCGAGGCGGGCACGGTGATGCGTGATCTCACGCTGGAGAACCCGATCCGGGCGATCCGCGAGGTGAGCCACGACATCACGGGCCGCCGCAAGGTCCGCCTGGCGAGCGGCCGTGAGGCCTCCGCCCTGGAGGTGCAGCGCGAGTACTACGAGAAGGCGGTGGACTTCTGCGAGCGCCGCGGCATCCGCACCGGCACGGTCGAGCAGGTGCTCGAGCTGTGGGGCCGCACGCTGGACGCGATCGAGGCCGAGGACCTCGACCGCATCGGCACCGAGATCGACTGGGTGATGAAGTACAAGCTCATCGAGCGGTACCGGGCCAAGCACAACATGACCATGTCGCATCCGCGGGTCGCGCAGATAGACCTCGCCTACCACGACATCCACCGCCGTCGTGGTCTGTACTACCTGCTGGAGAAGAGGGGGCAGGCCGCCCGGATCTGCAACGACATGAAGATCTTCGAGGGCAAGTCCGTTCCGCCGCAGACCACCCGGGCGCGGCTGCGCGGTGACTTCATCCGCCGGGCGCAGGAGCAGCGGCGGGACTTCACCGTCGACTGGGTGCACCTCAAGCTCAACGACCAGGCGCAGCGGACGGTGTTGTGCAAGGACCCGTTCCGGTCGGTGGACGAGCGGGTGGAGAAGCTGATCGCCGGCATGTGAGATGTGGTGTTCCGGGGTTCTCCCGAACCGCGGAACGCCACACGGGCGCCGTACGTTACTCAGTGCGGCGCCCTTCTCACGCCGTAGAGTTGCGCGGACGCCACCGACAAGATCGATGATTACGAGGCCCCCACCGTGCGCCGACGCTCACTCCTCATTGCCGTACCCGCTGGACTGGCCACTCTCGCCGCGTGCGGCGACGGCGGGTCCGATTCGAGCGAGACCAGCGAGAGCGCCTCGCCGTCCGCGCCGGAGGCGTCGGCCGCGCCTCCACCGAAGATCGTCGACGGCCCGCTGCCGGCGATCACCGCGGGAGTGAAGTTCGGCGAGAAGCCCACCGTGGCCAAGGGCAGCGGTGACCCGTCCAAGGATCTCGCGGTGAAGACCGTCATCGCGGGCGGCGGCAGGGCCATCGCCGAGAACGACTTCGTGGTGGCCCACTACCTGGGCCAGGTGTGGAGCACCGCGAAGGTGTTCGACAACTCCTACGATCGCAAGGCTCCGCTGGCGATCCAGCTGGCCCAGGGCAGCATCATCGACGGCTGGCGGTACGGGCTGACGGGGAAGAAGGCCGGCAGCCGGGTCGAGATGGCGATCCCGCCCACCTGGGGCTACGGCTCGCAGGGCAACGAGCAGGCGGGCATCAAGGGCACCGACACACTGGTGTTCGTGGTGGACGTGCAGGACACGTTCAACGCGAAGAGCTCCGCCGACGGCCGCGAGGTCGCTCAGGACAACGTCGATCTGCCCAAGGTCGGCACGAACACGAACGGCAAGGCGCCCTCCATCGAGGTGCCCGACGTGGCCCCCCCGAAGAAGCTCGTGTCGACCTACATCCTCGAGGGCGACGGCGAGGCGGTCGGCGCCGACAACAGTGTGCTCGTGCAGTACAAGGGCGTGCTGTGGGACGGCGGCAAGGAGTTCGACTCGACGTACGGGCGGGGGCAGCTGACCTCGTTCTCGCTACAGCAGGTCGTCAAGGGCTGGGCGCAGGGGCTCACCGGCAAGAAGGTCGGCAGCCGGGTCCTCATCGTCATCCCGCCGGAGCTGGGGTACGGCGACACGCCGCCGGAGGGCAGCGACATCAAGAAGGACTCCACACTGGTCTTCTCGGTCGACATCCTCGCGAAGTTGTGACCGCGCGTGATGTAAGACTGTGTCCGTTCGCCTTTCCGTAAACAAGCAGGAGCGTTAGACGTGAGCATCGACAAGCCCGAGATCGACTTCCCGGGCGGCGAGCCCCCGGCGGACCTCGAGATCAAGGACATCTGGGAGGGCGACGGAGAGGTGGCGCAGGCGGGTCAGACCGTCACCGTCCACTACGTCGGTGTCGCCTTCAGCACGGGTGAGGAGTTCGACGCCAGCTGGAACCGCGGCACTCCCTTCCGCTTCCCGCTGGGCGGCGGCCGGGTCATCCAGGGCTGGGACCAGGGCGTGCAGGGCATGAAGGTCGGTGGCCGTCGCCAGCTGACCATCCCCGCGCACCTGGCCTACGGCAACCAGAGCCCGACTCCGGCGATCAAGCCCGGAGAGACGCTGATCTTCGTGGTCGACCTGCTCGGGGTCTGATCACTCGCCCGATCACCGGCCGGTCGTCCGTGCGACGTCGGGTCTGGGGTGTGACCGGAGTCGATCACCTGGGGTCCATGCCTGTCCGGGCATGGGCCCTCGGCTTTTGCCGCGCCCCCACGGGGCGGTACGGTCATCGGACTGAGCAGCATGAGGAGGCGAAGGGCGTCGATGGCCATTGCCAAGGCCGAGCGGCTGATGAACCTGGCGCTGTGCCTGCTGGGCACGCGGCGGCCACTGAGCAAGCGTGAGCTGCGCGAGTCCATCGAGGCCTACCTCGAGGCGGCCTCGGACGACGCCTTCAACCGCATGTTCGAGCGCGACAAGGACGATCTGCGCGAACTCGGTCTCGTCATCGAGACCGTGGAGAACCTCGAGGGCGAGGTCGGCTATCTGGCCCGGCGGGACAGCAACCGCCTGCCGGCCATCACCCTCGACGCCGAGGAGGCGGCCGCACTGGGCCTGGCGGCCAAGGTGTGGCAGCAGGCCAGACTGGCCGGCGCGGCCAGCGGTGCCCTGCAGAAACTGCGCGCGGCGGGACTGCCCGAGGACGTCGATCCCTACGGGGCCCACAGCGCGCTCGAGCCGCGCATCCCCGTGCACGAGGCCGCCTTCGAACCGCTGATGCTGGCCTGCCGCGACCGCCGCCCCGTCGTCTTCGACTACCGCAAGGCCACCGCCGCGCAGCCCGAACCGCGCCACGTCGAGCCGTGGGCGCTGGAGTGCTGGCGCGGCCACTGGTACCTGGCCGGCTGGGACCGCGACCGGGGCGCCGAGCGGGTCTTCCGGCTGTCCCGGATCACCGGCAAGGTGCGCTCGCGCGGCACCCGGTACACCGCTCCGGTCCCGGACGTCGTCACGGTCCGCGAGACGGTCGCGAGCTGGGCGGGGGAGAGCGCCGACCGCTCCGCGCGCATCCGGCTGCGCACCGACGCGGGGTACCCCCTTCGGGCGAAGGCCACCTCGGTGCGGGAACTCGGCGGCGGCTGGGAAGAGTTGGAGATTCCGTACGGGCACGGTCTGGACGCCTGGCTGGTGGAGTTCGGAGCGGACGTGGTGGTCCTGGAGCCCGCCGAGCTGCGGGCCGACGTGGTGGACCGGCTGCGTGCCGTGGCCAAGGGCTGAGGGGGACGGACAAGAACGTGGCAGGCAAACCGGTCAGGCCAGTGAACGCCATCGACCAGACCCGCAGGATGCTCTCCCTGGTCACGTACCTGAGGGAGCGTCCGGGCGCCCGCATCGAGGACGTGGCGCGCGCCTTCGGCATCACCGAGGACGAACTGGTCTCGGACCTCGACGTGCTGCCCATGTGCGGCACCAGTTTCCGCGGCGGCGACCTGCTGGACATCGACACCGACGGGGAGCGCATCTGGTGGCACAACCCGGCCGCGCTCGGGGCGGAGGCCGCCGAGCCGCTCCGCCTCGCCGCGGACGAGGCCACCGCCCTGCTCGTCGCCGCGCGCGCCGTGGCCACCCTGCCCGGACTGCGCGAGAGCGACCGGCAGGCGCTGCTGCGGGCCACCGCCAAGGTGGAGACCGCGGCCGGTGAGGCGGCGGGCGCCAGTGCCCGGCTGTCGGTGACCTTCGAGTCCGAGGGCGGTGTCTTCGCGGACGTCGACCGGGCCATCGCCGAGCGCCGCAGACTGTGGATCCGCTACTACTCGCCCGCCCGCGACGAGCTCAGCGAGCGCGAGATCGATCCCATCCGCCTGGTCAGCGTCGGGCACACCTATGTGGAGGCCTGGTGCCGCCGCTCCGAGGCGCGCCGCACGTTCCGGCTCGACCGGGTCGCCGAGATCAAGATCCTCGACGAGCCGTCCGCGCCGCCCGAGGTCGAGCTGCGGGACCTCTCGGAGGGGCTGGTGCAGCCGGCGGCGGAGGATCCGCAGGTCGTGGTCGAGGTCGGGCCGGGAGGCCGCTGGGTCGCCGAGTACTACCCGCACGACAGCGCGGATGAGCTGCCCGACGGCGGGCTGCGTATCACCTTGCGGACACCCGACCCGGCGTCGCTCAAGCGGCTGGCGCTGCGGCTCGGGCGGGACGGCCGGATCGTCGCGCCGGACGACCTCGTGGACAGTGCCCGGCGGGCGGCCCGCGAGGCGCTGGCGGCGTACGACGGCACCGGGACGGCCGGATGAGCGGGCCGCACACGGTGTGCGCGGTCCGGGGCGGGCAGGACGACGGGCAGGAGCGAGGACCGTGAGCGAGTCGGCGACCCCTGGAGTACGGAGCATGACGGTGGCGTCCGCGTTCTCCGGGATGAAAAGCGTGGCGCCGGTCGTGTTCCGGGCGGGCTGCCCGGACTGCAGGGGGCGCTTCGAACTGGGCGCGAGCGCGCTGCGTCTGGTCATAGGCGCCAGCAGGCGCACCACCTTCTACTCGTTCACCTGCCCCGCGTGTGAGACCGCGGTCCGCAAGCCGGCGGGGGAGCGGGTCGTCGAACTCCTCACCGGCGGCGGGGTCAGCACCCTGCGGCTGCACTCGACGGCGTAGCGGCCCCGTGACGGCCGGTGGCCCCTTTCCCGGGCGCCGGGCGTTCCCTGCGGTCGGGGACCGTCTAGGCTCGCCCCATGTTCTGGGCGATGTTCGCGGTTGCTGTGGGGTTCCTGGGGCTTGTGGTGCTCGGGGTGTTCGCCGTACGGGTCTTCGTCGAGGCGGAGCGGCTCGGCAGACAGGTCGCGGACTCGGCGCGGCGCATCAGCCGGGCCGCGGAGGACCTGGAGCGGGCGGCGGCCGGCGCGGCCCGCTCCGCGGAGGCGCTCTGACCGGATTCCGGACGGTTCCCGGGCCGCACGCCCTGTCGAGTCGGCGACCCGGGCGGGTACGCTGCTGACCGCGGTTCGGAGAACGAGGCCCGGACCGCGGACGGGAGTACGCACGGGGATTGCCCTACGTTCACCCCTGAGCGTTACGATCGCTGACAACGTGGTCGTCGGACGCGCGTCCGAACAATCGGACAGGGCAGCACCCCCACCCCAGCAGCCTCGGTGAGAAGGTAAAGAAATGTTCGGAAGGCTCGGAGCTCCCGAGATCATTCTCATCCTCGTCGTCATCATTCTGCTGTTCGGCGCGAAGAAGCTTCCGGACATGGCTCGGTCGCTCGGCAAGTCCGCCCGCATCCTCAAGAGCGAGGCCAAGGCGATGAAGGAGGACAAGGACAAGTCCTCCGCCCCCGCCGACCCGCCGGCCCCCGGCGACGAGTCCCCGGCGCAGCGCACCATCCAGGCCGCCCCCGGCGACGTGACCAGCTCCCGCCCGGTCACGGAGCCGACGGACACGACCAAGCGCTGACGCAGGGCCGGACGCCGTCCGGCCCGCCGCACGAGATGGGAACGTGGGTTGCCCAAGTCTGCCCGCAAGCAGCCGGAGAGGGATCCCGAGGGGCGGATGCCCCTCGCGGAGCACCTTCGTGAGCTCCGCAACCGGCTCGCGAAGGCGCTGCTCGGCATCGTCCTGGTGACGATCGTCGCGGCCTTCTTCTACAACGACATCATCAACTTCTTCACCGACCCGGTGCTCAAGTCGGTCGGCTGCGGCTACTCCTTCGAGGAACTCGCCGCCTCCACCCGCGACGAGGACCCCTGCGCGCAGATCACCATCAACGGCCTGATCACGCCGTTCACCCTGGCGCTGAAGGTCTCCCTGATGGCCGGTGTCGTCCTGGCCTCGCCGGTCTGGCTGTACCAGCTGTGGTCGTTCATCGCCCCCGGTCTGCACCGGCACGAGAAGAAGTACGCCTACGCGTTCGTCGCCACGGGCTTCCCGCTCTTCCTCGGCGGCGCCTACTTCGCCTACCGGGTGCTGCCGACGACGGCGAAGGTGCTCATCGAGTTCACCCCGGTCGGCGTCGACAACCTGCTGCCGCTGGACGACCTGCTCGACCTCGTCACGCGCATGGTGATCGTCTTCGGGCTCTCCTTCGAGCTGCCCCTGCTGCTGATCATGCTCAACTTCACCGGAGCGCTGACCGGCAAGCGCATGCTCGGCTGGTGGCGCGGCATGATCATGGGCATCACGCTGTTCGCTGCCCTGGCCACGCCGAGCACCGACCCGCTGACCATGATGGCCCTCGCCGGACCGATCTGGGTCCTGTACTTCGGCGCCGTCGGCATCTCCCTGTTCAACGACCGCCGCAGGCGCCGTGCGGAGGCCCTGGGCCCCGCGGACGACGAGGCCTCCGATCTCGACCTCACCCCCGAGGACATCGGCGAGACCGAACCCGTGTCGGCCAGGCGCGCCCTGCCCGAGCAGGCGAGCACGGACCGGGTCAACGGTTATGACGACGTGACCTGAACACCGGGCCGGAGCTCGTAGGGTCACGGGGTGACCAGCGAGATCACCCTCTTCGTCAATCCCGCCGCGGGACGCGGCCGGGGCGCCCGGGCGGCGCTGCCGGCCGCTTCCGCGTTGCGCGCGGCCGGTTTCTCGGTGCGGACCGTGCTCGGCGAGGACGCCGCGGACGCGCTCGTCCGCGCGCGCGACGCCGTGGAGAAGGGCACCGGCGCCCTGGTGGCCGTCGGCGGCGACGGCATGGCGAACCTGGCCCTGCAGGCCGTCGTCGGCACCGGCACCCCGCTCGGCCTGATCGCCGTCGGCAGCGGCAACGACTTCGCCCGCTCGCTCGGCATGCCGCTGAAGGAACCGGCCGCCGCCGGCCGGATGATCGCCGACGCCCTCAAGTGCGGGCGGGTGCGTGACATCGACCTCGGGCGGGTGGGCGACCGCTGGTTCGGCACCGTCCTCGCCTCCGGCTTCGACTCCCGGGTCAACGACCGCGGCAACCGGATGCGGCTGCCCGCCGGGCGCTTCAAGTACGACCTCGCCATGGTCGCCGAACTCACGGCCCTGCGCCCGATCCCGTACCGGATCACCCTCGACGACGGCGACGTCCGCGAGGTCGAGGCGACGCTGGTCGCCGTCGGCAACGGGGCGTCGTACGGCGGCGGCATGCGGATCTGCCCGGGGGCCGACCTCACCGACGGGCTGTTCGACGTCACGGTGGTCGGCGACTGCGGCCGGGCCACCCTGCTGCGGGTCTTCCCCACCGTGTACCGCGGGACGCACGTCGACCGGCCCGAGGTGAGCGTGTTCCGGGCCTCGCGGGTGGAGCTGGCCGCGGAGGAGGTCACCGGGTACGCGGACGGGGAACCGCTCGGACCACTGCCGCTGACCGCGAGCTGTGTGCGCGGTGCGGTACGGGTCGTGGGCCCCTGAGCCGGGCGGAACCATCCCTGAGCTGGGCGGACCGAGGGCCGGCGGGGACGGATCCGGATAATGATCGTCCTGTTGTCGGTGCGGCCCGGTACGCTCGAAAGCACGATGACAGAGGATCTCTCACCGGCCGAGCGGTACGCGGCAGCACGCAGGCGCGCTGCCGAGCAGGCCACCGCACTCGCCTCCTTCCGCGAGATGTACGACTTCGGCCTCGACCCCTTCCAGATCGAGGCCTGCCAGGCGCTCGAAGCGGGCAAGGGTGTGCTGGTGGCCGCGCCCACCGGCTCGGGCAAGACGATCGTCGGCGAGTTCGCCGTCCACCTCGCCCTCCAGCAGGGCAAGAAGTGCTTCTACACGACGCCCATCAAGGCGCTGTCGAACCAGAAGTACACCGACCTGTGCCGCCGTTACGGCGCCGACAAGGTCGGTCTGCTCACCGGTGACAACAGCGTCAACTCCGGTGCCCCCGTGGTCGTGATGACCACCGAGGTGCTGCGGAACATGCTGTACGCGGGCTCACAGACGCTCCTGGGCCTCGGCTACGTGGTCATGGACGAGGTGCACTACCTCTCCGACCGCTTCCGGGGCGCCGTCTGGGAGGAAGTGATCATCCACCTCCCCGAGTCGGTGACCCTGGTCTCCCTCTCGGCGACGGTGTCGAACGCGGAGGAGTTCGGCGACTGGCTGGACACCGTCCGCGGCCACACCGAGGTCATCGTCTCCGAGCACCGGCCCGTGCCGCTGTTCCAGCACGTACTCGCCGGGCGCCGGATCTACGACCTGTTCGAGGAGGGCGAGGGCCGGAAGAAGGCCGTCAACCCCGACCTCACGCGGATGGCCCGGATGGAGGCGACCCGCCCCTCGTGGGGCGACCGGCGCCGCGGCCGGAACATGCGCGAGGCGGACCGGGAACGGGAGCGCAGACAGCGCACGCGGGTCTGGACACCGGGCCGGCCCGAGGTGATCGAGCGGCTCGACGCCCAGGGTCTGCTGCCCGCCATCACCTTCATCTTCAGCCGCGCCGCCTGCGAGGCCGCCGTCCAGCAGTGCCTGTACGCGGGGCTGCGGCTCAACGACGACCAAGCGCGGGAGCAGGTCCGCTCCCTCGTCGAGGAGCGCACCGCCTCCATCCCCACCGAGGACCTGCACGTCCTCGGCTACTACGAGTGGCTGGAGGGCCTGGAGCGCGGCATCGCGGCCCACCACGCGGGCATGCTGCCGACGTTCAAGGAGGTCGTCGAGGAGCTGTTCGTCCGCGGCCTGGTCAAGGCGGTCTTCGCGACCGAGACCCTCGCCCTGGGCATCAACATGCCCGCCCGCTCGGTGGTGCTGGAGAAGCTCGTCAAGTGGAACGGCGAGCAGCACGCCGACATCACCCCCGGCGAGTACACCCAGCTGACCGGCCGGGCCGGCCGGCGCGGCATCGACGTCGAGGGCCACGCGGTCGTGCTGTGGCAGCGCGGCATGAACCCCGAGCACCTCGCGGGGCTGGCCGGCACCCGTACCTATCCGCTGCGCTCCAGTTTCAGGCCGTCGTACAACATGGCGGTCAACCTGGTCGAGCAGTTCGGCCGGCACCGCTCGCGCGAGCTGCTGGAGACGTCGTTCGCCCAGTTCCAGGCGGACCGGTCGGTGGTCGGCATCTCGCGGCAGGTGCAGCGCAACGAGGAGGGCCTCGAGGGCTACCAGGCCTCCATGACCTGCCACCTCGGCGACTTCGAGGAGTACGCGCGGCTGCGCCGCGACCTGAAGGACCGGGAGACGGAGCTGGCCCGCCAGGGTGCGGCGCAGCGGCGCGCCGAGGCGGCCGTGGCCCTGGAGAAGCTCAAGCCCGGCGACATCATCCACGTACCCGCCGGCAAGTACGCCGGACTGGCCCTGGTCCTCGAGCCGGGACTGCCCGCGGGCCGTGCGGGCGGACAGCGCGGCGTCGAGTACCACGACGGGCCGCGTCCCCTGGTGCTGACCGCGGAGCGGCAGGTCAAGCGGCTGGCGTCGATCGACTTCCCGATGCCCGTCGAGGCACTGGAACGGATGCGGATCCCGAAGTCGTTCAACGCGCGCTCGCCGCAGTCCCGCCGCGACCTGGCTTCCGCACTGCGCACCAAGGCCGGGCACATCGAGCCGGAGCGGCACCGCAAGCGGCGCTCCCAGGCGGCCGACGACCGGGAGATCGACCGGCTGCGCAAGGCGATCCGGGCCCACCCGTGCCACGGTTGCGACGACCGCGAGGACCACGCCCGCTGGGCCGAGCGCTACCACCGGCTGCAGCGGGACACCAAGCAGCTGGAGCGGCGCATCGAGGGCCGGACGAACACCATCGCCCGCACCTTCGACCGCATCGTCGCCCTGCTGACCGAGCTGGACTACCTGCGCGGCGACGAGGTCACCGCGCACGGCAAGCGGCTCGCCCGGCTGTACGGCGAACTCGACCTGCTGGCCAGTGAATGCCTGCGCGAGGGCGTCTGGGAGCAGCTGAGTCCGGCCGAACTCGCCGCCTGTGTCTCGGCACTGGTGTACGAGGCCCGGGTCAGCGACGACGCGGTGGTGCCCAAGGTGCCCTCCGGCGGGGCGAAGGCCGCGCTCGGCGAGATGGTCCGCATCTGGGGGCGGCTGGACGCCCTGGAGGAGGACTTCCGGATCACCCAGACCGAGGGCGTGGGCCAGCGCGAACCCGACCTCGGCTTCGCCTGGGCGGCCTACATGTGGGCGTCCGGCAAGGGCCTCGACGAAGTGCTGCGCGAGGTGGAGATGCCGGCGGGGGACTTCGTGCGCTGGTGCAAGCAGGTCATCGACGTGCTCGGCCAGATCTCGGCCGCGGCACCGGCGATGGAGGGTTCCACCGTCGCGAAGAACGCCCGCAAGGCGGTGGACGGACTGCTGCGCGGAGTGGTGGCCTACTCCTCCGTGGGCTGACCACCCGGTTCCCCGCACCGCCCCGCCGACGGGTCCGGCCCGGCCGGTTCGCAGTGAAGCCCGGCGCGCTCCGTGCGCGCCGGGCTTCGGCGTCCCCGGGACCGGACGGTTCCGCGGCCGTCGGGGGCGTTCTTCACCCTGCACAGTGAGTGGGTTTCGCGCACCCGCACGTCATTACACTGCGTGTTCGAATGATGCCTGGACGTGTAAATGAACCCGAGCGTACTCCTGCCCCAGAGGTCATTTCCGGCACTTGCCGAATATGACACGGCGTTGATCCTGTCGGACTAAGCTCGCCCGCAGCGCACCGAGTTGGGATGAATTCGTGTGTCTGTTCCCTATTACGCGGATGATTCCCATGATTTCCCGGTCCATCCCCACCCGTATGTCCCCCGACCATCAGCCGATTCGTTTTCAGAGGCCTACATGGTGAGTGTCCAATCCCCGCCCGGTCGCCGCGAACTTCCCTACGCGCGCGTGCTGTTGATGCCGGCCATAATGATGGCCGCGGCAACCGGAGCCGCCGTTGCCCTGGTGACGGAGCCCGCCCGGATCGCCGTCGGCGCCTGTGGTGTCGTCGCCACCCTGCTGGTGATCGCCGCCGCGGCCGAGGCGGTGCGCCGCGGCCGTGTTCTACGGGACGAGCGAGCCGAACACGACCGTCACCGCGCGTACCTGGAAGCGCGGATCGCCGCCCATGACACGGAGACGCTGCACTTCGCGGACGCCGTGGTCCCCGAGGCCCTGGACTTCCTGCACCGCGGGAACACTCCCCGGGAAGTGCTCCTCCACCTCAAAAAGGTCAACCCGGCCTGGCGTGATCTGCCCGAGTACCAGATCAAGCTGCTCAAGACGATGCTGAAGATCATCGACGACGAGGAAGCACTGCGCGACTCCTCCCAGCGCTCCTTCGTCAGCATCGCCCGGCGCGTCCAGGCGATCGTCCACCAGCAGGCCAAGGAACTGCGGGAGATGGAGGAGGACCACGGCCGCAACCCCGAGGTCTTCGACGACCTGCTGCGCATCGACCACGGCACCGCGCTGATCGGCCGCCTCGCCGACTCCATCTCCGTACTCGGCGGTGGCCGTCCCGGACGCCAGTGGCCCGAGCCCGTCGCCCT
The DNA here is from genome assembly GCF_001418415.1 of Streptomyces hirsutus. Classification (GTDB taxonomy): domain Bacteria; phylum Actinomycetota; class Actinomycetes; order Streptomycetales; family Streptomycetaceae; genus Streptomyces; species Streptomyces hirsutus. The sequence continues at coordinate 13,952 of NZ_LIQT01000434.1, forward strand.
CTACAGCGTGCTGCGCGGCGCGATGTCCCGCATCCTCGAGTACCGGCGCATCGACCTGAAGTCCATCGCCAAGGTCAACATCAAGGGCATCTCCGTCGAGCCGGTCATCCACGCCGTCGCCGAACTCCTCGACAACGCCACGCGCTACTCGCCGCCCCACACCAAGGTCCACGTCACCGCCATCGAGGTGCAGACCGGCGTCGCCATCGAGATCGAGGACGCCGGAGTCAGCCTCGACGAGAAGGCGCGGGCCCGGATCGAGGACAAGCTGGAGAAGGCCAAGGCGGGCGTCGACCTCCAGGACCTCGGCACGAGCCCCCGGCTGGGCCTGGCCGTCATCGGCCGGCTCTGCTCCGGGTACAAGATGCAGGTCTCGCTGCGGGCCTCCGCCTACGGCGGCGTCCGCGCCGTCCTCATCGTGCCGAGCGACATGATGACCACCGAGCCCGGCGTCGGTCTCGCCCACGGCATCGGCGCGACCGCGGTGCCGATGCAGGTCGACGCGCTCCCGGGCCCCAAGCGCGTCCCCAAGAAGCGCCGTCCCACCAGCCCGAGCATCCCCGCCACCGTCTCCATGGAGGACGACGTCCCCGAGGTCACCGAATGGACCTCCAACGGGCTGCCGCAGCGCCGCAGCCGGGTGAAGACGTCGCTGACCCAGCGGTACGCCGAGCAGGCCGCCGCCGAACGGGCCGAGCGGGAGGCCGCCGAGCGGGGCGAGACCATCCGGTCCCCCTGGCCGGCCCCCCAGCCCGAACCGGCCGAGCCGAAGGACGACCGTGAACCCGGGCTGTGGGTCGACGCGTTCTGGGACGGCCTGAGGAAGGACCTCGAACCCGGCGTCCATCCCACCGACTTCACCCGGAATCCGACCGCGTACCTGCACCTGATCAACGAACCGGCCCGCACCGAGGCCGATGACGAGGGGGACCTCAAGTGATCCAGCAACGGGCCAACTTCGACTGGATGCTCAAGGAGCTCGCCGACGGCGTACCCGGCGTCGAGATGATCGTGGTGCTCTCGGCCGACGGCCTGCGTATCGCCCGCTTCGGCGGCGAGCCGGACGCCGCCGACCGGGTCGCCGCGGCCTGTGCCGGCGTGCAGAGCCTCGCCGGTGCCGTCGCCGGGGAACTCCCGCGCAGCGACGGCGAGATGAAGATGGTGATCATCGAGATCAACGGCGGCTACTTCTACCTGATGGCCGCCGGCGCCAACGCCTATCTCGCGGTGCTCTCCGACATGACCTGTGAGCCCGGGCGGATGGGGGCCATGATGCGCGACCTCGTCGTCCGTATCGGCGCCCATCTCACCAGCCCGCCCCGCCGGAACGGGACGACCGTATGACTCCTCCGCAACGCCAGAGGCGCTCCCCGCAGGAGGACCCTCCTCCGCAACCCGCCCAGGACAAGAAGGAGGCCGAACGGCCCAACCCGGAGCGGCTGTACGTCGTCGCCGGTGCGGACGGGAACCGCGCGGACCTCGACCTCGTGACCCTGATCGTGGCGAGCGTCGAGGACCCCCCGCACTCCGCCACGCCCGAGCAGGCGGCACTGCTCCGGCTCTGTGCCGCCCCCCTGTCCGTGGCCGAACTCTCGGCCTACCTCAGCCTGCCGTTCGGCGTGGTGACCGTGCTGCTCACCGACATGCTGGCGGCGGAACTGGTGCAGGCGCGCGCCCCGATCGTCCGCAAGGCGCTGCCCGACCGTTCCCTTCTCGAAGCGGTGATGCATGGACTTCAAAGGCTCTGAGACCATCCCGGGCCCACGGACCGAGGATCAGCTGCCGCACACGGCCGAGGCCGCGGCGAAGATCGTGATCGTGGGCGGCTTCGGGGTCGGCAAGACGACCATGGTCGGGTCGGTCAGCGAGATCAAGCCGCTGACCACCGAGGAGACCATGACCCAGGCCGGCGTCGGAGTCGACGACAACTTCGGGTCCGCGTCCAAGACCGCCACCACGGTGGCCATGGACTTCGGCCGCATCAAGATCACCGAGCAGCTGGTGCTCTACCTCTTCGGCACCCCGGGCCAAGAGCGCTTCTGGTTCCTGTGGAACGGCCTGTTCGAGGGGGCACTCGGCGCGGTGGTGCTGGTCGACACGCGCCGCCTGGAAGTCAGCTTCGACGTCATGGGACGCCTGGAGGAACGCGGCGTCCCCTTCGTCGTCGCCGTCAACACCTTCCCGGACGCGCCCCGTTACCCGGTCGCGGATCTGCGGACGGCACTCGACCTGTCCGAGGACGTCCCGATCATGGACTGCGATGTGCGACGCCGGGCCTCCAGCCGGGACGTACTGATCACGCTGATGCGGTTCCTGCACTCGCTCGCCATGACGGGCTCGCGCACCTGACACCCCGACCCCTGCTCTCCCCCCTGCTCTCCCCCTGTTTTCCGGAGCGACCACTGTGACGCCTGAATCCCACTCCCCGACCGGAACGGACGACTCCCGGGTCGCCCCGCCCCCCGGCTGCCCCGCACACGGCCAGGGCCCCGGGGGACTGCACCGGCTGCACGAATCGGCGGACCTGAAGAACCTGTACGAGGAACTCCGCGCCGCACACGGCCCCGTGGCGCCCGCGCTGCTCCACGACGACGTGCCGGTGTGGGTGGTCCTCGGCCACGCCGAGAACCTGCACATGGTACGCACCCCCGCGCAGTACACCAAGGACAGCCGTATCTGGTCCCCGCTCCGGGACGGCCTGGTCAAACCCGACCACCCGCTGATGCCGCACATCGCCTGGCAGCCGATGTGCGCCCACGCCGAGGGCGACGAACACAAGCGGCTGCGCGGCGTGATCGACTTCGCCGTGTCGACCATCGACTTCCGCAGTCTGCGCCGGCACATCAACCGCTGCACCCAGCGTCTCGTCAACCGGTTCTGCGAAGTGGGCGAGGCCGAGGTCGTCAGCCAGTACGCCGAGCACCTGCCGATGGCCGTGATGTGCCACATCCTCGGCATGCCCGACGAGTACAACGACCGGATGGTCGAGTCGGCCCGCGACATGATCAGGGGCACCGAGACCGCCATCGCCAGCAACGCGTACGTCATGGACGTGCTGGGCCGGCTCACCGCGCGCCGCAGGCTGGAACAGCAGGAGGACTTCGCCAGCCATCTCATCACCCACCCGGCCGGACTGACCGACGACGAGGTCAGGGAGCACCTGCGGGTGGTGCTCATCGCCGCCTACGAGTCGACCGCCAACCTCCTCGCCAACGTGCTGCGCACGGTGCTGGTCGACCCGCGCTTCCGGGCCCAGCTCAACGGCGGACAGATGACCGTGCCGGAGGCGGTGGAGCAACTGCTCTGGGACGAGCCGCCGTTCAGCACCATCTTCGCCTACTTCGCCAAGCAGGAGACGGAGCTCGGCGGCCAGCGCATCCGCCGGGGCGACGGACTGCTGTTCGCCCCGGCCCCGGCCAATGTCGACCCGCGGGTGCGCCCGGATCCGACCGCCCACATGCAGGGCAACCGTTCCCACCTCGCCTTCAGCGGTGGCCCGCACGAGTGCCCCGGGCAGGACATCGGGCGTGCCATCGCCGAGATCGGCGTCGACGCGCTGCTGATGCGGCTGCCCGACCTCGAGCTCGACGTCGACGATGAGGACCTGCGCCACGCCGAGTCGATCGCCTCGCGCCATCTCATCGAGCTGCCCGTCCGGTTCACCCCGAGGGAGCCGCAGGACATCACCGAGCGGCCGAACCACGACCACCGGCCGGCGGCCCCGCGCCGCGACTGGCTCATCGGCAGTACCGAACCGGTGGAGCCGGCTGCGCCGCCCGCCGCCCGCCCCGATCCGTTCGAGCACCCTGGCGTCCCCGCCCCGCGGCCCGCGGCCACGGCAGGGACACCGGGCGCGCAGTCGGCCGAGCGACCGGTCGCCGAGCAACCGGTCGCCGAGCCGCCGGCCACCGAGTCGCCGGCCGCAGTCGGCCCCGAGGAACCGGTCCGCGCGCCGGGCGCCTGGCAGCGCTTCCTGAACTGGTGGCGCGGCTACTGACCGGAGGTCAGGGGCGCCGGGGGCCGGTGAGCAGCGGCCCGGTCCGTGGTGGTCCGGTCCACGGCGGCGCGGCCGTCCGAGGCGCAGTGCCCGGCGGTGCGGTCCTCTGCGGCCCACTCCCCGTACGAGGTCCATGCCGCGAGCGTTCGGCCACTGCGCAGCCGGTGCCGCGCCCCCGTCACGGGGTCGGTGAACTCCAGTGCCCGCGCCAGCAGTTGCAGCGGGCGCCGGAAGTCACCGGCCGGGACGGGGCCGGTCACCTCCGGATACAGGGGGTCGCCGAGGATCGGTACGCCCAGGTCGCTCATGTGCACCCGCAGCTGATGGGTCTGCCCGGTGCCGGGGACCAGCCGGTATCGGGCGAGGCCGTCGGCCCGGTGGTCCAGGAGCTCGACCCGGCTGAGCGCGTTCGGCTCGCCCTCGACCTCGCGGGCGGTCAGCACCCCGCGTTCCTTGACGATCCGGTTGCGCACGGTCCGGGGCAGGACGAGCGCCGGATCGTGAGGGGCGACGGCCTCGTACTCCTTGTGGATCAGCCGGTCGCGGAACAGTGTCTGGTACGCGCCGCGCTCCTCGGGCCGCACGGTGAACAGCACCAGCCCGGCGGTGAGCCGGTCGAGGCGGTGCGCGGCGCCCAGCAGCGGGATGCCCAGCTCGCGGCGCAGCCGGGCCAGCGCGGTCTGGGTGACATGGCTGCCGCGCGGTGTGGTGGCCAGGAAGTGGGGTTTGTCGGCG
>NZ_LIQT01000435.1 GCF_001418415.1 Streptomyces hirsutus
GGGGCCACGGACGCCGCGCCCGGGGCGGCGGCTTCGTCGGCGCGGGAGTCCTCGCCGGTGGTCGGGCGGGAAGCGGGAGCGGAGGACCCGGCCCCGGCATCATCGGGGCCGGGCCGGGGTGCGGGGCTTGTCGTCCCGTCCTGGCCGGAGATGGTCCCGGAGCCCTCGCTGTCGCCGTCGCCGTCGCCGGATCGTGAGCCCGCGGCAGGCGCCGTGCTCGCCCCCCGCGCCTCGCCGCGGCCGCGGCCCGTCAGCCGGGTGCGCAACGACGAGCTGCGGGCGGGCTCGGCGGACGCCGGCTTCTCGGCCGAGGGCGACGAGGGCGCCGGCGTGGCGGCGTCGGGCTGCGTGGCATCCGGTGCGGCCTGGGGTTCGGCAGGTGTGCTCGAGACCGGCGGCTCCGAAGCCGTGGGGCGGGGCGCGCGCGGGGCCGACGACGCGGAGGACGTGCCAGGGGTCGGCGGCTCCGCGGGCGTACTCGATGCCGGCTGCTCCGACGACGTACCCGAAGACGACTCGCTCGAAGCCGCCGTACCCGAAGCCGCCGTACTGTTCGACCATCCCACATACGCCCCGCAGTTGCCGCAGAAGTCGTCCGTGGGGCCGTTGGACGCCCCGCACTCGGGACAGACGCGCATGGCGTCACCTCCCTTCGTCGATGGGCGGGCCGGGCAGGATTTCCACCCGGCAGACGGTGTGTACTGGGCACATGGCCCTGACGACCTCGTGGACCCTGGCCGGGTCCACCCCGGCCTCGCGGTCCGGCCACACCCGGACCAGAACCTCTGCGGGGGGCTCCGGCGGCAGGTCGGCGCCGGGGGTTCCCGACCACACCGCGCCGCCGTCCCCGGTGACCTCGGCGTGCGCGCCGATCGCGAGCCGCAGAGCCTCGACCAGGCCGCGCCGGGTACCGCGCCACCGGTGCAGCTCCACCGCCCGGGCGACCGCCTCGCGGCGCCGCTCCACCGGCCACTGCGGGTCGTCGGCGGCGCCCACCCAGGACGCCAGCCAGGCCAGGAAGTCGGCCGGGGTCACCCGGGGATCGAGATAGGCGGGCAGATTGTCGAGGGTCGCGAACACCGGGGCGAGGACGGTGTCGAGTCCGCTGGTGAAGCGCTGGGCGAAGTCGTCTTCGGCGTACAGAGCGGGCAGTTGCTCCCCGATCGGGTAGCGGCTCGGCAGACCGGGTACGGCCGCGCGGCTCATCCCCGTGCCTCCGGCTCCACGGCCGTGACGACCACCTGGTGCTGGTACGAGAAGACCAGCGCGCCCGCGGCCACGTCGATGCGGTCCGTCGGTGCGCCACGTCGCCCGGTGATCGGGTCGGCGGAGAACAACAGGATCTCCTCGACCAGCGCGTTGCCGGTGGCGCGTTGGAGGACGCCGAAGACGTCGCCGTACTGGACCGGTCGTCCGAACGGCCAGCCGGTGCCGTCCGGGCCGCCGACCAGTGGGTTGAGATGGTGGAACAGGGCTGCCAGGGCCGCGTCGCGGACGCGGTCGGTGTCGGCGGGGGCCGCCGCGAGCCTGGCAACCACGGTGACGCCCTGGTAGACCGGCGGCTCGACGACCAGGCGGGTGCCGATCAGGCGGCGTTCGTCGAGGCTCGTGGTGATCGCCCGGAGGACTTGGTCGGAGGGGATCATCTGCTCGAAGCGGAGCCGGTCGTCGCCCTCGTCGGCCACCGCGTCGGGTACGACGAGGACACGTACCGCGCCCGCACCCTCCGCGGCGGGCAGGCATCGGACCCGGCGTACGGAGGGGGCCGCCTGGCGGGCGATGACCTCGTAGTCCTCGGCGGTGACGGCGCGTTCCTGCATGCGCAGTGCGTCCGGCGCCCGCAGTCTGGCGTTGGCGATGGTCTCGCCGGCGACTCCGCCGAGCGCCGCCTCCCGGTTGACCACCCGGGCGACGTACGGAACGGAGCTGCGCAGCACGGAGATCGCGCCGCGGGCGACATTGCCCGCCGGGCCGCCGCCGGTGCGGTAGCGGGCCACCCGGATCTGGGCGCCCTTGGGCGGCACGGCGCCACACTGCCGCAGTGTGCCGTCCGGTTCGCGCAGCGCCGGCGGGAAGGTGAACTCGCCGGTGGTGGAGTCGACTTGGACATGGCGGTCAGCCGGGCCCGAGCGGCCGAAGTGCTCGACCACGTCCCAGCGCTGCCAGCCCTCGGCTGAGGACACCTCCACCACGGGGGGCTCGCGGTCGAGGAGGACCGGCGGGCGGCCGAGCCGGAACGTCTGCCCGGCGACGCCCTCCGAGGTGCCGAGCGGCACGTCGGTCCCGCTCTCGGCATGCTCGACGGTCATGGTGCCGCCCACGGTGAACACCGCCGCCTCGCGCACCGTCGGGGACTCCGAGTAGAACGGTTGGCCCGGCTCCGCCTCGGTGACCCGGCAGCGCAGCCAGCCGGCCCGGGTGCCGCCGATCACCGACGCGGTGTGCCCGGCCGGTACGTACACGATGACCTCGCCGGGCCGGTTCAGGCCGCCGGTGGAGTCCTCGCCGGTCTCGCACACCTGCCAGCCGCCGCCGTCCCACGCCTCCCACACCAGCGGAGGCTGGCGCGGGTCGACGCCGATGCCCTCCACGCGGCTGTCCAGGCGCACCGCGACCACGCAGCGCGGCACCGCCGTCGGCAGGCCGAACAGCAGCGCGTCGCCGGGCTGGGGTGCCGTCTGGAAGGCGGGTATGTCGCGGCCCTCGGCGAGCTCACCGGTCCGGTCGGTCTGCTCACCGGTGCGGGACGCGGTCACCAGGCGAGTCAACTCGCTGGGCACGATGCGCAGTTCGTCAGTGGTCGCGAACACCACGGCCTCGTCGGCCTCGCCGCCCGCGGTGGTCACCTCGGTGCCCGGGGTCAGTGTCACCGTGTCGGGCTGCGGCGCCGACAGCCAGAAGTCGACGTCGGCCACGGCCGCGGCCGGCGGGAACAGGCGGATGCCGAGCAGGTCCAGGAACGCGGTGTAGTTCTTGTCCGGGACCCGGTTCAGCCGGTACAGCAGCTGGTCCACGAGGTAGGCGAACGTCTCGATCAAGGTGACGCCCGGGTCGGAGACGTTGTGGTCGGTCCACTCCGGGGCGCGCTGCTGCACGTACCGCTTCGCCTCGTCGACGAGCTGCTGGAATCGCCGGTCGTCCAGGTTGGGGGAGGGCAGTGCCATCAGGCGGCGCCCCATTCCTCGGCCCCCTCCTCGGAGGGGATCGTGTAGAAGGGAAAGACCAGGTTGCGCCGGTCGTTGGTGGAACGCAGGGTGTAGTGCACGTCGATGTAGAGGGTCCCGGCCTCGACGGCGTCGAAGGCGACCCCCACGTCGTCCACCGCGATGCGCGGCTCCCACCGCTCCAGCGCCTCGCGCACCTGCTGTGCGATACGTCCGGCGGTGGCACCGTCGCCTGGCGCGAAGACGTAGTCGTGGATGCCGCAGCCGAATTCGGGGCGCATGGGGCGCTCGCCGGGCGCGGTGCCGAGGACCAGGCGGATGGCCTCCTCGATCTCCCGCTCCCGTTCGACCATGCCGATCCCGCCGGTCGGTCCGACCCGCAGCGGGAACCCCCAGCCGCGGCCGATGAACCGGTCGCTCATCACACGCCCCCGATCAGGACGTTCAGGGCGCCGCCCGAGATCATCGCGCCGCACGCGGTCTTGTCGCGCATCCGCGCGGCCGGCAGCCCGCCGATGAGGACCTGGCCCCGGGCGAGCGCGGCCGGGTCGGGCATGATCACGTTGCCCGGTCCCAGGGCCAGGTGCGGTGGCATGGCGCAGGTGTGCACGCTGCCCACGACGGCGGCGGGACGGCCGCCGATCAGCACACGGGCGACCGTCGCGGCGGCGCCGGGCGGCGGGGTGGCGATCACACCGCCGTGGTTGGTGGGGTCACCGGTACGAGCTGCGGGGGGCATGGGATCTCCTTGGGGAATGTCGGGGAGACAGAGGTCAGTTGATCCGGATGAGCTTGGCCTTGAGGACGCCCAGCAGACCGCCGTCGACGGTGACGTTCGAGGAGCCGTTGACACTCACCGTACGGCCGCCGATCTTCACCCCGACCCTGCCCTGGATGTCCACGTTCCGGCCCGACACACTCACGTCGCCGCGCCCCGCGTCCAGCGTGATGCCCTTCTTGTCGAGCAGGACGGAGGTGAGGGGCTGTCGGCGGCCCTTCTGGGCGTACACGGTCAACTCGATGCGGTCCCGCCGGTTGTCCAGGAACACTTCGAGGCGCTCGTCAGCGCTCATCAGCCGCACCCCGGAGCGACCGGGTGCCCTCGCGTCCAGCAGCTCCACCCGGTGCCCCGAGCGCGACACGACGGAGCGGCGGTTGACCTTCCCGGTGGTCTTGTCGATCAGAGGGACGTCGTGCGGCGACGGCTCGTCCACCCCGTTGTAGAGCCCACCGATGACGTACGGGCTGTCCAGCAGGCCCTGTTCGAAGCCGACCAGGACCTCGTCGTTGACCTCCGGGCTGACCACACCGCCACCGCCCTTGCCGCCCCACTGCACGGTGCGGACCCAGTCGGTGACATAAGTGTCGTCCAGCCAGGGGAACTTCAGCCGTACGGCTCCGGACTCGGCGCCGCCCGGTTCGCGTACGTCCGTCACCACACCGATGGCCAGACCGGGCATGCGCGGGCCGCGGCTGGGCGCGTTCGCTCCGGTCACCAGGCCGGTCAGGGAGCGGTCCGGGCTGGCGCTGACCCACACCGTCGTCCGGTACCCGCCGTGCGGCTCCAGGACATGCTGCACCGCCGTCGCCGTGTACTTCCCCGAGAACTCCTGCCCGACGTTGCCGAGCGCTACGGGCTTGCCCGCCCGCAGCTTGGGGTTGCCCTCGACCACCGCCTCCAACTCCCCGAACCCGGAGCTGACGTGAGCGGCTGTGGCGTCCGCGACCGCCTTCGTCTCGGCGTGCGTGCGGTACGGGGTGTCCGTGACGGTCAGCTTCGACGACTTGCCGAACCGGGCGGCGAACGCCGGGCTCAGCCCCGGCACCACCGTGTCGCTGTTCACGGACGGCTTGCGGGCCACCAGCGGCCGCTTCGTGGTGACGTCCCAGCCGCGCACCTCCACCTGCTGCGCGCCGTCCGCGGCCGACAGCGAGGCCCGCAGCGCCAGCAGATTGCGCCCGTATTCCAGCACCATCGGGCTGCGGGTGGCCGGGGTCGACGGCGCCGGCGCGCCGGACGCCTTCTGCGGCTTGGTGAACTGCAGCAGCCCCTTGTCGTCGACGTGCACCTGCGCGCCGCTCTCCCCCGCCAGGAACTGGAGGAAGTCCCAGTCGGACACGTTCGCCTGCGACAGCTGCTCGTAGGTGACCGGCGCGGCCTCGACCTTCCCGCAGGCCAGCCCGGCCCCGGCGGCCACCTTGCGGACGATCGCCGCCGCCGTCATGTTCCGGTACGCCACCACCTTGCGGCCCCGTTGCAGGCGGTGCGCCTTGGAGTAGGCGCGCACCACCGTGAACGAGCCCGTGCCGTCCCGGTCCAGCTCCAGGGCGATCACCTCGCCGCTGAACAACCGCTCGCGGGCCTGCCCGGAGACGGTCACCACCGACACCTTCAGCGGGGTGCCGATGGTGATGCCCGTCGCCTGCAGGAACTCGTGGTCGGGGTCGCGGAAGGTGAGCACCGCCGCGTCCGGCAGACCCACGTTCTCGTCGACCACACAGCTCACCAGCTGGGCGGCCCAGATCTGCGGGAGTTCGGCGGGCGTCTCGATGACGGGATCGGCCGCGAACGGCCGGCCGCCCCGTGCCCCGGGTGTGGTCACTGATCCTCCTCAGCGCCCGCGTCGCGCAGCCCCGGCACCATCAGTTCGGTGCCGGGTACGAGAGCCATCGGGTCGTCGATGTCGTTGGCCTCCGCGATGACCCGCCAGGCCGTCGCGTCGCCGTACTCCCGCCAGGCCAGCAGGGCCAGGCTGTCGCCCGCCACCACGGTGTGCGTGCTGCGGGCGGTGCGCGCGCCGGACGTCGGGTTCTGGCCCGCCGGGTCGACGCTCGCCTCCTCGATGGACAACGTGCAGGTGGCCCGCAGCGGCTTTCCGTCCACGTCGAACAGCGTGTACGACACCGACAGGCTGGAGAGCACCCCGTCGAACGACGTCGTCCGCGCCGTGCCCCACTCGAACCGCACCCAGGGGCTGGCCGGCTTCTTGCGGCCCAGGCTGGCCGGGGTCGGCACGCACCCCTTCATCAGCTTCTCCACCGCCAGCTCCACGGAGTTGTCGTGGGTGGCGGTGGCGTCCAGGAAGACCTCCAGGCTCAGCGTGCGCGGGCCGCTGCCGACGAACTCGGGCAGCGCCGACTGCCCCGCCATCCGGGACGGGGTGCGCCGCCACTCGGTGGTCTTGCGCAGCTCCAGGGTGGAGGGGTTGAACTGCAGGTTCAGCCGCGCGATCGTCCCGCCGGGTTTCGCACCGACGGAGGCCGGGGGCTCTTTCAGGGTCAGCTGGGCCCTGGCCCGGCTGGATCGGACCGCTGGGGACATGCCGGGACTTCCTCTCCGGGGACGGCTGTTGAGGGCGGGTTTCGTGAGGGCGGGTTTCGTGAGGG
>NZ_LIQT01000436.1 GCF_001418415.1 Streptomyces hirsutus
CCCGCGGTCACCCCGTCGCCGCGTCGCACGCCTGGCCGCGCAGCGCACGTGCCAGGTCGTCCCGGGCCTCCAGCACCAGGCGGCGCAGCGCCGGGGGAGCGTCCTCGTGGGCCGCGAGCCACGCGTCCGTCGCGTCCAGCGTCTCCGGCGAGTCCAGCAGCTCGGGGAAGAGTCCCCGCACCACGTGCAGGGCGATCTGGATGGACCGCTCCTCCCACACCCGCTCGATCACCGCGAAGTACTTCTCCGCGTACGGCGCGAGCAGCTCCCGCTGCGAGGGCTGGGCGAAGCCCGCGATCGTCGCCTCCACCAGCGCGTTGGACAGTTCCTCCGACTCCACGACCCGCGCCCAGCCCCGGGCCTTGACCTCCGCCGACGGACGGGCGGCCAGGCAGCGGACCTGGTGGCGCTTGCCGGAGGCGGTGTCGTCCCGGGCCAGCTCCTCGGCCAGCGCCTTCTCGTCGGCGAACCCGTGCGCGGCCAGCGGCTCCAGGAACACCCAGCGCAGCTCCTGGTCGACGTCGAGCCCCTCGACCGTCACCGTGCCCGACAGCAGCTCCTGGAGCAGCTGGAAGTCGCCCGGCGCCACGGCCGACCGGGCGAAGAAGCGGGCCCAGGCCAGCTGCGGCTCACTGCCCGGCTCGGCCGCCTCCAGCTCGCGCCGGGCGCCCTCGGCGAGCAGCCGGCCGCCGGTCTCCCGCCAGGCGGGCGCCGCGTAGTGGACGAGCGCCGACTCGGCCCAGGCGTGCAGCATCTGCAGCACGCCGATGTCGGACTCGCGCCCGCCGAACCGCAGCACCAGGTCCACGAACTCCCGCGCGGGCAGCAGCGCGTCCCGGGTGAGGTTCCACAGCGCCGACCAGCACAGGGCGCGGGCCAGCGGGTCGGTCAGCGCGCCCAGGTGCTCGCGGAGCGTGGCCAGGGAGGTCTCGTCGAAGCGGATCTTGCAGTACGTGAGGTCGTCGTCGTTGACCAGTACCAGCTCGGGCGCCTCGGCGCCCGCCAGCTCGGCGACGACTGTACGGGCCCCGTCGACGTCCGTCTCGGCCCGCGCGTACCGTTCCAGCGCGCCGTCGGGCGTGCGCCGGTACAGGCCCACCGCGACCCGGTGCGGGCGCAGTTCGGGATGCGACTCCGCGGCCTCCTGCACCACCGCGAGTTCCTCGACCCTGCCGTCCGCGCCCAGCAGCACCTGGGGAGTGAGGGAGTTGACCCCGGCCGTCTGGAGCCAGGCCCGCGACCACGCCGTCATGTCGCGTCCGCTGGTCTCCTCGAGGACCGACAGCAGGTCACCGAGGCGCGTGTTGCCGTACGCGTGCCGCTTGAAGTAGCGCCGGGCGCCCTCCAGGAAGGCGTCCTGGCCGACGTACGCCACCAGCTGCTTGAGCACCGAGGCGCCCTTGGCGTAGGTGATGCCGTCGAAGTTCAGCTTGGCGTCCTGCAGGTCGCGGATGTCCGCGGTGACCGGGTGCGTGGACGGCAGCTGGTCCGCGCGGTACGCCCAGGCCTTGCGGCGGTTGGCGAAGGTGATCCAGCCGTCGGTGAACCGGGTGGCGCCCACGAGCGAGAAGGCGCCCATGAAGTCGGCGAAGGACTCCTTCAGCCACAGGTCGTCCCACCACTCCATGGTGACCAGGTCGCCGAACCACATGTGCGCCATCTCGTGCAGGATCACGTTGGCGCGGCCCTCGTAGGACGCCTGCGTGACCTTGCCGCGGAAGATGAACTCCTCCCGGAAGGTGACCAGTCCGGGGTTCTCCATCGCGCCCAGGTTGTACTCGGGCACGAACGCCTGGTCGTACTTCCCGAAGGGGTAGGGGTAGTCGACGTGGTCGTGGAAGAAGTCCAGGCCCTGCTTGGTCACCAGGAACACGTCGTCGGCGTCGAAATGCGGGGCCAGACCCTTGCGGCACATCGCGCCGAGCGGGATCTCCAGCTGTGTGCCGTCGGGCAGTTCACGCTCGTAGGTGTCCGTGACGTAGTGGTACGGCCCGGCGACCACACAGGTGATGTAGGTCGAGATCGGCTTGGTCTCCGCGAACCGCCACACACCGTCGGTGAGTTCGCCGACGCCGTTGCTCCACACCGTCCAGCCCTCGGGGGCCCGCACCTCGAAGCGGTAGGGCGCCTTGAGGTCGGGCTGCTCGAAGTTGGCGTACACCCGGCGGGCGTCGGCCGGCTCGTACTGGGTGTAGAGGTAGACCTCGCCGTCCTCGGGGTCGACGAAGCGGTGCATGCCCTCGCCGGTACGGGAGTAGGCGCACTGGGCGTCGACGATCAGCTCGTTGTCGGCGGCCAGGTCCTCCAGCAGCAGCCGGGAGCCGTCGAACACCTCTCCGGGGTCGAGGTCCCGCCCGTTGAGCGAGACGGCCGTCACGGCCGGCGCGATCAGGTCCGCGAAGCTGCTCGCGCCGGGCTCCGTGCAGCGGAACCGGACGGTCGTCACCGAGCGGAAGGTGTGCGGCCCCTCCGCGCCGTCCCCGCCTTCCCCGGCACTCGCGCCGGTGGCGGTGCGCAGGTCGAGGGACACCTCGTACCCGTCCACCGACAACAGTGCGGCCCGCTCCCGGGCCTCGTCGCGGGTCAGGTTCTCACCGGGCACGGGCGGACTCCTCATACGTCGTCATACGGCGTCGGCATCGACAGGGCTGTACAGCACCGATCCTGCCACGCGCCCCTGACGCGGGGCAGTCGGGAATCGGAAGGACGGGAATGAGAGGGAGGAGCCCCGACGTTTCCCCGGGGAAGCGATTCCCCGCACCCGCCTCCCGAGGAGCGTCATGCCGGACACGTCCACCGCCACCACCCCCGTCGACTTCTGGTTCGACCCGCTGTGCCCCTGGGCCTGGATGACCTCCCGCTGGGTGCTGGAGGTGGAGAAGGTGCGGGACATCAAGGTCCGCTGGCACCTGATGAGTCTCGCGGTGCTCAACGAGGACCGGCTCGACGAGCTGCCCGAGGAGTACCGCGAGATGCTCGCGACCAAGGCGTGGGGCCCCGTCCGCGTCGTCATCGCGGCCCAGGAGGAGCACGGCGCCGAGGTGCTCGGCGACCTCTACACCGCGCTCGGCACCCGCATCCACAACCAGGGCGAGGGCCCCGAGAAGGAGGTCGTCGCCGCCGCCCTGAAGGAGGTCGGCCTGCCCGACTCCCTCATGGAGCACTGGGACTCCACCCCGTACGAGCCCCAGTTGCGCGCCTCCCACAAGGAGGGCATCGACAAGGTCGGCCAGGACGTCGGCACCCCGGTCATCGCCGTGCCCGGCGCCGACGGCGAGCAGATCGCCTTCTTCGGCCCGGTCGTCACCCCCGCCCCCAAGGGCGAGGAGGCCGCCCGCCTCTGGGACGGCACCCTCGCCGTGGCCTCCGTCCCCGGCTTCTACGAGCTCAAGCGCACGCGGACGAAGGGCCCGGACTTCAGCAACCTGTGAGGGGGCGACCCGGGCTCGGCCGCTCCGGGGCCCGGAGGGACTCCGGGCCCCTCGCTCCGATCTCGTCGCTCCGGGTCCGTCACTTCAGGCCCGTCATTCCGGTTCGGGCAGGCGGATGGGTTTGGGGAACGGCTTCATGAGCCATCCCGTGCGCAGGTTGCGGCACTGCTTGCCGGTGTCCGGGTCCAGCACGTTCTCGCAGATCCAGAACTCGCCCACCCCCGCGCGGCCCAGCCGTTCCTTGAGCTGTTCCTGTTCCGCCCTGGTCAGCCGACGGTGCAGTTGCTCCGCGTCGCAGGTCGAGCAGGGATACTTCTTGGTCCTGAGTGTCGTCATGGGGCACTTTGACCCGGAATACCGCAGACCGGAAGCCCCCGCGAGTCGAGTCCTCGCGGGGGCTTCCGTCTTTCCGCCTGCCGGGTGAACGGTGAGAAGACGATCACGGGGCAGAGCGTTCACGGGCGGCCCTCAGGGGGCGAGCAGGAGCACATCCGTGCGGGACTTCGCGGCCTCGTAGCGCCTGGCCACGTCCTGCCAGTTCACGACGGCCCACATGGCGTCGATGAAGTCGACCTTCTGGTTCCTGTACTGGAGGTAGAAGGCGTGCTCCCAGGCGTCGAAGACCAGGATCGGTGTCGCGCCCTGGCCGACGTTGCCCTGGTGGTCGTAGACCTGCTCGACGATCAGCCGGCCGCTCAGCGGCTCGTACGCCAGGACGCCCCAGCCCGACCCCTGCGTGGTCGCCGCCGCCTTGGACAGCTGTGCCTTGAAGCCCGCGAAGGAGCCGAAGGACTCCGCGATCGCGTCGGCCAGCTCGCCCACGCCGTCCTTCTCCAGCGGCTCGCCGCCGCCGTCGCCGGTCATGTTGTGCCAGTAGATCGAGTGCAGGATGTGCCCGGAGAGATGGAACGCCAGGTTCTTCTCCAGCCCGTTGACCGAGCCCCACGACTCCTTGTCCCGGGCCTCCGCGAGCTGCTCCAGCGTGTCGTTGGCGCCCTTCACGTAGACCGCGTGGTGCTTGTCGTGGTGCAGCTCGATGATCTCGGGGCTGATCACCGGCGCGAGCGCCGCGTAGTCGTACGGCAGGTCGGGCAGCGTGTAGACGGGCATGGGTTCCCTTCGAACCGCTTATTGCGACTAGCTTGCAACTGCACGCTAGCAGCAGAAGGGCTCTCCGTGCGCCCGATGCGCACAGCGGCACGGAAAAGGGCCCGCACGGAAAAGGGCCCCCGCGCGGAATCGGTCGTCCGTGCGGGGGCCCTCGCCGTGGAAGCGGCGGGAAGAGGGGGAGAGGGGGGAGAGGGGGG
>NZ_LIQT01000437.1 GCF_001418415.1 Streptomyces hirsutus
ACGACGAGGACGAGGGCGAGGACGGGACCGGGGGCGGAGACGGCGGTGCCGACGAGGACCGTATCGAGGTGTGAGGCCCGCCATAGCGGGGATAAAGAGCCTGCGTAAAGACCCCCTCCGGGATCTGTCATCACATCGAGTGATTCTCTGGCCTTCACTTGCCTGGTACAACCTGCGGTTGCCACGCTGTCGCTGTCTGTACAACCTGATGGGAGCGGCCAGTGACATTCGGTGAGCAGCCGGCGTATCTGCGCGTCGCGGGTGATCTCCGTAAGAAGATCGTCGACGGTCGGCTGCCCCCGCACACCCGCCTCCCGTCCCAGGCGAGGATCCGCGAGGAGTACGGCGTCTCCGACACGGTCGCGCTGGAGGCGCGCAAGGTGCTCATGGCGGAGGGCCTCGTGGAGGGCCGCTCCGGTTCGGGGACGTACGTCCGCGAGCGGCCCGTGCCCCGGCGCGTGGCCCGTTCCGGGTTCCGTCCGGAGCGGGGCACCACCCCGTTCCGGCAGGAGCAGGCGGACGGGGACGTGCGCGGCACCTGGGAGTCGAGCAGCGAGCAGACCGACGCCCGCGGGGCCGTCGCCGAGCGGCTCGAGATCGAGCCGGGGGACAGGGTGATGCGCACCCGGTACCTCTTCCGGGAGGCGGGCGAGCCGATGATGCTCTCCACCTCCTGGGAGCCGCTCTCCCTGACCGGCCGGACGCCCGTGATGCTGCCCGAGGAGGGCCCCCTCGGCGGCATGGGCGTGGTCGAGCGCATGCGCGCCATCGACGTGATCGTGGACAACGTGACCGAGGAGGTCGGCGCCCGCCCCGGCCTCGCCGAGGAACTGGTGCTGCTCGGCGGTGTCCCCGGTCATGTCGTCCTGGTCATCCAGCGCACGTACTACGCCTCGGGCCGCCCGGTCGAGACGGCCGACGTGGTGATCCCCGCCGACCGGTACCGGGTCGCGTACCACCTCCCGGTGAAGTAGCCGAACCGGCGGCCGTCACGGACCGCTACCCCGAGCCGTCGCCGACCCCGAAACGCTCCCTCTGCGCCCCGTCCGGGCGTTCGCTCGCCGGACGGGCGGCGGCATGCCCGTTCGGGCGCCGTACGAATCTGGCCGTTCTCGCAGGTGGCCCCCGAGTGACGGGCGTGCGGGCGGCGTGCCCCTGACCGGATACGTCGAACTCACGTACGGCGCATTCGCCGTGATGCGCCCCCTGCGTATTGGCTGGTTGCGTACCTCTTTGTGTAAAGCCATATTCGCTGCGTGAAGGTAAGGCGTAGGCTCGGGCATATGCGGACTGGGGATTCCTTACCGGGTGGGTCGCGGACGGGAAGCGGAGGGGCGCGATGAACGACAGCACGGCCACGCTTCCCTGGCTCGTGGTGCGACAGGACGACAACGGCAATCGCTATCGCGTGGGCCGGTACGCGACCCGCGCCGAGGCGCAGAGGATCGCGGACAGTCTCGACGGCCGCGGGCACAAACAGCTGTACTGGGTCGAGCGCATCGGGCGGAACGCGACCCCCGCCGACTGATCTCCCACGGACCCGCCCGGGCAAGGGGAGGCGTCCGTGTTCCTCGGCGGGTCGGCTGCCGGGTGAGGAGTTGTCGGGTCCGTGACGGGGATGCCCGGACGGCTCCGGTCGTGGTCCGCGCCGTCGGACGTGCCGTACGCCGGCGCTGACGCCGGTCGACGCATGACGCCGCCCGTGGCGACACCCGGGGGCGATCGGCGAGCCGGAGGGCAGAGCGCCCCCGCCGGCCGGTCCGCGCCCCGCTAAGGTCCTGCCCGACCGGGTTTCCCATGGTGAAGGCGGAGTGATGTCGGTCCTGATCGACACGGTGGCGTGGGTGCGTGTGGAGGGCGGCAGGATTCTCTGCGCCCGGCCACGGGGAAAGGACGTCTTCTACATCCCCGGCGGCAAGCGCGAGGGCGCGGAGAGCGATCTGGAGACCCTGCTGCGTGAGATCGAGGAAGAGCTGACGGTTCTGCTCGACCCGCGGACCGCTGCCCACGTGGGGACGTACGAGGCCGGCGCGCCCGGCCTCCCGGACGGTGCCGTCGTGCGGATGGCCTGCTACACCGCCGAGTACCGGGGGGAACTGATGCCGAGCAGCGAGATCGAGGAGATGGCCTGGTTCTCGTACGCCGACCGGGACCGGGTGCCTCCGGTCGACCAGTCTCTCTTCGACGATCTGGCCGCTGCCGGCGAACTCGCTTAGCCCGCCCGCTTCGTGGGGCCGCCCGCCTTGCGCGGCCCCCGGGTGCGCGCCCGTACCTACGGTGCCGTAAGTCACGGTGACCCCGTCTACGGTCCCCGGGACACGCCCGACTTCGCGAGGATGGCCGCCCTCGGCCTGCCGTTCTGGATCGCGGGCGGCCCGTGCGGACCGGAGCAGGTCCGCCGGGCCGGGGCGGTGGGCGTGGCGGGCGTTCAGGTCGGCGGCCTCTTCGCGTTCTGCGAGGAGTCGGGCCTGGAGGAGGGGCTGCGGCGGGAACTGATCGAGTGTGAACTCGCGGGCGGGCTGACGGTGCGTAATGATCCGGCGGCCTCCCCGGCCTCCTTCCCGTTCAAGGTCGCCGACCTGCCGGCACCCTCGCCGACGCGAAAACGAGTGCCGCCCGTACCCGCGTCTGCGACTTGGGCTGTCCGCGGACCCCGTACCGGACCGACCGCGGCACCATCGGCTACCGCCGCCCGGCGGAACCCGTGGCCGCCCACGTCCGCAAGGGCGGAACCCTCGAGGAGACGGAGGGCCGGCCGTGTCTGTGCAACGGGCTGCTCGCCGCCGTCGGGCTGGGTCGGCGCCGCCCGAGGGGCGTGGTGGAACCACCCGTCGTCACCATCGGCCAAGACCTGGGCTTCCTGTGGCACATCGCCCCGGACGGCGGTGAGTACGGCGCCGAGGCGGGGGTGCGCCGGCTGTCCGCCGGACTGGTGGAAGAAGCCTCCGCGTCCGCGTGAGCGCCGGAGCGCGGAGCGGTCGGGGGCGGCGGCGCGCGGTGGCGGGGCGGGGGAGCCGTCCCGCTCCGCGGGTGCCACGATGCGCCGCCGCGGACGGTAATCGGCCCTGAAAGTCGGGTATAGGACTATTAGTCCCCATGAAATGCGATGTGGGAGGACCTGCCGACCGGGAAGCGACGGAAGTGATCCACGTGATCGACATCGAGGGCGACCACGTCACGTGGACCTTCCCCGCGGACCCGGGTGCCGTGGGCGCCGCACGCTCCACGGTCCGGGCCCAGTTGCACGGCTGGGGTCTCGAGGGTGTCAGCGACCTCGTGATCCTGCTGGTCAGCGAACTGGTCACC
>NZ_LIQT01000438.1 GCF_001418415.1 Streptomyces hirsutus
CCGCCGGTCCGGCGCCCGGCGCGACCGTCCGCGGCCGGACCACGGGGACGGGTCCCACCGGTGCTGTGGCGGCCGACGGGCGGTCGGCGAGCGGCGGCGCCTGCGGGGCGGTCACCGGCAGAGGCTTCGCCGGTACGGCGGTGGTCGCACCGGCGGTCGGCGGGCGGGGCGGCGCGGGACGGACGACCGGGACGCGCTGAACCGGATCCGGGGAGGCGGTCGTTCGTACGCCCACGTGCTTGCCCCGCGGTCCGGGGTGCGCGGGCGCGGCTCGCTGGAGCTGCGGTGTGGCCTGGGCGGGCGCGGACGGGCCGGGTAGCGGGCGCATGGCGGCCCCGGAGCCGCCCGACGAGCCGGCCGATGTGCCGAACCGGCGCGCGGGCGCCCCGGTGGGTGGCGTGGTGTCGGCCGGGGCAGCGGACGGTGCACCGGGCCAGCGCGCCGCCACCACGGGACGGCTGCCGGAGCGGGCGGCGGCGGGCGGTGCCGCCCCTTCCGGGGTCCGGGTGCTCAAGGTGAGCGGGCGGGCGGCCAGTAGCGAGAGGGTGCGGGGTGCCGCCGTAGCGGAGTGTGCCGCGGAGCTGGTCACGGTGGGGCGGCGCTGGCCTGCCGAGCCGGCGGGCCGGGTGCTTTCGGTGTCTGGGACCACGGCCCTGGCAACGACGACCGGACCCGGGACGACGGCGCGTTGGGGCCTTCGCCTGCCAGAGCCCGGGCCGTCCGCTCGGGGTCCGCCGGAGGCCGGGCCGTCCGCTCGGGGTCCGCCGGAGGCCGATCCATCAGCGCGGGATCCGCCCGAGCCCGGCCCGTCGGCGCTCGCCCCACCACCGGGCGCCGCGCCGGGGCGTCGCGCTTTTCCTGCCGCGCCTTCCGTGGCTCCGGTGTGTGCCGGTTCCGGGCGGTTGGGGGCGACGGCCGGGGAGGGCGTCACCAGCGACGTGGCGGGCCCGTTTCCGTGGTCTGCGGGAGTGGCCCGGGTGGCGCCCCCGGTGGAGTGGTCCACGAGGCTGCGCTGGACGTCGGCCGTCCCCAGCAGCGGGGCGTCCGCTTCCGGAGCGAGGGGCGCGGCCCCGGTGGGCGGCACCGGAGCGGTTGCGGAGCTCTGGCCCGGACGTACCGGAGCGCGCTGGACGTCCGGGCCGGGCGCCGTACGAGAAGCACGGGACGCGGCGGAACCGGGCAGTTCGGCGCTCGGCGGCAGCGCGGGCAGCGGAGCTCCCAGGCCACCGCGTGCGCGGGCGCCCGTGCTGCCGGGGGCCGAGGTCCGGCGCGGGGCGTCGGCCGGGGCTGCGGGTGCCGTCTCCTTCGTAGCGCTCGTACCGCTGTCGTACGGCCCCGATGTGTCGGCCTGGCGCTGGACGACGGGCAGTGTCGGACCGGGCGGGGTTCCGGCGCCGGGCGCGAGAGTGTCTTGCGTCAGCGGCGTTGCCGTGGCAGGTAGTTCGCTCAACGGGGCACCGAGGGGAGCGCGCCGGTGCGGGGCGGTGGCGGCGCGCTGCACGGGGGCGCTGGAGCCCACGCTCGTACTGGCCGGCGTTGTGGTGCTGGATGCGTCGGGCGTGGGGGCGGTGCCGGGCACCGGAGGGTTCGCGGGCCGGACGGCGGCGACCCGGCGCACAGGTCCGGCCGGGCGACGGGCGACGGTCAGGCGCGGCCCCGACGGGCTGAGCCGGACGGCCGGGCGGGACCCGTCGGCCCCGGAAGTACGGGATGCCTCCGGCTGCGGCCCGGTCGCCTCCGTCGCGGCACGCCGGACGGCCGGGCGGGACTCCTCGGCGCCGGAGCGGGCGGACCGAGTTCCCGTCGTCTCGTTCGCGGCACGCCGGACGGCCGGGCCCGAAGGCGTACGGCCCCCGGAATCAGTCCGGGTCCCGGACGTACGCCCGGGGTTCGCCCCAGAAGCGGGTCGGGGCGCAGCCCCGTCGGTGGCTGCGGGCGGCACGACCGCCACACGTCGTACGAGCGGAGTCCTGGGAACGACCGGCTGACGGCCGGTGTCGGCGGGGACCACGACCGGGCTCTCGACGGCCCGTTGGACGGCGGCAGGTGACGAGGAGAGGACCGTGGGGGAATCCGTGAGCGTGAGGCCACGGGGCCGAGGAGCGTCGTCGCTCGAACTCACCCTCCCCGCGGGGTTGTCACCACCGGTATCGATGCCGGAGGGCCGTACGGCGGACGATCCCGAACCGGATTCCGTCGACCCGGACTTCCGCTCCCCCGGATCCTTCCGACGGGCAATCTCCGGTGTCCGGTCGGCCGTTGCCCCGTCCGAGGCCCCGTCTCCCGAAGCGTCCGCCCCCTCCAGCCGCAACGCCCTCAGCAGCAGCGGCCCCCCGGCGGTGTGCGTGGGCTGCGGGGCGGCAGTGCGGGTGACACCGCGTACCAGGCCGGTCGGAGCGGCGGGCAGCAGCGCATGCCCGAGGCCGCTGTCGAACGACGGGTTCTGCCAGGCGGCCAGGCCCGCGCGGAAGGCGAGGCCGTCGCTGACGCCGAGCGGGGCGCGGGACACGGTGAGTTCCGGCGCGGCGGTGCGGCGCCAGCCCCCGTCCCAGTCGCCGGGCACGGAGGGACCCGGGGCGCCGGGCGCGCCACGGTCCGGGCCCGCGCCGGACGGATCGTCTCCCGGGACGTCGGAGCGGTCCGCGGCGGCCCGGCGGCGCAGCCTGTCCCGCCATGCCATGTGCTCAACCGCCTTCGTTCATACGGGTGTTGATACGGGCGATCTCGGCCACCCACTGCTGCCGTTCGCCATGGGCCAGGTCGAGGATCTCCTCGCGTTGCCAGTGGAAGTGATAGGCGATGTACGCGATCTCCTCCCGGAGCCGGGGAAGGGCGTACGTCACGATTCCCCCAGGCGCCCACCCGAGAGGTCGACCTCGAAGCCGCCCTCGCAGTGCGGGCAGGTCACCGCGGCGCGGGTGTGGCCCTCGCTGTTGACCCGGCGGTAGAAGTCCTGGAGGAAGGCGACGTCGGTGGCGTACATCCGCTCCACGACCCCGGTGTGCACATCCGTGATCGAGCCGATCCGGGTGATCACCTGGCTCAGCAGCACCACGCTCAGGTACGCCGGGTTCTCCTTGACCCGCAGATCGATCTGCGGGCGCAGCTCGTCACGGGCGGTGGCCAGGCGCATCGCGCCATGGCGGTGCACCGTGCCCGCCTCGTCCACGTAGCCGCGCGGGAGCTCGAACTCGAAGTCGGTGCGCAGCCCGTGACCCTCCCGGGGCGCCGGGGCGGGGGGTGCCGCCGCCTGCTCCGGCACCGGGACGGGCGTCGTGACCTGGAGGATCTCCTCGAGGTTGCCCGCCGTCACCGTACGGCGCCTCATTCGACGATGATCTCTTCGAACACGATCGTCACGGACTCGGTGGCCGCGGACGACTCGCCCGCCTTCAGGGACGGGCCCTCCCACTTGGAGGCCCAGCCCTGCATCAGCTGGATACGGCGGACCGTGTTGCCCTCGGTGTCCTTGATCTCGATGGTGAGGTTCTGCCGCGCGGAGTTCACGGCGCCGTTGTTCAGGGTCTCCTTGATCCAGTTGGTGAACTCACTGCTCTGATCGAGTCCCCGGGTGATCGTGATCTCACCGGCCTGCCGGGCGCCGGGCTGCTTGCGGATGATCTGCTTGCCCTCCGCGCTGACCTGGCGTACCTCGACGACCTCCTCCTCGACGGTCAGCCCGCTGATCTCCTGGATCGACTCGACCAGGTAGCCGCCGAGCTGCACGCCGAAGACGTGAGTGGAAAGAGCATCGCCCGTTGCCATGACTGTCTGTCACCTTTCCTTGCTTGACCCGCAGGTCACTCGTCGATGAGGCTGGTGCTGTCGGAGAACTGGGCCAGCCGGAACACCACGAACTCCGCGGGCTTGACCGGCGAGACACCGATCTCGCAGATGACACGGCCCTGGTCGATGGACTCCGGCGGGTTGTTGTCGCGGTCGCACTTGACGTAGAACGCCTCCTCGGCCGTACGGCCGAACAGC
>NZ_LIQT01000439.1 GCF_001418415.1 Streptomyces hirsutus
TCGGCCGTACGGCCGAACAGCGCACCCCGGCGCCATTCCTCGGTGAGGAACGCGGTGACGTTACGCCGGATGCTCGACCACAGCCGGTCGTCATTCGGCTCGAAGACCACCCACTGGGTGCCCAACAGGATGGACTCTTCGAGGTAGTTGAAGAGGCGGCGCACGTTCAGATAGCGCCAGGCCGGGTCGGAGGAGAGGGTACGGGCGCCCCAGATGCGGATGCCGCGGCCGGGGAAGGCCCGTACGCAGTTGACACCAATCGGGTTGAGCAGGTCCTGCTCGCCCTTGCTGAGCCGGATTTCGAGGTCCACCGCGCCGCGGATCACCTCGTTGGCGGGCGCCTTGTGCACCCCGCGCTCGCCGTCACTGCGCGCCCAGACGCCGGCGATGTGGCCGCTCGGCGGGACGGTGGTGTTGCGCCCGGTGGCCGGATCGAAGACGCGGACCCAGGGGTAGTAGAGGGTGGCGTAGCGGGAGTCGTAGCCCGCCTCGTCGTTGCGCCAGGTGCGCACCTGCTGGGCGCCCAGACCGGGCGGGGTGTCCAGGACGGCGACCCGGTCGCCCATCTGCTCGCAGTGCGAGATCACCGCGAGCTGCACGGTGCGCACGCCCTCGGCGTCGATGTCGCCACGCTGGTAGGCGCTCATCAGGTCCGGCACGGCGACCATGGTGATCTCGTCGATGGTCTCCAGGCCGCCGAACCCGGTGCGAGCGGCGGCGTCGCCGACGTACTCCGCCGGGTTGAGACGGGCCACCTCGCCGGCGCCGTTCGCGGCGGGCGCGGCCGGGGCGTCGGGCACGGCAAGGGTCTGGGTGGCGGGCCTGCTCTGGGCGGCGCCCTGCTGCTCGGTGACCTGGATCAGCTTGGAGGCGCGGGCCTGGTTGACCAGGTACCCCTTGACGTTCTTGCGGGTGGAGGCCTCGTACGTCTCCGCGACCTGGTCGCCCTGGCGGACCAAGACCTTGAAGCGGTCCTCCGGCGGGTTCTCGCCGTCCGCGTCGGCGACCTCGACCGATATCCCGGTGACGCCCGGCTTGGCGGCGACGAGGAAACCGCCGAAGGCCACCGGCTCCGCGGCCACGTTGCCGCGCCGACCGCCGTCGACCGACGGGGCAGCGGCGTCCTCGGCCTGGCCGCCGATCCGCACGATGTACGCGGCGCCGCCGCCGTTGGCGAAGTAACCGTGGACCGAGAGGGGCAGGTAGGTGCCCTCGGTGAAGCCGCCGAACGTCTGGGTGTACTGGTCCCAACTGGTGACCAGCGTCGGCGTGTGGAACGGGCCGTTCTCGGCGAACCCGACGAACGCGGCGACGGCGGTGCCGACCCCTTCGATCGGTCGGGCACCGGACTGCACCTCCTCCACGTACACGCCCGGGGTGAGGTACGTCGGCATACTCGCTCCTTCGCGTCCTACGGGTCGGTGACATGTGTCCAGGGCGAGTCTGCGCGGGGGTCCGCCGGGACGACAGGGACGCGGGGACCTGGCCAGGGGCAAGATCACTGCCCTTCGCCGCTCCGTGAACCGCCCCGCCGCCGCCCGGACTTGCCCTCGTTCTGCCCGTACAGACCTGGACTTCCCGTTCGCCCGGGCGGTCCACTGGGGGTCGCAGGAGGGCTGCGCCGACGAGGAGGCAACGAAGTGCGGACGTCCGAGGCGCACGCAGAGCGGCACGAGAACCGGCAGGCCACGCGCGGCCCGGCCGCCGCCCGCCAGGAGACCTCCGGCAGCCCCGCCGTACCGCCGCCGCTCACCGCCGACGTCCTCCGGGCGGCGCAGCGCGGCGCGGGCAACGCCGCGGTGACCGCGATGATCGCTCGCCGCGCCCGCCCCGGACCCGTCGTGGAGCAGCCGGACCCCGGAGTTCACGAGGTGCTGCGTTCGGCCGGCAAACCCCTCGCGGCGCCGGTACGCCGGGACATGGAGTCCCGCTTCCGGACCGACTTCTCCGACGTACGACTGCACACCGGAGCCGCGGCCGCCCGTTCGGCCCAGGCCATCGGGGCGCGCGCGTACACCTCGGGCAGCCATGTCGTGATCGGCGGCGGCGGCGACAAGCACACCCTCGCCCACGAGCTCACCCATGTCGTCCAGCAGCGCCAGGGCCCGGTCTCGGGCACCGACCACGGCACGGGCCTGAGGATCTCCGACCCGTCCGACCACTTCGAACGGGCGGCGGAGGCGAACGCCAGACGGGTGCTGTCAGGTCCGGCACCCGTTCAGCGGGAGGCCGAGTCCGCGCACTCGACGGGACATAGTCATGTGGGCGTCGTCCAGCGCATGGTGACGGACGTGACCGAGGAGGCGACGACCGCGGAACAGGCGCCCGTGGTCCCGGCGGACGGCCGACCGCAGCCCCAGCAGATCTCGGATGCGAAGCGGGTGGGGCTGGAGATCGAGATCACCGTCCCGCTCGAAGAGGTCTCCCCGGAGGGTCAGGGCAGCAGCTCCAAGAGCAAGGGCAGGCCCGTCGCCACGCTCAAGAACGGCGACGTGCTGGCTGAGTCCCAGGCGAAAGAGTTGGGGCTGCCCGTGATCAAGCTTGAGGTCGAGGGGACGGACCGCGGTGTGCCGAGCATCGAGCTGATCTACGGCCCGCTGCCGCGCGACGAGTACATGCGGGCTTCTCACCAGAAGGCCAGGGAGCAACTCCTCGCTCAGTTCGCGAAAGTGGCCGGGAAGTCGGTCGCGCTTGAGGAAGTCATCGACGGCTACAACAAGGCCCTCGGCAGCGATCCGGGATCGTACGAGCTGGAGATGACCGGAACGGGCAGAAAGGTGAAAACCCTGCGGACGGGGAAGATCAACCAGAACATCCAGACCAACATCTCCCTCCCCTACGCCAAGGTGGGCGCCGCCCCGCCACCGGCCGAGGCACCGGCGAACCGTGGCCGGGGTGGTGGACGGGGTGTCTCCCCGGCCGGGCGCGGACGGGGCGCCTCCCCGGCGGCCGGGCGCGGTCGCGGCCGGGGCGGCAGTGTCACGGCGTCGACCGGACAGCCGGCGGGCGGTGTCCGGGGCGACTTCGCCGGACTGTTCCACGAAAAGAGCCAGAAGCAGCTGTTCGAGGCGGCCCGTACGGCGGCCAACGGCATCGCCGACGAGAGGGTGAAAGGCCGCCCCAACGTCGTCTCATTGCTCACGCAGGTCCTTTTCCAGGAAGCGATGTACGCCCTGTACCGCATCAAGAAGGGCGAGGAACGGGATGTGGACAAGCAGCGTTTCCATGTGATGCTGAAGGTGAGCCCGCAGGATGTCGCGATGACCGTTCTCAGCGACGACGAAGCGGCCGGCCTGCTCGCGTGGCTGCAGGAGGGCGGCACGCTGGACGTGCTGAACCGCGGGGCCACTCGGGCCGCCGAGAAGGGCGGCGCGATGGTCACCAAAGGTGTCAAGGTCGATCTCGCCGGTCTGGTCGAGGCCCTGAACACCCGGCTGGTCGCGGGCAGGCAGCAGCTGGGGGTGAGAAAGAAGAACACGGAGAACGACCACTCCTCCCCCGTGCTGGACGCGGAGGGCGCGTCCACCAGTGAGCTCCGGCACTTCCATCCGCGTGCCAGCAACCGCGTACCGGTCACCGTCGAGAACGACGTCCACCACGTGGTGGTAGAGGAACGCTCCGCGGGTCATCTGCTCAACGACCCCGATGTCAGCGCCGCCGAAAAGCACCGGTTCATCAGGGATCTCCAGGAGGAGTGAGAGGGCCGGGCACGGCCCGCCCGCCCCTCAGGCCCCGGTCACCGCCGCCAGATACGGCCCGAACTCGCTCTCCAGGACCAGCCGTCCGAGCTTGCGGTACTCCTGGGCGATCGCCGTCACCAGCTGCCGCATGGTGAGCGGGCCGGCGGACTCGGCCGCGAGGTAGGCCGCGGTCACCGTGCAGGCGCGGATGGAGCCGCCGGCGAGTTCGAAGCGGTCGGCGCAGAAGGCGAGGTCCAGGCCGGCGGCGCGGGGCAGCCGGTCGCCCAGGCAGCGTTCCCACAGGGCGAGGCGTTGGCCGGAGTCGGGCATCGGGAAGTCGGCCACCACGTCGAGGCGGCGGGTGAACGCCTCGTCCAGGTTGGCCCGCAGGTTGGTGGTCAGCACCGCGATCCCGTCGAACGACTCCATGCGCTGCAGCAGATACGCCGACTCGATGTTGGCGTGCCGGTCGTGCGCGTCCTTCACCTCCGAGCGCTTGCCGAAGATCGCGTCGGCCTCGTCGAAGAGCAGCACCGCGTTGACCGCGGAGGCTTCGGTGAAGATCCGCTCCAGGTTCTTCTCGGTCTCCCCGATGTACTTGTCCACAACTGTGGACAGGTCCACCACGTACAGGTCCATGCCCAGGTCGGCTGCGACGACCTCGGCGGACATGGTCTTGCCGGTGCCCGACTCGCCGGCGAACAGCGCGATCACGCCGCGCCCCCGGCCACCGCCGGGCCGCATCCCCCACTGCCCGAGCACCTGCTCGCGGTGGCGGGCGCGCAGCGCGAGTTCGCGCAGCCGCCGGTCCGTGGTGGGCGGCAGCACCAGGTCGTCCCAGCCGACGCCCGGCTCCACCCGGCGGGCGAGCCGGTCGAGCCCCGCGCCGTTCTGGGCCCGTACGGCGGTGCGCAGGTCGTCAGGGCGGACCGGGCGGCCCGCGAGGGCAGCCGTGCGCACCGCCACGTCGGCGGCGCGATGCAACTGCCCGGAGTCCAGGCGGTGCGCGGCCACAGCCTCGGCGAGCGCTTCCACGTCGCCGGTCGCAAAGCCGTCACCCGCGGCGTGGCCGAGGGCGTACCGCCAGCGCGCGGCCTGCCGTTCGGGCGAAGGCGCCGGCACGGTCAGGACGACGGGGGTGTCGGCCGCCCACTCCGGGGCCCAGCCGACGGTGCCGTGCGTGAACAGGGGGACGCCCCGCAGCGCCGCGCACAACGCCCCGAGCGTGCGGGCCCGTTCGGCGGGCTCGCCGGGTAGCGCCTCCAGGGGGCCGAGGACGACTCCGGCGCCGGTCAGGCGGGCTTCGAGGGCGGCGATCCGGGCGAGTTCCGGTACGTCGCCGGGGCGGCGGGCGAGCGCCATCGCGTCCAGGACGAGCGGGCGCAGCCCGGCCGCGCTCAGGGCGGCGGTGGCCAGCCCCGCCGCGTCGCCACCCCGGCTGCGCAGATGGACGAGACCGACGCCGGTCCCGGCAGCGGCCGCCGTCCGGTGGACGTCCGGCGTCTCGGCTGTCGGGTCCTCGCGGGCCTCGCCGAGCACCCCGGCGAGCCGGGCGTCGGGCCGGGCGCTGCCCAGCAGATGCCCGGTGACCCGGTCGGGCACCGCCAACACCCTTGACAGCGGCGGCCGTTCGGGCTCGGTGACCTCCACCAGGCCCCCCGCGATCAGCGGTGCTCCGGGAGCGAGCCGGAACCGGGCGGCTGCCGTCCCGCCCAGCCCGCACAGTTCCAGGGCGAGACCGACCGTGGGCCGACGGCGGGTCAGGTCGTCGTTGAGGTAGCCGTAGAGCCGCTCGAACCGTGCGTCGAGGTCGGGTGCCACCGCGACCAGGAGCAGGTCCAGGTCCAGTGGGGACAGCCCGAACCGCCGGGCAAGGCCGTCGAGGACGGAACCGGCGGGCGACTGCCAGGGCTCGTGCGCGGGTACGTCGAGGCCGCCCGGCTCGTCCAGGATGCGGGCGACGGCGTCGGGGGTGAGGTACTGGCCGCGGTACGGGTCGTCGGGATCGGGGTCGGCGGCGCGACGGACGGCCACGGCGTGCCGTACCCGTTCCTCGACCAACTGGAGCCGCGCCCACAGATGTCCCACGTCGGTGGGCACGGATTCGGAGTCGATGGACGCACGGTCGGCCACGGCGACGGGTTCGGCGGTGTGCGTCACGGCTGGCGGTCCCCTCTGCGGCGGCGACGGGCGGGGGCGGGGCCCCGTTCCCGCGGGCCGGCGAAGCCGCCGTCCGGGCCCGGGTCGGTCGCCTCCTTGTAGCGCAGCCGGCGGCCCGGCATCGCCTCCCCGCCCTCGCTGCGGGCGGCGGAGCGCACGACGAGGCCTTCGGTGACCGGCGGTGCGGCCTCCCTGGTCACGCCGGCAAGCGGCGCCCGTACCCGTACCTGGAGCGAGGCCTTCAGCTCGCCGCCGAGCGCCGACCACACGTCGGCGGCGGCCGGTGCGTCGAGCCCGGTCCCGCCGGCGTCCAGTGCCACCGGCAGGCCGAGGTCGGCGAGGGTGCCGGTGAGCAGGCGGGCGGGCAGCGTGTCGCCGGCCACCAGGGTCGCCAACACCTGGGAGAGCAGGAGGTGTTCGTCCTGCGGGCGGCTCGCCCACGCCGTGACCAGGTACGTCAGCTCGAACCAGCGCGGCGGGGTGCGCCGCGCCACCAGGTGGCCGTCGGTGTCGTACACCTCACCGGCGCCGCTGCCGCGCCGGGTGGCGTCCTCCCGGATGTCGTAGAGGAAGACGCAGACGGTGGGGGCGCTGCGGCGCGCGGCCCAGTCCCGGGTGGGGGCGTCGAAGACCACCTCGACGCCCGACGCCTCCAGGCCGGACTCGCCGAGCAGCCGGCGCAGCCCCTCGTCGACCTCGTGGATCACCGGCGGGTCACCTCGTCGGGCGGCTGGATGGTCCCGCTCACCACCAGGAAGTCGGTCGTCACCGGCGAGAACCCGCGGCCCTTGGCGGTGACGACGCGCGGTCCGGTCTGGTCCTTGGCGAGGATGAGCAGCTGGCCGATGAACGTGCCGTCGGGACCGGGGACGGTCGGCGGCGCCGCCGCGGTGATCCCCGGCTTCCAGGTGAACCTCACCGGCACACCCGGCGGGAAGTCCTTGCCGCGCACGGAGGTGACGAAGCCGGGCTTGCCGATGTCCGGCACCGCGACGATGCGCGGCTGGAGGATCCGCAGCCGCTGCCAGGCGGTGTTGTCGCCCTTGTCGGCGTCCGTGCCGGTGGTGGTGAGCTCGCCGGTGACGCGGCCGGTCAGCGCCTTGTTCGGGCTGAGGACGACCCGGACGACGGTGTTCGCGCGCGGCTTCAGGTCGGGCAGCGCGCACACCCAGGACTTGTCGCAGCCCTCCGGCGGCCCGTTGTGCGGGATGCCCTTGGGCAGGCCGATGTGCAGCCGCAGCCCGGTCGCGAGTGCGTTGCGGCCGTTGCGGACGGTGTAGGTCACCACGACGCGTCCGCCGACGTAGCCCGGGTTGGGCTGGGCGGTGACCTTCACTCCGGGTCCGGCGTCGGGCGCGGGCGGCCCGGCGGGCACGGTGGGTGTCGGCGTTGCCGTCGGTGTCGGCGTCGGCGTCGGCGT
>NZ_LIQT01000044.1 GCF_001418415.1 Streptomyces hirsutus
GGGTAGGGCCGGCCCTACCCCGGGGAGGCCCCCTGGACCGATGGCCCCGCCGTACGCGGCAGTTCTACGGTGACCCGCATGCACCCTCGGAACGTGTGGCAGGCCATGTCCGCCCCCGGCTTCCTGCTGTCGGCGTGGCCGTGGCGCGCGGCCGCCTACCTGGTGACCGGGGCGGTGGCCGGTGCCGTGACCCTGGTGGGGATCGTGGCCGCGGCGGCCGCCGGCGGTGTCCTCGCCGTCGTGGTGGTGGGCCTGCCGCTGCTGGTCCTCACCGCCCTCGCGGGCATCCCCGTCGCCCAGGTGGAACGGCACCGGCTGCGCCTGGTCGACCGTGACCCCGCACCCGGCCGGCACCGACAGCCCACCGCCGCGGGCCCATGGGCCTGGCTGACCACCCGGCTGCGGGAGCGGGCGACCTGGCGGGAGCTCGGCTACGCCCTGCTGTTCGCCGGTCTGCTCTGGCCGGTGGACGCCCTCGTCGTCACCACCGCCCTGGCCCTGCCGCTCTCCACGGTCGCCACCCCGCTGCTGATGGCCACCGTAGGTGAGGGCGAGGAGGCGAAGGTGCTCAAGCAGTGGACGGTCACCACCTGGCCGACCGCGTTCGGCATGGCGGTGCTGGGACTGCTGCTCCTCGCCCTGGGCGCCTACGCGCTGGGCCTGGCGGCGGGCGCGCGTGCCGAGCTGACCCGCGTCCTCGTCGCCCCGCGCGGCGGTGACCTGGGCGCCAGGGTCGTCGAACTCACCCGGTCCCGCGTGCGCTTGGTGGACGCCTTCGAAGCCGAACGGCGCCGGATCGAACGCGACCTGCACGACGGCGCCCAACAGCGCCTCGTCGCCCTGACGATGGCCCTCGGCCTGGCCCGCCTGGACGCACCATCAGGCCCCCTTGCCGACCAACTGGCCAAGGCCCACGGGGAGGCGGGAAAGGCGCTGGAGGAGTTGCGCGAGCTGATCCGCGGCATTCATCCCAAGGTGCTCGCCGACTACGGCCTCAAGGCGGCCGTCGACGATGCCGCCGACCGGTCCGTCGTCCCCGTCGACGTCCGTCTGGAGCTGTCCGGGCGGCTGCCCCGAGCGGTCGAGGCCGCCGCCTACTTCGTGGTCTGCGAGGCCCTCGCCAACACGGCCAGGCACAGTGGCGCCGACCGTGCGGAGGTGACCGGCGGGCACCGTGACGGCCGGCTGTTCCTGGAGATCCGCGACGACGGCCGGGGCGGCGCCGAGGCCGGGGAGGGCAGCGGACTGACCGGGCTCGCCGACCGGGTGTCCGTCCTGGGTGGCAAAATCTCCCTGTCCAGTCCGCCGGGCGGACCGACCCTGTTGCGCGTGGAGATTCCTTGCGAGTGGACCGAACGCTTCGCGTAGTACTGGCCGAGGACAGCGTGCTGCTGCGGGACGGTCTGATCGGCCTGCTCGGCCGCTGCGGACACGAGGTCGTGGCGGCGGTGGGCGACGCGGAGGCGCTGATCGGGGCCGTGGAGGAACACACCCCGGACATCGTCGTGACGGACGTCCGCATGCCGCCCGGCTTCCAGGACGAGGGCCTGCACGCGGCGGTGCGGCTGCGGGAGCGGCGCCCCACCCTGCCCGTCCTCGTCCTCAGCCAGTACGTCCAGCGGGCCTACGCCGCCGAACTGCTGGACTCCGGTGACGGCACGGGCGTCGGCTACCTGCTGAAGGACCGCGTCGGCCAGGTCGAGGAGTTCGTCGACGCGCTGGCCGAGGTCGCGGACGGCGGCACGGTCGTCGACCCGGAGGTGGTACGCCAGTTGCTGCGCCGCCGCCGGGACCCCCTGGAGCGGCTCAGCCCGCGTGAGCGCGAGGTGCTGGCCCTGATCGCGGAGGGCAGGTCCAACGGCGCCATCGCCCGCGAACTCGTCGTCTCCGAGGCGGCCGTGGGCAAGCACATCGGCAGCATCCTCACCAAGCTCGACCTGCCCCCGGCGACCGAGACCCACCGCAGGGTGCTGGCGGTCCTGGCATATCTGCGGGCCTGACGCGGCGTACCGCGAGTATCCGTATCCGGCAACCGGCCCGTGACACCGGGCTGTCCGCCCCGTGCCGTTACCGGGTGGACCGGGAGTGGACCGAGGCGGCCGTCGGTACGCGCTGCGCGAGCCGACAAGTGAGCTTGCTGATCCGACCCGACAGCTCTCCACCGCGGTACCGCTCGCCTCCGGTTCTCCTCGTCGTCCGCGCGGACCGGGGGCGCGAACCCGGATGCGCTGTGACGGCACACCAGGGCCCGATCGTCCCGTACGGGGTGATTCCGGTGATGAGGCCGGTCAGTGAGGGCCGGCGTGGTTCACCGGGTCCTCATCTTCCGGAGGAGGGTGACCGCCAAGGCGCTGGAGCAGGCGAAGAGCACGGCGTGGGCCCAGGGAGCCGCGCCACTGCTGTCGGGGTCCAGCAGGGTGAGGGTGAACAGCACGGCGAAGACGGCCGTACCGGAGAGGGCGCCGAGGAGCCTGTGGCGGATCCGCTGGACGTCCCGGCCCGGGCCGTCGGTCAGGTCCATGGCGTAGATCTCCACCTGGCCGAGTTCCTGCTGTGCGCCGCTCCCGGTGGCCGCCAGGTGCTCCCGTGCTTCGGTCACATGCTGTTGTGCGGTGCGCAGGGGAAGACCGTGCCGCCCGTGCAGCAACTCGCCCAGTCGGCGCAGCCATTGCTCGTCATCGAGCCGTCGGCCCTCGCCGGGGGAGAACCACCGGTTCACCACCCGCGCGGGTACGGCCGGCCCCAGGACCCCGAGCAGCAGCCCGCACCCGGCCGCCGCGAACGGGGGAACGGGAAGGAATGTGCGTCCCGGATCGCAGGGAGGGCCGCAAGGCAGACGCCGACCGCGGCGATGACGCCGGCGCCGTGGAGCCAGGCGGTCCGGGTCCGTCCGGCCGCCCGCAGGGCGGGAAAGACCGCGAAGCCGACGGCCACGAAGACGGATGTGGAGAGGGACAGGAGGAGAGTCGAGGCGCCGGACAGCTCCTCACCGCTGAAGGTTCCGGCCACGGTCATGATCAGGACGGCGATGCTCCCTGCCACCATGCCCTGCCGGAAATGCGTGGCCGGTGTCCTGCCTTCGAAGTCGAGCGCGCTGCGGTGCCGGACGTCGACCCGTTCGGTGGCCACCACGGCGGCGTACTCCTCGGCGGGGCCGAAGAGTTCCTCCGCCGGCTGTTCCGTCTCGGTGACTGCCTCGGCGACCTCCGCCAGCACACGGTTCACCAGCTCGCGCGGCACGCTGTGCACGAGGGTGAGTTCCCGTTCCAGCTTGTCGGCCCAGGCGTCCCGGTCGCTGTGACCCGGGCGGGTACCGGCGGCGGCCTTCGTCATCGATTTTTTTCCTGTTCATGAGGTGTGCCGGTGGGGCCGGCCGAAAAAGCCGCCACCGTGTCGACCGCCGTGCGGAAGCCCTGCCATGCCCGGCGTTCCCGTGCCAGCCGCTCCCGTCCCGCATCGGTCAGCCGGTAGTACTTCCGGCCGGGGCCGCCCTCTCCCGGGGCCCATCGGACCTCGACCGCACCGTCGTCGGCGAGCCGCGTCAGTGCCGGGTACAGCACGGCTCCCTTGACCGTGCCGAGTCCCGATTCCTGGAGCTGTTGGAGCAGCGCGTACCCGTAACTCTCTCCGCGTTCCAGCGTGGCCAGAAGGCACAGCGGCAGGACGGCGCGGAGCCATGCGGGCTGGATGTCGCCCATGCATCGACCCTCCCTACGATCACGACTAGTCTGAAATTCAGAATAGTCGAGTGTCAAGAGTACGCGCAGAGCGAGGTCATGGGACGCGAGCCGCCATGGCGCGGGCGCCGGGCCCGCTGATCGCCGGACACCTCCGGTCGGAGGCCGGTGACCGCCGGCCCAGGGGGCGATGCGGGCGGTGTGGGCGGTGTGGGCGGGTGCGGCGACGGGGGTACCCGAACTCGGTCAGTTGTCCCGCGTTCCGTACGAAGGGTCTCGAATGGCGGACAGTCGTGTCAGATCCTTGGCCTTCCGCTTTACACATGAGTAACACTGAAGGGTCGACTGCTGTACGGAGAAGCCCCCTGGCGGTCGCCGTCCTGCGCGAGGCAATGGCGCCGCGCGCCCATCACCGGGCTCGTTCCGGTGTCAGCCGCGCCAGAAAGGGACCCCGTGACCTCACGACCCGACCGCAGCACAGCGCTCGCCCACCTGCACGCCGAAATCGTCCGCCGCAATCCGGCGGAACACGAGTTCCACCAGGCCGCACGCGAAGTGCTGGACAGCCTCGGACCGGCGCTCGCGGCACGCTCCGAGTACCGGGACCCGGGGCTCGTCGAGCGGCTGATCGAGCCGGAGCGGCAGATCATCTTCCGGGTGCCGTGGCAGGACGACCAGGGTCGGGTCCACGTCAACCGCGGTTTCCGGATCGAATACAACAGCGCCCTGGGCCCGTACAAGGGCGGTCTGCGCTTCCACCCCTCCGTGAACCTGGGGATCATCAAGTTCCTCGGCTTCGAGCAGGTCTTCAAGAACGCGCTGACCGGCCTCGGCATCGGCGGCGGCAAGGGTGGCAGCGACTTCGACCCGCAGGGCCGCAGCGACGCGGAGGTCATGCGCTTCTGCCAGTCCTTCATGACGGAGCTGTACCGGCACATCGGCGAGTACACCGACGTCCCGGCGGGTGACATCGGTGTCGGCGCGCGCGAGATCGGCTACCTGTTCGGCCAGTACCGGCGGATCACCAACCGCTGGGAGGGCGGCGTCCTGACCGGCAAGCGCGCCGGCTGGGGCGGCTCGCTGATCCGGCCGGAGGCGACCGGGTACGGCAACGTGCTGTTCGCCGAGGCGATGCTGCACGAGCGCGGCGAGGACCTCGAGGGCCAGACCGCGGTCGTCTCCGGCTCCGGGAACGTCGCGCTCTACACCATCCAGAAGCTGATCGCCCTCGGTGCCAACCCGGTGACCTGCTCCGACTCCAGCGGCTACGTCGTCGACGAGAAGGGCATCGACCTGGAGCTGCTCTGCCAGATCAAGGAGGTCGAGCGCGGCCGGGTGAGCACGTACGCCGAGCGGCGCGGCCCCTCCGCGCGGTTCGTGCCCGGCGGGCGGGTCTGGGAGGTCCCGGCCGACATCGCCCTGCCGTCGGCCACGCAGAACGAGCTGGACGAGGACGCGGCCGCCACGCTCATCCGCAACGGCGTGAAGGCCGTCTCGGAGGGCGCGAACATGCCCACGACACCGAAGGCCGTGCAGCTCCTCCAGCAGGCCGGAGTCGCCTTCGGCCCCGGCAAGGCGGCGAACGCGGGCGGGGTCGCGGTCAGCGCCCTGGAGATGACGCAGAACGCGTCGCGTACGACGTGGAAGGCCGACCAGGTCGAGAACGAGCTGGCCCGCATCATGACCGACATCCACAACACGTGCGCCGAGACCGCCGACCGCTACGGCTCCCCCGGCGACTACGTCACGGGCGCGAACATCGCCGGATTCGAGCGGGTCGCGGACGCGGTGCTGGCACAGGGCGTCATCTGACGGTTCCGGACCATTACCGGCGGGGGGAGGCAGCGGCCCTTCCCCCGCTCGGGCCTGGTCCCAGCCCGCTCGGCGGGGGACTACCCCACATGGCCCTGGCGCCCGCACGACCCGGCCGTGGAGACTCGGACCCATGCAGAAGCTCTCCCTCGACGCCCTCGCCCGCGAGCACCTGGAACGCGCCGCCGCCGCCTCCACCGGCCGCAGCGCGAGCACGGTCTACGGCGGCCACGAGCACACCCTGCGCCAGACCCTCCTCGCGCTGACCTCCGGCACCTCCCTCGCCGAGCACGAGAACCCCGGCGAGGCGACCCTGCTGGTGCTGCGCGGCCGGGTCCGCCTCACCAGCGGGGAGACGTCGTGGGAGGGCCGGGACGGTGATCTGATCATCATCCCGCCGGCCCGGCACGCCCTGGAGGCTCTGGAGGACGCGGTCGTACTCCTCACCGTCGCCAAGCAGGCCTGAGGGACGAGACCGAGGACCGGACCCTCCCCGCCACGGGGTCGCACCGAACAATGGGACGATGTCGGCGCAGACGATCGAACCGTGAACGGGGGGAGTGCGGCGTCATGGCCCGCTACATGGAGGCGCTGACCGTCGAACGCGGCGGTTTCCGGATCAAGGTGCCGGAGTCCTGGTGGGAGTTCGACGTCCGGCCGGAGTCGCGGGACGACTCGATCCACCGGATGGTGACCGAACGTCTGCGTCAGCACCCGGAGTTGGAACCGCACCGGGACACGTACACCACGTTCCTGCGGAAGGCCGCCGCGGACGCCTGGAAGTCGGGCGCGCTGTACTGCGGCTGCATGGCCGAGAGCTTCGGCGGGGACGCCCCGATCACCGGCTCGGTGACGGTGTCCCTGGTCGGCGGCCGTACGAGCGGGGGCGACCCGCTCCCCACCGACCCGGCCGCCATCACCGCCCAACTCGCCGTCAAGGAAGCCGGAAAGCCGGGCGACTCCTGGCGCAAGGTGACCACCGTCGACATCCCGGGCGTCGGCCCGGCGGCCCGGACGTACGGCATCGAGGACATCCCCGTACCCGGCGACGAACTCCACCGCACCGTCCGCGCGGTGCTGACGCAGACCTTCATCCCGGTCCCCGGCCAGGAGGGCAAGGTCGCCCTGGTGGCGGGCAGCAGCCAGGTCCTCGACCTCGCCGACTCCTTCTTCGACATCTTCGACGCGATCACGTTGACGTTCCGCTTCACCGACTGAGCCACGCGTCCCGACCTGACCTTTCCCTCGAACTGCTGTGCCTTGTAAGTTCCCGTGTGCATACGGTGGTTGATGATGTGCGCGTGACGGGGGTTGCGGGATGGCGGGCCACAGGCCGACGGATTGGCATGCCCTGGACCTGGACAGGGACCCCACCCCCGGTGACCCGGAGCGGGTGCGCAGGCTCGCGAAGGTTCTGCACGACTTCGCCGACGACGTCTCCGAGGCGCTGCGCCTGGTCAAGGGCATGGCGGGCGAGAGCACGCTGGCGGAGTGGGCCGGCAAGTCGGCGACCGTGTTCAAGGAGGAGTTCTCCGGGGTTCCGAA
The DNA here is from genome assembly GCF_001418415.1 of Streptomyces hirsutus. Classification (GTDB taxonomy): domain Bacteria; phylum Actinomycetota; class Actinomycetes; order Streptomycetales; family Streptomycetaceae; genus Streptomyces; species Streptomyces hirsutus. Next base: position 7,035 of record NZ_LIQT01000044.1, read on the forward strand.
GAACCTCAAGAAGCTGGAGAAGTCCTACGGGATGTGCGGCGACGCGCTCGCCGCCTACTGGCCGAAGCTGGAGCGGGCGCAGGCGCTGGCGGACCGGGCGCTGGCCAAGGCGCGTGAGGCGCGTGCCGATCTGTCCTCGGCGCAGTCCCGGCTGTCGTCGGCCGAATCGTGGGTGGGCCGGGCGGCAAAGGAGGCCGACAAGTACAAGGACGACCCCACCGGCAGCAAGTCGGACGCGGACAGGCCGGACGAGGCCAAGGTGCGGGCCGCGACGAGGGACGTGCGCAACGCGAAGACCGCCGAGACCTCCGCCCGCGCGGACGTCTCCGAGGCCCAGGACGCGCTGGCCGCGGCGAGGAAGATGGCCGCGGACGCGCGCGGGATGCGTGAGGAGGCGGCCCGCGAGGCCAAGGGCAAGATCGACGAGGCGTCGGACGCCGGTATCCAGAACCGGTCGGTGTGGGGGGAGATCGGTGACTGGTTCACCGACAACTGGGACACCATCGTCGCCGCCTGCAAGGTCGTCGTCGCGGTCGTCGGCATCGTCGCCCTGATCATCGGCGGCCCGATCCTGGGCGCGATCGTCCTGATCGCCGCCCTCGTCGTCCTCGCCGACACCCTCTACAAGTACTCCAAGGGCCAGGCATCCCTATGGGACGTGGGGCTGGCGGCGCTGGACTGCATACCCGGCATGAAGGGCCTGACCACTCTCGGCGGTCTTGCCAAGGGAGTGAAGGCTCTCGGCAGGACCGGCCTCAAGGGCATGGCCCTCGGGGTGAAGGGCCTGGGGAAGGGCACTCGCCTGCTGGGCCGTCAGATGAAGAAGCTCTTCACGCGCGGTGACCCGATCGACATGGCCACCGGCGAAATGGTCATGTCTGCGATCGATGTCTCCCTGGACGGATCGCTGCCGCTCGTCTTCGAACGGCACTTCCGTGCCGGCACTCGAAGCGGCCGGTTGCTCGGGCGCAGCTGGACCACCACACTCGACCAGCGGCTCATTCTGGACCCTTCCGGTGTGCGCTACGTGGTCGAGGACGGCATGGTTCTCACGTATCCGGTGCCGGAACCGGATGTGCCCGTACTGCCGGTGGAGGGACCTCGCTGGCCCATGTCCTGGGACGGCACGCCGGAGGGCGAGATTACCGTGCACCGGCCCGAGACCGGACAGAGAATGACCTTCCGGTCGCTTGCGCTCGGCCCCCCGGCGGAGCTTCCGCTCACTGGCATCAGGGACCGCAACGACAACGCCATCACGGTTTCGTACGCGGCCGACGGCTCTCCCGAGGAAATCACGCATCACGGCGGCTACCGCATCGGCGTGACCTGTGAGAACGGCAGAATCACGGCGCTGGTCCTGAGCAGTGCCCGTGAGCAACCCGTCCTCGTCCGGTACGACTACGACATGACCGGCAACCTCGTTCAGGTTGTCAACTCCTCAGGGCTTCCCCTCCGCTTTTTCTACGACGACCACAGGCGCATGACCGGTTGGGAGGACCGCAACGGATTCTGGTATCGCTTCACCTACGACGACATCGGGCGGTGCACAGCCGGGCGCGGACGTGACGGATTCCTGGACTTACACGTTCACCTATGACGACGAGGCGCACCGCACGACTGCCGTCGACTCGCTGGGACACTCCACGATCTACCAGTTCAACGACGCCTTCCAGCTCATCGCCGAGACGGATGCGCTGGGCAACGTGGTCCGGCAGGAATGGAACAGGCGAGATCAACTCACAGCGCGTACGGATCCGTTGGGGCGCACCACCCACATGGAGTGGGATGCGGCCGGTAATCTCGCAGCCGTTCGCCTACCTGACGGCTCCACTTCGTCCGCCCGCTTCAACGAACTCAACCTGCTCATCGAGCTGACCGGCTACGACGGGTTGGTTGTGCGACAGGACTGGGACGAGCGTGGCAACTGTACGGCCGTGACGCGACCTGATGGTTCGACGGTGAGGTTCACCCGGGATGAAACCGGTGCTCTCACTTCTCTCACCGACCCGCTGGGCTCGGTGCAGCGCTTCACCAACAATGCGGCCGGGCAGCCGCTCTCCGCGACGGACCCGCTCGGAGCCGTCTGGCAGTTCACCTACGACGCTTTCGGACGGAGTGCGACGGTCGCCGATCCCCTGGGATCGACAACCGTGACGACATGGACCATCGAAGGGCTGCAGGCCTCCCGACGTGACCCGGACGGCAGCGGCGAACGCTGGACGTACGACGGTGAGGGAAACTGCGTCACCCACACAGACGCGCTAGGTCAGGTCACCCGTTTCACCTACGGCGCTTTCGACCTACTGACCTCCCGGACGACTTCCGACGGAGTCCGGTACGTCTTCACCCACGACACCGAGTTGCGTCTCGTACAGGTCGGCAACCCGCACGGACTCACCTGGGACTACGTCCACGATGCCGCAGGCCGACTCGTCACGGAGACGGACTTCGAAGGCCGGACGGTGACGTACGCGTACGACGCGGCCGGGCAGCTCCTCAGCCGTGTCAATCCGCTGGGGCAGGCAACCGTCTTCCGGTACGACAGCGTGGGGAACCAGGTGGAGAGGACGGTCGACGGGGCGGCCACGATCGCCTTCGTGCACGACGCCGCCGGTCGGCTCCTCAGCGCCACAGGTCACGACGCCACACTGAGCTACGTGTACGACGCCGCGGGACGCATCACGAGCGAGGCGATCGACGGGCGCGCGGTGACGACGGCCTACGACGTGCTGAATCGTCCCACGCGCCGTACGACGCCCAGTGGCGTCATCACACGCTACGAGTACGACGCGGCAGGCAATCGCACCGCTCTCACCGCCTCCGGCCGGACCCTTGTCTCCGAGTACGACGCGGTGGGACGGGAAAGCACGCGGCGGCTGGGGCCCACCGGACTCGTCCTCACCCAGTCCTGGGACACCGAGGACCGACTCACCGGTCAGACGCTGTCCTCGCCGCGATCCGCGCAACCGCTCAAACAGCAGACATACACCTATCGGGCCGACGGCTGTGTGACGGCACTGGACGATCAAGGCACAGGCCGCCGCACATTCGATGTAGACACAGCGGGACAAGTCACCGCCGTCCGTGCCGCGGACTGGACCGAGACCTACGCGTACGACGAGACCGGCAACCTGACCTGGGCCTCCTGGCCCGAGCGACAGCCCGTGCCCGAGGGGCGCGGGGAGCGCACGTACGAGGGTCACCGAGTCTCGCGAGCCGGTTCGGTGCGCTACGAGTACGACTCCGCAGGGCGCGTGATCCTGCGCCGTAGGACCCGGCTCTCCCGCAAGCCCGACATCTGGCGCTACACCTGGGACTCCGAAGACCGGCTCACCTCGGTGACCACGCCCGACGGAACAGCCTGGCGCTACCGGTACGACCCGCTCGGACGCCGCGTCGCCAAGCAGCGTCTTGGCGAGGACGGAGCGACGGTCCTGGAGGAGACCCGCTTCACCTGGGACGGCCCGCACCTGGCGGAGCAGACCACGCGCACCCACGACAGCCCGGAAGAACACTCCCTCACCTGGGACCGTGAAGGAGTGCGACCTGTCGCACAGACGGAGCGCACTGCCCTGGCGGGTGCTCCCCAGGAAGTCGTCGACGAACGATTCTTCGCCATCATCACCGACCTCGTCGGTACCCCGACCGAGCTCGTCTCAGAGGACGGCGCCTTCGCCTGGCGCTCGGACGCCACGCTCTGGGGTCTCACCGTGCCCGATACGAGTGCGACGGCTTATACGCCGCTCCGTTTTCCCGGGCAGTACTTCGACGCGGAGACAGGGCTTCACTACAACTACTTTCGGCATTACGACCCGGTGACGGCGGCCTACATCAGCCCCGATCCCTTGGGAATGGACGCCGGTCCGAATCCTCGCCGCTACACCCTCAACCCGCTTCTCTGGTTCGACTACCTGGGCCTTCTCACCTGTCGGCAGAACGCGCGCCGGCTGCGAAGGAACATGAGGCGCGAGGGACGCCGCCCGCCACGCGGCCACGCGGCTGCCCATATCGTTCCGTCCGGAGGGAACGCGGGCCACTGGGTACCCGGAGCCCGCAGCCGTGCACTGTTGGAGAGGTATGGAGTCGATGTCAACGACGCAGCCAACGGAATCCCGCTGGGTCATCCGGCCCCCCACAACTACACCCACCGCGAACCTTTCCTGCGCCGAGTCAACCAGCATCTGGAGCAGGTCGTGCGTGACGGGGTGGACCAGGGAATGGGCGTGCGCGCCATTCGCGCACAGCTACGGCGGGAACTGCGCAGCATCGGCCGCCAGGTCGAGGGTGAGCTCGCCACCGGTGCGCCGGGGCCTGGCGCGGTCTGGACGGCGTGATGACGACTGACCGCTCTCGCGGGCCTCTCACGGTCTACCGCTTGATGCCGAGCCTGGGGGACTTCCGGACCCTGTCCCTTGAGGAGTACGCACACCGGAAGCTGATCCGAGGGCTGCGCACCGGGGACTTTGCGGACCTGCCGGATTCGTTTGCCGCCGAGTGGGTCGGGAATCCGCGTCTGCGGGAGGCCGAGTTCCCCTGCGGGTATCCGGGTGCTCCGGTGTTCAGCAGTCGTGTCGCCGACCTTCTGGCGGGAGAACTGGCGGCAGCGGGACGTTACCTCCCTGTCTTCCCGGAAGGTGCCGACCCGGAGGCTGAACCCGAGTACGCCCTCTACCTCGTGGAGAAGGTGGTCGACTGTGTGGATCCACGCAGGTCGTCCAAGCCGAAGAAGGGAACGGGCCAGATGAAGATCACAGTCTTCCGCCCCGATGCCCTGCCTGCCGAGCTGCCCGCTTTTCGTGTGCCCGATTTCCCGGGAGCCGTCCACTGGAACGGCTGGGCGGTCGAGCGCCTCCAGAAGATCCTGGGCGCCGACCTGGAGGCCCGCCTGATCTGGTCGGAGGACCGGGCTCTCACGCCGCATCCCGAGCCATGGGGCTTCTGACGCGTGACGTGCCGTCCGGGTGCGGTGCCTCCCAGCAGCCGGTACTCGGCGGCTGTGGTTTGACCCCCGTCACCCCCGGGGTATTCTCTCCGGCCCGATTGGCCAGGCCGCTCCCCGCTGTGGCAGACTAGCGGGGTTGCTCGGTCGAGTGCCGATGCTGCGCGTCTCCCGTCGGGAGGACCGGAAGCGAGTCCCACAGTACTCGTCGTCCCATGCATTACATCGAGAGATGTAGGGGCGGACGTACGGGAATCTTCCGGGAAGTGTCAGCGGGGTGCAGACCAGGCGCCCGGTGGGCCTCTCGCCCCCGCCCGCGGTTCCGGAAGGGCCCGCACTCCCATGCAGGGAAGTTCCGACAAGGGACATTCATGTCGACGGGAGCGCGACACGCCCGACCGCGTGGGTCGGAGGAGGGGAGGGTGAGTGACAGAGCGGGCAAACCATCGGGTTCCAGAGCGTTACTAGAGACAGGACTACGAAGTAGCCATGGCGGGACAGAAGATCCGCATCCGGCTCAAGGCCTACGACCACGAGGTCATCGACTCCTCGGCGAAGAAGATCGTCGAGACGGTGACGCGTACTGGTGCGTCGGTCGCGGGCCCGGTGCCGCTTCCCACTGAGAAGAACGTGTACTGCGTCATCAAGTCGCCGCACAAGTACAAGGACTCGCGCGAGCACTTCGAGATGCGCACGCACAAGCGCCTCATCGACATCCTCGACCCGACCCCCAAGACCGTTGACTCCCTGATGCGACTCGACCTCCCGGCCGGTGTCGACATCGAGATCAAGCTCTGAGGGCCGGTGATCTGAGAGATGACCAAGCAGATCAAGGGCATCCTGGGCGAGAAGCTCGGCATGACGCAGGTGTGGGACGAGAACAACCGCGTTGTTCCCGTCACCGTCCTCAAGGCCGGGCCCAATGTCGTCACCCAGGTCCGTACGAACGACGCCGACGGCTACGAGTCCGTCCAGATCGCGTTCGGTGAGATCGACCCGCGCAAGGTGAACAAGCCCCTCAAGGGCCACTTCGCCAAGGCCGACGTCACCCCCCGTCGTCACCTCGTCGAGATCCGCACCGCGGACGCCTCCGAGTACACGCTGGGCCAGGAAGTCACCGCCGAGGTGTTCGAGGCCGGCGTGAAGGTCGACGTCACCGCGAAGAGCAAGGGCAAGGGCTTCAGTGGCGTCATGAAGCGCCACAACTTCAAGGGCAACAAGGCCTCGCACGGCGCCAAGCGCGTGCACCGCATGCCCGGTTCCATCGGCGGCTGCGCCACCCCGGGTCGTGTGTTCAAGGGCCAGCGCATGGCGGGCCGTATGGGCAACGAGCGGGTCACCACCCAGAACCTGACCGTCCACGCCGTTGACGCGGAGAAGGGTCTGCTGCTCATCAAGGGCGCGGTTCCCGGTCCGAACGGCGGCCTCGTCCTGGTCCGCACCGCGGCCAAGGGGGCCTGAGGTAACCGATGAGCACTGTTGACATCCTTTCGCCTGCCGGCGAGAAGACCGGAAGCGTCGAGCTCCCCGCGGAGATCTTCGGCGTGGAGAAGATCAGCATCCCGCTGATCCACCAGGTCGTCGTCGCGCAGAACGCCGCTGCCCGCCAGGGCACGCACAAGACCAAGCGTCGCGGTGAAGTCCGTGGTGGCGGCAAGAAGCCGTACCGACAGAAGGGCACCGGCCGCGCCCGTCAGGGCTCGACCCGTGCGCCGCAGTTCGCCGGCGGTGGCATCGTCCACGGCCCGCAGCCGCGCGACTACTCGCAGCGGACCCCGAAGAAGATGAAGGCCGCGGCCCTGCGCCACGCCCTCACCGACCGGGCCCGCCACGACCGCATTCACGTCGTCACCGGCGTGATCGAGGGCGAGAACCCCTCCACGAAGGCCGCCAAGACGCTGTTCGGCAAGATTTCGGAGCGCAAGCACCTGCTCCTGGTCGTCGACCGCGCCGACGAGGCCGCGTGGCTCTCCGCCCGCAACCTGCCCCAGGTCCACATCCTGGAGCCGGGCCAGCTGAACACGTACGACGTTCTCGTCTCGGACGACGTGGTCTTCACCAAGACCGCTTTCGAGTCCTTCGTCGCCGGCCCGAACAAGGCCAACGACAACGAAGGGAGCGAGGTCTGATGGCAGTCCGTCACCCCTCCATCGCCTCCAAGGCGGCGAAGAAGGTCAAGGCCGCGCGCGTCGCCAAGGCGCACCGCCACGCCACCGAGGGCAAGAACACCGTCGTCACCCCGGCGAGCAAGTCGTACACGGACCCCCGTGACGTCCTGGTCAAGCCGGTCGTGTCGGAGAAGAGCTACGCGCTCATCGACGAGAACAAGTACACGTTCATCGTCGCTCCGGGCTCCAACAAGACGGAGATCAAGGAGGCCGTGCAGGCGGTCTTCTCGGTCAAGGTCACCGGGGTCAACACGATCAACCGCCAGGGCAAGCGCAAGCGCACCCGCACCGGCTTCGGCCAGCGCGCGGGCACCAAGCGCGCGATCGTGACCCTTGCCGAGGGCGACCGTATCGACATCTTCGGCGGTCCGACCTCCTGACGGAGGTTCGGATCGTCCGGAATCGGACGAGGACTGAGAAATGGGAATCCGCAAGTACAAGCCGACTACGCCGGGCCGTCGTGGCTCCAGCGTCGCCGACTTCGTCGAGGTCACGCGGTCCACGCCGGAGAAGTCGCTGGTCCGTCCCCTGCACAGCAAGGGCGGCCGTAACAACTCAGGTCGTGTGACCGTTCGCCACCAGGGTGGCGGACACAAGCGCGCCTACCGCGTGATCGACTTCCGTCGTCACGACAAGGACGGCGTGCCGGCGAAGGTCGCGCACATCGAGTACGACCCCAACCGCACCGCGCGCATCGCGCTGCTGCACTACGCCGACGGCGAGAAGCGCTACATCCTCGCCCCGCGCAACCTGCAGCAGGGCGACCGCGTCGAGAACGGTCCCGGGGCCGACATCAAGCCGGGCAACAACCTCGCCCTGCGCAACATCCCGGTCGGTACGACGCTGCACGCCATCGAGCTGCGTCCCGGCGGCGGTGCCAAGTTCGCCCGCTCCGCCGGCGCCTCGGTGCAGCTGCTCGCGAAGGAGGGCACCATGGCCCACCTGCGCATGCCGTCCGGCGAGATCCGCCTGGTCGACGTCCGCTGCCGCGCCACCGTCGGCGAGGTCGGCAACGCCGAGCAGAGCAACATCAACTGGGGCAAGGCCGGGCGCAAGCGCTGGCTGGGCGTCCGCCCGAGCGTGCGTGGTGTGGTCATGAACCCGGTGGACCACCCGCACGGTGGTGGTGAAGGCCGTACCTCCGGTGGTCGCCACCCGGTGTCCCCGTGGGGTCAGAAGGAAGGCCGTACTCGTTCGCCCAAGAAGGCGTCGAACAAGTACATCGTCCGCCGCCGCAAGACGAACAAGAAGCGCTAGGAGCGGGTTTAGATGCCGCGTAGTCTCAAGAAGGGGCCCTTCGTCGACGACCACCTGATCAAGAAGGTGGATGTCCAGAACGAAGCCGGCACCAAGAACGTCATCAAGACCTGGTCCCGTCGCTCGATGATCGTCCCGGCCATGCTCGGCCACACGATCGCGGTGCACAACGGCAAGACCCACATTCCGGTGTTTGTCACCGAGTCGATGGTCGGCCACAAGCTCGGTGAGTTCTCGCCGACGCGCACCTTCCGGGGTCACGTCAAGGACGACCGGAAGTCGAAGCGCCGCTAACAGCGGGGTGGAATGACCATGACAGACACTGGAAGGACAACCATGGAAGCCAGGGCCCAGGCGCGGTACATCCGCGTTACGCCCATGAAGGCCCGCCGAGTGGTGGACCTTATCCGTGGCATGGATGCCACGGAGGCTCAGGCGGTCCTGCGTTTCGCCCCGCAGGCCGCGAGCGTGCCGGTCGGCAAGGTGCTGGACAGCGCCATTGCCAACGCCGCGCACAACTACGACCACACCGACGCCGACAGCCTCGTCATCTCCGAGGCGTACGTCGACGAGGGCCCGACCCTTAAGCGGTTCCGGCCGCGTGCCCAGGGCCGCGCCTACCGGATCCGCAAGCGGACCAGCCACATCACCGTGGTCGTCAGCAGCAAGGAAGGAACCCGGTAATGGGCCAGAAGGTTAACCCGCATGGGTTCCGGCTCGGCATCACCACCGACTTCAAGTCGCGCTGGTACGCCGACAAGCTGTACAAGGACTACGTCAAGGAAGACGTCGCCATCCGTCGGATGATGACGTCCGGCATGGAGCGCGCCGGCATCTCGAAGGTGGAGATCGAGCGCACCCGTGACCGTGTGCGGGTGGACATCCACACCGCGCGTCCGGGCATCGTCATCGGCCGCCGTGGCGCCGAGGCCGACCGCATCCGCGGCGACCTCGAGAAGCTCACGGGCAAGCAGGTCCAGCTGAACATCCTCGAGGTCAAGAACCCCGAGACCGATGCTCAGCTGGTTGCCCAGGCCGTTGCCGAGCAGCTCTCCTCCCGCGTCTCCTTCCGCCGTGCCATGCGCAAGAGCATGCAGTCGGCGATGAAGGCCGGCGCCAAGGGCATCAAGATCCAGTGCGGTGGCCGCCTCGGCGGCGCCGAGATGTCCCGCTCGGAGTTCTACCGCGAGGGCCGTGTGCCCCTGCACACGCTCCGCGCGAACGTGGACTACGGCTTCTTCGAGGCCAAGACGACCTTCGGCCGCATCGGTGTGAAGGTCTGGATCTACAAGGGCGACGTCAAGAACATCGCCGAGGTCCGCGCCGAGAACGCCGCTGCCCGCGCCGGCAACCGCCCGGCCCGTGGTGGCGCTGACCGCCCGGCCCGTGGTGGCCGCGGTGGCGAGCGTGGCGGTCGCGGTCGCAAGCCGCAGCAGGCTCCCGCTGCCGAGGCCCCCAAGGCTGAGGCTCCGGCTGCCGCTCCGGCTGAGAGCACCGGAACGGAGGCCTGACCGACATGCTGATCCCCCGTAGGGTCAAGCACCGCAAGCAGCACCACCCGACGCGCCGTGGTCAGGCCAAGGGCGGTACGACGGTCGCGTTCGGCGAGTACGGCATTCAGGCCCTCACGCCGGCGTACGTGACCAACCGCCAGATCGAGGCGGCCCGTATCGCCATGACCCGCCACATCAAGCGTGGCGGCAAGGTCTGGATCAACATCTACCCGGACCGTCCCCTGACGAAGAAGCCTGCCGAGACCCGCATGGGTTCCGGTAAGGGTTCTCCGGAGTGGTGGATCGCGAACGTGCACCCGGGTCGGGTCATGTTCGAGCTGTCCTACCCCAACGAGAAGATCGCCCGTGAGGCGCTGACTCGCGCAGCCCACAAGCTGCCGATGAAGTGCCGGATCGTCAAGCGCGAGGCAGGTGAAGCGTGATGTCGGCCGGTACCAAGGCGTCCGAGCTGCGCGAACTGGGTGACGAGGAGCTTCTGGCGAAGCTCCGCGAAGCCAAGGAAGAGCTGTTCAACCTCCGCTTCCAGGCGGCGACCGGACAGCTCGAGAACCACGGTCGGCTGAAGGCCGTCCGCAAGGACATCGCGCGGATCTACACCCTGATGCGCGAGCGCGAGCTGGGCATCGAAACGGTGGAGAACGCCTGATGAGCGAGAACAACGTGACTGAGACGAACACCGAGGCTCGAGGCTTCCGCAAGACCCGCGAGGGCATCGTCGTCAGCGACAAGATGGACAAGACCGTCGTCGTCGCCGTCGAGGACCGCAAGAAGCACGCGCTGTACGGGAAGGTCATCCGCAGCACGAGCAAGCTCAAGGCCCACGACGAGCAGAACTCGGCCGGCGTCGGCGACCGTGTCCTCCTGATGGAGACCCGGCCGATGTCCGCGACGAAGCACTGGCGCATCGTCGAGGTCCTCGAGAAGGCCAAGTAATCTCCTGCGAGGCACCCCTCGCAGGACAGTTCCGCCAGGCTCCGGGGGCCGTTCGCTCAAGCAGATGAGCGGCCCCCGGGGAACCGGCAGACAAACAGGAGATAGACGTGATCCAGCAGGAGTCGCGACTGCGCGTCGCCGACAACACGGGGGCGAAGGAAATCCTTTGCATCCGTGTGCTCGGTGGCTCCGGTCGCCGCTACGCGGGCATCGGTGACGTGATCGTCGCCACCGTCAAGGACGCGATCCCCGGTGGCAACGTGAAGAAGGGTGACGTCATCAAGGCGGTCATCGTTCGCACGGTCAAGGAGCGCCGCCGCCCGGACGGCTCGTACATCCGCTTCGACGAGAACGCCGCCGTCATTCTGAAGAACGACGGCGACCCCCGTGGCACCCGTATCTTCGGCCCGGTCGGCCGAGAGCTGCGCGAGAAGAAGTTCATGAAGATCATCTCCCTCGCGCCGGAGGTGCTGTGAGCATGAAGATCAAGAAGGGTGACCTGGTCCAGGTCGTCACCGGCAAGGACAAGGGCAAGCAGGGCAAGGTCATTGCCGCTTACCCGCGCGAGGACCGCGTCCTGGTCGAGGGCGTCAACCGGGTCAAGAAGCACACCAAGGCCGCCCCGACCGCCCGCGGTTCGCAGGCCGGCGGGATCGTGACCACTGAGGCCCCGGTCCACGTCAGCAACGTGCAGCTCGTCGTGGAGAAGGACGGCCAGAAGGTCGTCACCCGCGTCGGCTACCGCTTCGACGACGAAGGCAACAAGATCCGCGTTGCCAAGCGGACGGGTGAGGACATCTGATGACGACCACCACCACTCCGCGTCTGAAGACGAAGTACCGCGAGGAGATCGCGGGCAAGCTGCTCGAGCAGTTCTCCTACGAGAACGTCATGCAGGTTCCCGGCCTCGTCAAGATCGTGGTCAACATGGGTGTGGGCGACGCCGCCCGCGACTCGAAGTTGATGGACGGCGCCGTGCGCGACCTCACCACGATCACCGGTCAGAAGCCGGCCGTCACCAAGGCCCGCAAGTCCATCGCGCAGTTCAAGCTGCGTGAGGGTCAGCCGATCGGTGCCCACGTCACCCTCCGTGGCGACCGCATGTGGGAGTTCCTGGACCGCACCCTGTCGCTCGCGCTGCCGCGCATCCGCGACTTCCGTGGTCTGTCCCCCAAGCAGTTCGACGGCCGTGGCAACTACACCTTCGGTCTCACGGAGCAGGTCATGTTCCACGAGATCGACCAGGACAAGATCGACCGTGTCCGGGGTATGGACATCACCGTGGTCACCACGGCGACCAACGACGAAGAGGGCCGTGCCCTTCTCCGTCACCTCGGCTTCCCGTTCAAGGAGGCGTGAGCGAGATGGCGAAGAAGGCTCTCATCGCGAAGGCTGCTCGCAAGCCCAAGTTCGGAGTGCGCGGCTACACCCGCTGCCAGCGCTGCGGTCGTCCGCACTCCGTGTACCGCAAGTTCGGCCTGTGCCGCGTGTGCCTTCGTGAGATGGCTCACCGTGGCGAGCTGCCGGGCGTGACCAAGAGTTCCTGGTAATCCGGTAGTTCCGGACTCCCAGGGCTCTCGGTAAGCAAGGGGAACGGCAGGAGGCCTGCTCCGCATGGCTTAGGCTTGCGGGGTTGGGCACCTGCCGTGCCCGGACGCACGCGGGCTCCGCCCGCTAATGTTTGCTTACTACGCCGTAGGTCCACCGCGCCGCACCCGTCCCGTCTCGGATCGGGGAGAGGGATGGCGCACCAGGAAACCACGGCGAGAGAGGCCGAAGGCCAATTCATGACCATGACTGATCCGATCGCAGACATGCTGACTCGTCTGCGGAACGCGAACTCGGCGTACCACGACTCTGTGACGATGCCGGCATCCAAGATCAAGTCTCACATCGCGGAGATCCTCCAGCAGGAGGGCTTCATCACGGGCTGGAAGACCGAGGACGCCGAGGTCGGCAAGAACCTCGTTCTCGAGCTGAAGTTCGGCCCCAACCGTGAGCGCTCCATCGCGGGCATCAAGCGGATCTCCAAGCCCGGTCTCCGGGTGTACGCGAAGTCCACCTCCCTGCCGAAGGTGCTGGGCGGCCTCGGCGTGGCGATCATCTCCACGTCGCACGGGCTCCTCACCGACAAGCAGGCCGGCAAGAAGGGCGTGGGTGGGGAAGTCCTCGCCTACGTCTGGTAGCAGAAGGGAACGGAGGAAACAGCTATGTCGCGCATCGGCAAGCTCCCCATCGCGGTTCCCGCCGGCGTGGACGTCACCATCGACGGCCGCACGGTCGAGGTCAAGGGCCCGAAGGGCTCGCTGACCCACACCGTCGTGGCGCCGATCGAGGTCGCCAAGGGTGAGGACGGCGTACTGAGCGTCACCCGCCCCAACGACGAGCGTCAGAACAAGGCCCTCCACGGCCTGTCCCGCACGCTGGTGGCGAACATGATCACCGGCGTGACCCAGGGTTACGTGAAGAAGCTCGAGATCAGCGGTGTCGGTTACCGCGTGCTCGCCAAGGGTTCGAACCTGGAGTTCTCTCTCGGTTACAGCCACCCGATTCTGGTCGAGGCCCCCGAGGGCATCACCTTCAAGGTGGAGTCCGCGACCCGTTTCTCGGTCGAGGGCATCGACAAGCAGAAGGTCGGCGAGGTTGCGGCGAACATCCGCAAGCTGCGCAAGCCCGACCCGTACAAGGCCAAGGGCGTCAAGTACGAGGGCGAAGTCATCCGGCGCAAGGTCGGAAAGGCGGGTAAGTAAGCCATGGCATACGGGCAGAAGATCCTCAAGGGCGACGCCTACAAGCGTGCTGCTATCAAGCGTCGTCACATCCGGATCCGCAAGAACGTCTCTGGTACCGCCGAGCGTCCTCGCCTGGTCGTGACCCGCTCCAACCGTCACATCGTGGCGCAGGTGATCGACGACCTGAAGGGCCACACGCTGGCTTCGGCGTCCACGCTGGACGCATCGATCCGCGGTGGCGAGGCCGACAAGTCCTCGCAGGCCAAGCAGGTCGGTGCCCTGGTCGCGGAGCGCGCCAAGGCTGCCGGAGTCGAGGCTGTCGTATTCGACCGCGGTGGCAACCAGTACGCGGGGCGCATCGCCGCCCTGGCGGACGCCGCCCGCGAAGCCGGACTCAAGTTCTGAGTCGGTTCCGTAGCTAGCGGAAACAGAGAGAGGTAATTCCAATGGCTGGACCCCAGCGCCGCGGTGGCGGTGCCGGTGGCGGCGAGCGGCGGGACCGGAAGGGCCGTGACGGCGGCGCAGCTGCCGCCGAGAAGACCGCATACGTTGAGCGCGTCGTCGCGATCAACCGTGTCGCCAAGGTTGTGAAGGGTGGTCGTCGCTTCAGCTTCACCGCGCTGGTCGTGGTGGGCGATGGTGACGGCACCGTGGGTGTCGGATACGGCAAGGCCAAGGAGGTGCCGGCCGCCATCGCCAAGGGTGTGGAGGAGGCCAAGAAGCACTTCTTCAAGGTTCCCCGCATCCAGGGCACCATCCCGCACCCGATCCAGGGTGAGAAGGCTGCCGGCGTCGTGCTGCTCAAGCCCGCGTCCCCGGGTACCGGTGTGATCGCCGGTGGTCCGGTGCGTGCCGTGCTCGAGTGCGCCGGTATCCACGACATCCTGTCGAAGTCGCTCGGCTCCGACAATCAGATCAACATCGTGCACGCGACGGTGGCGGCTCTCAAGGGCCTGCAGCGTCCCGAGGAGGTCGCGGCCCGCCGCGGTCTGCCGCTCGAGGACGTCGCTCCCGCGGCTCTCCTCCGTGCACGTGCCGGGGCGGGTGCGTAATCATGGCGCAGCTCAGGATTACGCAGGTCAAGTCCTACATCGGCAGCAAGCAGAACCACCGTGACACCCTGCGTTCGCTGGGCCTGAAGAGGCTCAACGACGTGGTCGTCAAGGAGGACCGCCCCGAGTTCCGCGGAATGGTGCACACCGTCCGCCACCTCGTGACGGTCGAGGAGGTCGACTGATCATGGCGGAGCAGAACCCGCTCAAGATCCACAACCTCCGTCCCGCCCCGGGCGCCAAGACCGAGAAGACCCGTGTGGGTCGCGGTGAGGCGTCCAAGGGTAAGACGGCCGGTCGTGGTACGAAGGGCACCAAGGCCCGTTACCAGGTTCCGGAGCGCTTCGAGGGTGGCCAGATGCCCCTTCACATGCGTCTCCCGAAGCTGAAGGGCTTCAAGAACCCGTTCAAGATCGAGTTCCAGGTCGTGAACCTCGACAAGCTGGCCGCGCTCTACCCCGAGGGTGGCGAGGTCACCGTCGAGGGTCTGGTGGCCAAGGGGGCCGTTCGCAAGAACAGCCTCGTCAAGGTCCTCGGCCAGGGCGAGATCTCCGTGGCACTGCAGGTGACGGTCGACGCCGTCTCCGGCTCCGCCAAGGAGAAGATCACCGCCGCCGGCGGTACCGTCACCGAGCTCGTCTGAATTACTCAGGCCTGCTGATGACTTGAGCGATCCCGACCGGGGATACCCCACATATGGGGTATCCCCGGTTGGTCGTTCCTAGGGCGGTGGTCCGCCGGTAAGGTGGCCTGCACTGCCCACTTTCCCCGGGCGCCCCACACGGGCACTTCGGGCGAAGGTTGACCGTTACGTATTCGTCGAACCTCAAGACCATCACCCTTGACGCGGTTGCGCGGGGGTCGCAGGAGGCACCGTGCTCACCGCGTTCGCCCGGGCGTTCAAGACGCCCGACCTGCGCAAGAAACTGCTGTTCACACTCGGCATCATCGTGGTGTACCGGATCGGTACGAACATTCCGATCCCGGGCGTCGACTACCGGAACGTCCAGATCTGTATGGACGCGGCCCAGGCGAACCAAGGCATCTTCGGGCTGGTCAACATGTTCAGCGGCGGCGCGCTGCTGCAGATCACGGTCTTCGCGCTCGGCATCATGCCGTACATCACGGCGAGCATCATTCTGCAGCTGCTGACGGTGGTGATCCCGCGGCTGGAGGCCCTGAAGAAGGAGGGCCAGTCCGGTACCGCGAAGATCACGCAGTACACCCGTTACCTGACGGTGGCGCTCGCCGTCCTGCAGGGCACCGGCCTGGTGGCCACCGCGCGCAGCGGAGCCCTCTTCCAGGGCTGCCCGGTGGCGAGCCAGATCGTCCCCGACCAGTCGATGTTCGTGACCATCACCATGGTCATCACGATGACCGCCGGCACGGCCGCCGTCATGTGGCTCGGTGAGCTGATCACCGACCGCGGCGTCGGCAACGGAATGTCGATGCTGATGTTCATCTCGATCTCCGCCACCTTCCCCTCCGCCCTGTGGGCCATCAAGGAGCAGGGCAGCCTGGCGGACGGCTGGATCGAGTTCGGCACGGTCATGCTCGTCGGTCTGGTCATGGTCGGCCTGGTCGTCTTCGTCGAGCAGGCGCAGCGCCGGATTCCCGTGCAGTACGCGAAGCGCATGATCGGCCGCCGTTCCTACGGCGGTACGTCCACCTACATCCCCCTCAAGGTGAACCAGGCGGGCGTCATCCCCGTCATCTTCGCCTCGTCGCTGCTCTACATCCCGGCGCTGATCGTCCAGTTCTCCAGTTCCACCGCGGGCTGGGCGACGTGGGTCACGAAGAACCTGGCCGACCCCGGAGCAACGGCGCACATCATTCTGTACTTCTTCTTGATCGTATTCTTCGCATTCTTCTATGTGGCGATTACCTTCAACCCCGAAGAAGTCGCTGACAACATGAAGAAGTATGGTGGTTTCATCCCGGGCATCCGGGCTGGCCGACCGACCGCTGAGTACCTGAGCTACGTACTCAACCGGATCACCTGGCCGGGTTCGCTGTACTTGGGTCTGATCGCTCTCGTGCCGACGATGGCGTTGGCCGGTTTCGGGGCAAACCAGAACTTCCCGTTCGGCGGGACCAGCATCCTGATCATCGTGGGTGTCGGTCTCGAGACGGTGAGGCAGATCGAGAGCCAGCTCCAGCAGCGCAATTACGAAGGGTTCCTCCGCTGATGCGAATCGTCCTCGTCGGGCCGCCGGGTGCTGGGAAAGGCACACAGGCCACCCGCCTAGCCGAGAAGCTGAGCATCCCCCACATCTCCACCGGCGATCTGTTCCGCGCCAACATCAGCCGGCAGACCGATCTGGGCAAGCTCGCGAAGTCCTACATGGACGCGGGCAACCTGGTGCCGGACGAGGTCACCATCGCCATGGCGAAGGACCGCATGGAGCAGCCGGACGCCGAGGCCGGCTTCCTGCTGGACGGCTTTCCGAGGAACGTCTCCCAGGCCGAGGCGCTGGACGAGCTGCTGGAGACCGAGGGCATCACGCTGGACGCGGTGCTCGACCTGGAGGCCCCCGAGGCCGAGGTGGTCAAGCGGATCGCCGGACGGCGGGTCTGCCGCAAGGACTCCAGCCACGTCTTCCACGTGACGTACAGCCCGCCGGCCAAAGAAGGCGTCTGCGACGTCTGCGGCGGCGAGCTGTACCAGCGGGACGACGACTCCGAGGAGACGGTGCGCACCCGGCTGGAGGTCTACCACACGCAGACCGAGCCGATCATCGACTACTACAAGGCCCAGGGCCTCGTGGTGACGATCGGGGCGATGGGTCCGGTGGACGAGGTCACCGGGCGCGCGCTGGAGGCGCTCAAGCAGGACCAGTAGCTGTGCCCGTCCGGCCGCGGTTCCCTGCGGGGAGCCGCGGCCGACGTGTGTGCGGGGGAGCGGGCGCGGACACCGTCCCCCGTATCGTTGACGGTGTCCGTACTCTCTCCGGTCCAGAAAGGCCGTCGTCCTCATGGTGCAGATCAAGACCCCCGAGCAGATCGCCAAGATGCGTGAGGCGGGGCTGGTGGTCGCTGCCATTCACGCGGCCACCCGCGAGGCGGCCGTGCCCGGGGCCACGACCAAGGACCTGGACCAGGTCGCCCGCAAGGTGCTCGCGGAGCACGACGCGAAGCCCAACTTCCTCGGTTACGGCGGCTTCCCCGCGACGATCTGCACCTCCGTCAACGAGGTCGTCGTCCACGGCATCCCCTCCGACGAGGTGGTCCTCAAGGACGGGGACGTCATCTCCATCGACTGCGGCGCCATCATCGACGGCTGGCACGGTGACGCGGCCTACACGGCCTTCGTCGGGTCCGGGCACGCCCCGGAGCTGGTCGAGCTGTCCCGGGTGACCGAGGAGTCGATGTGGGCCGGCATCGCGGCCATGAAGCCGGGCAACCGGCTGGTCGACGTCTCCCGCGCCATCGAGACCTACATCCGCCGGCAGCCGAAGCCCGGCGGCGGGCGCTACGGGATCATCGAGGACTACGGCGGCCACGGCATCGGCACCGAGATGCACATGGACCCGCATCTGCTGAACTACGTCGAACGCCGCCGGGGCAAGGGACCCAAGCTGGTCCCGGGCTTCTGCCTGGCCATCGAGCCGATGGTCTCGCTGGGCACGGCGAAGACGCAGGTGCTGGAGGACGACTGGACCGTCATCACGACGGACGGGACCTGGTCCTCGCACTGGGAGCACTCCGTCGCGCTGACGGAGGCGGGCCCGCTGGTGCTGACCGCCCCGGACGGCGGGAAGGCGAAGCTGGCCGAGCACGGGATCACGGCCGCGCCGGATCCGCTCGCCTGAGTGAGGGAGGCCTCGCCGCGACCGTCGGCCGGGGGCGGCGCAACCGCCGGAGGCCTGTGAGGCGCCCCTGGCGCCGAGCCGCGAGAGGGACGCTCGGGGTGCGGCCGGACCGTCATCACGACGGACGGGACCCGGTCCTCGCACGGGGAGCACTCCGGAGCACTCCGTCGCGCCGGCGGAGGCGGGCCGAGGCCCGCCGGCTACGGGATCACGGCCGCGCCGGATCCGCCGGGACGAACCCCGGTGCTCGCGGAAGTCGGCGGGTTAAGGATCGCGTGGGTGGGGCAGACTTTCTCGATTCGTCTTTCCGGGGG
The DNA here is from genome assembly GCF_001418415.1 of Streptomyces hirsutus. GTDB lineage: Bacteria > Actinomycetota > Actinomycetes > Streptomycetales > Streptomycetaceae > Streptomyces > Streptomyces hirsutus. The sequence goes on from NZ_LIQT01000044.1 coordinate 25,756, forward strand.
CCCCTGACGTAGACTGACTCGTCGGCTCTTGTGCACCCGCATGTCTGCATGCACGTCATGCACGTGCGGTGCGCGGCAGAGCCGATCAAGGTAGTCGATTCGAAGGGCGAAGCGTGGCCAAGAAGCAAGGTGCCATCGAGATCGAGGGCACTGTCGTCGAGTCTCTTCCGAACGCCATGTTCAAGGTCGAGCTCCAGAACGGCCACCAGGTTCTGGCACACATCAGCGGCAAGATGCGCATGCACTACATCCGCATCCTCCCTGACGACCGGGTCGTGGTGGAGCTCTCTCCGTACGACCTGACCCGTGGCCGGATCGTCTACCGGTACAAGTGAGCAAGTAGATCTTGCCCCCTCTCCCTGTGATGCGGGGGCACTGAGCCCGGAGAACTTCAATCCCATGAAGGTCAAGCCGAGCGTCAAGAAGATCTGCGACAAGTGCAGGGTGATCCGCCGTCACGGCCGGGTCATGGTCATCTGCGACAACCCGCGCCACAAGCAGCGCCAGGGCTGAACCGCACGATCCACCCTCTGCGCCTTCCCGCAGAACTTCGCGCGACGCGAGCAGTACACGTTCATACGCAGAGCCCGAGCCTTCCGGCTCGACACCCCTGGCTCGGAGGCCGGGGACCCAGTCCGTACCAAATCGTCGAAGCAGGCGAGGACGGCGGTTGGGGGACGGATCTGCGGAAGACCTCCGACAACAAACTGGAGCCATTGAATGGCACGCGTTTCCGGTGTTGACATCCCGCGCGAAAAGCGCGTGGAGATCGCCCTCACCTATGTGTTCGGCATCGGCCGAACCCTTTCGCAGCAGACGCTGGCCGCTGTCGGCGTCGACCCGAACACCCGCGTTCGCGACCTCTCCGAGGAGCAGCTCGTCGCGATCCGCGAGTACGTCGACAACAACGTCAAGACCGAGGGTGACCTCCGTCGCGAGATCCAGGCCGACATCCGCCGCAAGGTCGAGATCGGTACCTACCAGGGTCTGCGTCACCGTCGCGGTCTGCCCGTCCGCGGTCAGCGCACCAGCACCAACGCGCGTACCCGCAAGGGCCCGCGTCGCGCCATCGCCGGCAAGAAGAAGCCGGGCAAGAAGTAGTCCGCAGCGGACACCTGTCCACGGTCTTCGCTGAAGGACCGACCACCTCCCGTAGGAGTTAGTAGATGCCCCCCAAGGGACGTCAGGGCGCTGCCAAGAAGGTGCGCCGCAAGGAAAAGAAGAACGTCGCTCACGGCCACGCGCACATCAAGAGCACGTTCAACAACACGATCGTCTCCATCACGGACCCGTCCGGCAACGTGATCTCCTGGGCCTCCGCCGGCCACGTCGGCTTCAAGGGCTCCCGGAAGTCCACGCCGTTCGCCGCGCAGATGGCCGCCGAGTCGGCTGCCCGCCGCGCCCAGGAGCACGGCATGCGCAAGGTCGACGTGTTCGTCAAGGGCCCGGGTTCCGGTCGTGAGACCGCCATCCGTTCGCTCCAGGCGACCGGTCTCGAGGTCGGCTCCATCCAGGACGTCACCCCGACCCCGCACAACGGCTGCCGCCCGCCGAAGCGTCGCCGCGTCTGATGCGGCCGCGTCGCGTCCGAGTCCTTGATCCGGCGCCACGCAGGCAGTGATTTTTCGGGCGGTACGCTCCGTATACGGGCCGTACCGCCCGTACCCTTGCAGTGCCCGCACTCCTTACCGGGTGCGGTTTCCGTCGGACGTCAAATAGCGGGCGTCCACGAAAGAAGGATCTCCACATGCTGATCGCTCAGCGTCCCTCGTTGACCGAAGAGGTCGTCGACGAGTTCCGGTCCCGGTTCGTGATCGAGCCGCTGGAGCCGGGCTTCGGCTACACCCTCGGCAACTCCCTCCGCCGCACCCTCCTGTCGTCGATCCCCGGCGCCGCTGTCACCAGCATCCGCATCGACGGCGTCCTGCACGAGTTCACCACCGTGCCGGGTGTCAAGGAGGACGTCACCGACCTGATCCTCAACATCAAGCAGCTGGTCGTCTCCTCCGAGCACGACGAGCCCGTGGTGATGTACCTGCGCAAGCAGGGCCCGGGTCAGGTCACCGCCGCCGACATCGCGCCCCCGGCCGGTGTCGAGGTGCACAACCCCGACCTCGTCCTCGCCACGCTCAACGGCAAGGGCAAGCTGGAGATGGAGCTGACCGTCGAGCGCGGTCGCGGCTACGTCTCCGCCGTGCAGAACAAGCAGGTGGGCCAGGAGATCGGCCGTATCCCGGTCGACTCCATCTACAGCCCCGTGCTGAAGGTCACGTACAAGGTCGAGGCGACCCGTGTCGAGCAGCGCACCGACTTCGACAAGCTGATCGTCGACGTCGAGACCAAGCAGGCCATGCGTCCGCGTGACGCCATGGCGTCGGCCGGTAAGACCCTGGTCGAGCTGTTCGGTCTGGCCCGCGAGCTCAACATCGACGCCGAGGGCATCGACATGGGCCCGTCGCCGACGGACGCCGCTCTCGCCGCCGATCTGGCGCTGCCGATCGAGGAGCTGGAGCTCACGGTCCGCTCGTACAACTGCCTCAAGCGTGAGGGCATCCACTCCGTGGGTGAGCTCGTCGCCCGCTCCGAGGCCGACCTCCTCGACATCCGCAACTTCGGTGCGAAGTCGATCGACGAGGTCAAGGCGAAGCTGGCCGGCATGAGCCTGGCTCTGAAAGACAGCCCGCCCGGATTCGACCCCACCGCGGCTGCGGACGCCTTCGGCGCGGACGACGACGCGGACGCCGGGTTCGTCGAGACCGAGCAGTACTGAGAACCTTCCGGGGCTTCCCTTCGGGGAGGCCCCGGATCTCCGACAGGCGACCGCCTGCTCGGATACTGACTCCGGTACCTGATACGGCCGGGGCAGACACCTAGGAGAAACATCATGCCGAAGCCCGCCAAGGGTACCCGTATGGGCGGCAGCGCCGCGCACGAGAAGCTCCTCCTCGCGAACCTCGCGAAGGCGCTCTTCGAGCACGGCCGGATCACCACCACCGAGGCGAAGGCGCGCCGTCTGCGTCCGTACGCCGAGCGTCTGGTCACCAAGGCGAAGAAGGGCGACCTTCACAACCGCCGCCAGGTGCTCCAGGTCATCACGGACAAGAGCATCGTGCACACGCTCTTCACCGAGATCGGCCCGCGGTACGAGAACCGCCCGGGTGGCTACACCCGTATCACCAAGATCGGTAACCGCCGTGGCGACAACGCGCCCATGGCCGTCATCGAGCTGGTCGAGGCCCTGACGGTCGCCCAGGAGGCCACCGGTGAGGCCGAGGCCGCGACCAAGCGCGCGGTCAAGGAAGACGCCCTCACGAAGGACGCGGCCGTCGAGGACGCGAAGCCCGAGGACACCAAGGACGAGGCCGCCGAGGCCCCGGCCGAGGAGTCCAAGGACGCCTGAGGCACTGTCTCGCCGAAGCGGGCCCGCCCTTCCCGGGGCGGGCCCGCTTTCGTATGCCTGAGAGGATCTGTACGTGAGTGACGAAGCGCAGCCCGGACACGTCCGTATCCGCCTGGATCTCTCCTACGACGGGACCGGGTTCTCCGGCTGGGCCAAGCAGGCCGGGGGCCGGCGGACCGTGCAGGGGGAGATCGAGGACGCCCTGCGGACCGTCACGCGGTCCGGGGAGACGACGTACGAACTGACCGTGGCCGGACGGACCGACGCCGGGGTGCACGCCCGCGGGCAGGTGGCCCATGTCGACCTCCCGGCCGATCTGTGGGAGCAGCACCGGGAGAAGCTGCTCAAGCGGCTCGCGGGACGGCTGGCCCGCGACGTGCGGATCTGGTCCCTCGCCGAGGCCCCGGCGGGATTCGACGCCCGCTTCTCCGCCGTCTGGCGGCGCTACGCGTACCGCGTCACCGACCACCCCGGCGGGGTGGACCCGCTGCTGCGCGGCCATGTGCTGTGGCACGACTGGCCGCTCGACGTCGACGCCATGAACGAGGCGGCGGGCCGGCTGCTGGGGGAGCACGACTTCGCCGCGTACTGCAAGCGGCGGGAGGGGGCGACGACCATCCGTACGCTCCAGGAGCTGAGCCTGGTGCGCGGCGCGGACGGGGTGATCACGGCGACGGTGCGGGCCGACGCCTTCTGCCACAACATGGTGCGCTCGCTGATCGGCGCGCTGCTGTTCGTCGGCGACGGCCACCGCGCGCCCGACTGGCCGGGCAAGGTGCTGGCGACGGGCGTACGGGACTCGGCGGTGCACGTGGTGCGTCCGCACGGGCTGACCCTGGAGGAGGTCGGTTATCCGTCCGACGACCTCCTGGCCGCCCGCTCCAAGGAGGCCCGCAACAAGCGGTCGTTGCCGGCTCCGCCGGCCCGGTGCTGCTGATCCCGGGTCCGGCCCGGCTCTCCGCCCCCCTCCTTGCCCGGCTCTCCGCTCAGTTTCCCGCCCCCTTCTCCGTCCAGGTCGTGAGCAGCCCCGACAGGGCGTCCACGACCTCCTGGGAACGGGGTCCTTCGCCGCGGCCGTCCGGGGCGAGTTCCAGGTGCAGGAAGACCGCGTGGTGCTGCTGCGCGGCCTTGCCCTGGACGTTGGAGGTGCCCTCCAGGGGGCAGTGGGCCGACCAGCCCCGGCAGACCCGCAGCCCGTCCGCCTCCAGGCGGTCGGCCAGCGCGGACGCCTCGCCGGGCGCGCTCTGCGCGGCACCGCCGGAGAGGATCGCGTCGTAGCGCTTCGCGGAGGCCTCGGCGAAGCCGTGCAGCTGGATGCCGGGCACCCCGCGCTTCTGCAGCTCCACGACGATCAGGTGGAAGGCGCTGTCCTCGCGGTGGGCCACATCCGCGACGCGGTCACCTTCGTCGCCGTCGCCCGCCCGGCGGTGGGCGCCGGCCAGGACGAGCGCGCCGCCCGGGTTGTCCTCCAGCAGCCGCAGGCCGAGCGACTCGGTCGCCTGGTCGGCGACGGGGTGCGGCACCTGGGCACTCCAGCGGACCGGGGAGTCCGCGTTCAGGTACAGCCGCCCCCACCGCGTGCTCGCGCCCTCGCCCGGGGCGGCGACCTCGTCGTAGCGCCGGCCGGTCGCGGTGTCGGTGAGCCGGGTGACGCGCAGGCCGATCGGGGCGAGGAGTTCGTCCGCCTCCCGCGGGTCCTGGTCCAGGAGCCGTCCGACGCCGCGTGCGAGCCGGTCGCGCTGGTCGGCGTCGGGGGGCGCATAGGGGCCGTCGCGCTTGAAGGTCTTCGTGTACGTGAGGATGCGGCTGCGGAGGTCCACCAGTTCCCGAGATGACGGAACGTTTTCCTCCGTTTTTTCCCCCGTGTTCACCTGGCAACTCGTCATTGTCAGAACAAGTAGCACTAGGGCGATAATTGGAAAGAAACGTGACTGTCTCGTAATGGTAATCGGCGCGGCGGGTGTGTGGACCATGTGAATATGACCGTGTGACACTGCGTAAGTCTCTCCCTAAGGTTCGGGTGGCCGCCACCCTGGTCGCACTGACCGGGTTGCTGGCCTCGTGCGGTACCGCCGACGGTTCGGTGGAGCCCCAGGCCAAGCCGGGAGGGCGTTCGTTCACCGTCGCAGCCACGGGTGACGTGCTCATCCACCCCGAGCTGGTCGAACAGGCGACCAAGGACGCGAAGGCCACCGGCGAGGGAGAGAAGGGGCTGGACTTCGGCCCCCTGCTCGCCGGGGTGAAGCCTGTCATCAGCAAGGCGGACCTGGCGATCTGCCACATGGAAACCCCCGTGGGCAAGCCGGAGGGCCCCTTCGAGGGCTACCCGGAGTTCCTGGTCCCGCCGCAGGTCCTGACGTCACTGAAGGACGTGGGCTACGACACCTGCTCGACCGCCTCCAACCACACGTTCGACCACGGGATGGACGGCGTGCGGCGCACGCTGGACGTCATGGACAAGGTGGGCCTCGGGCACACCGGGTCGGCGCGGTCGGCGAAGGAGGCGCAGGAGATCAACATCCGTGACGTCGAAGGCGTCAAGGTCGCGCATCTGTCGTACTCCTGGGAGTCGTTCCTGAACCCGACGCCCGAGAAGCACAAGTGGGCGTTGAACCGGCTCGGCACCGAGGAGATCAAGAAGGCCGAGGTCCGGGCCCGGGAAAAGGGTGCCGAGGTGGTGATCCTCTCCGTCCACTGGGGGATGGAGCACTACAACGAGCCCGGCGTGCCGCAGCTCCGGATGGCGCAGCGGCTCGCCGAGGACACCGGTATCGACCTCGTGCTCGGGCATCACGCCCACGTCGTCCAGCCCATCCAGAAGGTGAACGGCACCTGGGTCGCCTACAGCCTCGGCAACCATGTGGCCCGGCACTCCTCGCCGACGGGACTCACCGAGGAGGGGGCCCTCGGCTGGTTCGAGTTCCAGGAGACGACCGAGGGCTGGGACGTCTCCGCCCGCTACCGCACCACGCTGGTGGACATCCCGCCGGAGGTGGAGGCCGGGGAGAAGATGCCCGACGGCGCGGTGCAGGACCTCCGGCTGGTGGACGCCCAGCTGATGCTCGACGAGCCGGGCGACCTGTCCGAGGAGCGGCTCGCCCGCTACCGGCTGGCGATCGACCGGACCCGGGGCTTCCTCTACAACCGGGGCGCCCCCGGCGGCGACGGCTTGGAGCAGCTCTCGTTGGAGAAGTGACCGGCCCCACACCCGAAGTCCGCGCCGGGGATACAACCTTGTCAGCGTTTATCAGTCTATTGAGTGACGACGTCGCACGGCCGCGGTCCTGGTGCGCCGGCGTACGCCCGGCATCCGCGTAAAGACCAAGGAAGACCACCGGTGACATCGAGCCATGTCGCGCCGCCCACGGCACAGAAGCGGCGCCGCAGCCGCAGACGGGCGGACATGCCGCTGCTCGGCGGCATCCGCCCGCCGATCGCGGTGCTGTGCGTACTGATCCTCGCCCTGGCCGGGCTGACCGCCCAGGTGCTCGGCCCCGGCAGCGACCCCGTCGTACCGAAGGCCGTGCTCTCCTCCCAGCAGCACTACGCCGAGGACGGGGCGATCGCCCTGCGCGCCTCGATCGACGAGCGGGTCACGGATCTGCGGCGGACCGTCACCGCGCTGAACGCCGGGAAACCTGCCGAGCCCGAGGACGTCCTCTCCGACCTCGGCAGGACGTACCAGAAGTGGACCGGGACCACCGTGGTGGACCTGGAGAGCGGGGACGTGCTCGCCGCACGCGGCGAACGCATCCCGCTCGCCTGGCTGGACAAGGACGTCCTCACCGGAAAGAGCGCCCTCCTCCCGCGCATGGTGCGGCTGGAGACCGGTGACGTCCGGCTGATGACGATGGCCCTCCTCGACTGGAAGGACCGTCCGCAGCAGCTCCTGATCGCCTCCAACAGTCTGTCCGTGCCGCCCATCACGCTCGGCCCGTTCCGCACCATGGCGGTCGTGGCACGCGGCGGCGAGGTGCTCGCCACCGCCGGCTTCGAGCAGTCCGAGGCGCTCAACTCGGACCAGCAGCGCCAGGAACTCGAATTCCTCCAGAAGCAGATGTCCGACCTGTCCGCCCAGGCGGCCGAACGGACCGAGGAACACCCCGTCACCGCCAAGGAGCCCGGTTCCCGCGGCTACCCCGGCGTCAGCGGGACCCTGCTGGGAGACGACTACAACAGCCGCGTCGTCGCCGTCGGATACGCCTCGCTCTCCTCCTCCGACCCCGAGGAGAAGGAGAGCGTCGCGGCGGGCCTCGGCCTCACGGTCGTGGCCATGCTCCCCGCGGTCGCCGAGCAGAGCGGCGCCACCGGCCGGGAGCTGTACGGACTGATCGCGGCCGGCGCCCTGGTGGTACTCGGCCTGCTCGCCGCGGGATTCCTGTGGGCCCGGGTGCAGCGGCCCCTGCTGCGGCTGTTCCTGGAGTCCCGCCGGCTCGCCCGCGGTGACCTCACCCGTCCCGTCGGTGCCTTCCGCGGCGGCGAGGCCGCCCGCATCGGCAACGCCCTGGAACGGCTGAGGGGCCAGCTCGGCGGCTCGGGCGGGCCGAACGGTGCCGGCGGACCCGGTGGCTTCGACGGGGGAGGCGGCGCGAGGCGCGCCGGCAGGACGCGGTTCGGAATCCGGGTGCAGCTCGTGGTGACCGCCGTGCTGCTGCTCCTGTGGTGCGTGCCGGTCGGCCTGCTGCTGAACCGCACCGACGACTCGGTCAGCGTGCCCGCCACCATGGTCAACGACCAGCGCGACCGCACCGACCTGGTGTCCGACCGCGTCCGCCGGGCACTGAACGAGGCCCAGGCGGACCTGGTCTCCACCTCCCGTCTCGTCGACGTCTCCGACCGGGACGCCACCGAGAACGTGCTCGAGGACGCCCTGCGCAAGCACACCCGGTACGGCGCGCTGTACGTCGTCGACGCGGGCGGCGAGGTCGTCGCCCGTGCCGGTGGCGACCCGCACGACTGGAGCGACGGGAAGGACCTGCCGCTGGTCCGGGTGTCCGGGGAGGGCGGCAAGAAGCCGGTGGTCCAGGCCGGCGCGCCCGTACCGGAGGAGAAGGACGTCACGCTGGTCGGCGAAGTGCGGATCGAGTTCCTCAACTCGCTGCTGAAACGTCCCGGCCTCGGTGAGGTCCGCGTGGTGGACGCGAAGGGGCGGACCCTCGCCGCCAGCAACGGCTTCCTCGCCTTCGAGGAGCTGCCCCGCGAGTCCCTGACCGACCTGGTCCGGGCGGCCGGTGTGCAGGTCGGCGCCGGTCCCGTGGAGAACGGGCTCCTCCTGCGCGACGGCGGCAACGTCACCGTCGCGGCCGCGGCTCCCTTCAGCGGCGGCGGTGTCGCCGCCGACGCCGGCTGGACCGTGGTCAGCTGGCAGAACGCCGACCGCTTCCAGATCACCGCGTACGAGCGGGAGGACCGCAGCGTGCTCGCGGGCCTGCTCGGGCTCGCCGCGATCGTGGTCTGCCTGGGCTGGGTGCACCTCGTGGTCGCCCGGCCGCTGCGCGCCCTCGCCACCAGCGCCGAGAAGCTGGCCGACGGCGACCTCAAGGCGGTGCTCTACCCCACGTACCACGACGAGGTGGGAGCGGTCGTCCGCAGCCTCGAACTGATCCGTCAGCAGCTCCAGGCCCGCCGGCAGCAGCAGCCCCGCCGAACCGCCGAGCCCCGACCCGCCGAACCCCGGCCGACCGAGCCCCGACCCGGTGAACCCCGGCTCGGCGCCGGAGGAAGGTGACCCGCCGTGCTCTACCTCTACTGCGCCCTGCTCGTCTGCTGCCTGCTGCTGTTCGTCGCGGGCGTCATCGAGCAGCGCCGGCACTACGCCGCCCTGCACTCCATACAGTCCCGGGTGCTCGTCAACGGCATCCGCGGCAAGTCCTCCATCACCCGGCTGTGCGCCGGCGCCCTGCGCGGCGGTGACCTGACCACGGTCGCCAAGACGACCGGCACGGCCGCCCGGTTCATCCACCCGGACGCGACCGAGGAGCCGGTCTACCGCAAGTTCGGCATCGCCAACGTGGTGGAGCAGATCGGCATCGTCCGTCGGGCCGCCGCGTACCGGCCCGACGCGCTCGTCATCGAGTGCATGGCGGTCATGCCGGCCCTCCAGGAGGTCAACCAGAGCAAGCTGATCCGCTCGACGATCGGCGTGCTGTGCAACGTCCGTGAGGACCACCTCGCCGAGATGGGCCCCACGCTCGACGACGTGGCCCGTTCGCTGTGCCGCTCGATGCCCCAGGACGGCATCTGCGTCACCGCCGAGAAGGATCGTTTCGACATCCTCCAGGAGGAGGCCGACGCCCGGAACTGCAAGCTGATCTACGCGGACCCCGAGATGGTCACCGACGAGGAGCTGCGCGGCTTCAGTTGGTTCACGTTCAAGGAGAACGTCGCGATCGCCCTGGTCGTGGCCGAGCTGCTCGGTGTGGAACGCGAGGTCGCCCTGCAGGGCATGTACGACGCTCCGCCGGACCCCGGTGTCCTCTCCGTGGAGAAGTACGTGACCGAGGAGAACAAGCGGCTGGCCTTCGCCAACGTCTTCGCGGCCAACGACCCCGAGTCGACGCTGATGAACATCAACCAGCTGCTCGACCTCGGCGCCATCCGCCGCCCGCTGAACGTCGTGATCAACTGCCGCCCCGACCGCGTGGAGCGCAACGGGCAGATGGGCGAGATCGTCCCCGACCTCCAGCCGGACAACGTCTTCGTCATCGGGCACCCCGCCAAGAGCGCCATCGACGCCATTCCCGCCGAGTGGCGGGACCGCGCGGTGGACCTGGGCGGCGACCGCCGGGACGCCCACGATTTCATGCCGGAACTGCTCGGCCGCATGTCCGACGGTTCCTCGCTCGTCGCCATCGGCAACATCCACGGCCAGGGCGAGGAACTGCTGGAGTACCTGGCCGAACTCCCCGCGGACGACACGCCCGACCCGGACCAGCCGGCCGGTCCGGAGCAGCAGAGCGACCCGGACCGGCCGGCTCCGGCCCCGGCCCAGGCCGCCGCCGTTCCGGCGCAGCAGGCGCCCCGCCTGGACCCGTTCGCCGCCTACCCGACGGCGTACGAGGAGCGCTACCAGGCCTCCCAGACCCAGGAGATCCCCCTCATCCGCCGCCGCGCCCCCGTCCAGCAGGCGGGACCCCGGGCGGCATCGCAGGCCGCTCCCCAGGGGCAGCCGGGGCCGTACGGGCAGCAGGGCCGGCAGGGCCAGTACGCCCAGCAGGACCGGTACCCGCAGCAAGGCCAGTACCAGCAGCACGCGCAGCACGAGCAGCGTGAGCAGCACGCGGAGCACGAGCAGCGTGAGCAGTACGAGCAGCGGCGCGCACAGCACGCACCGCAGCAGGGGCAGCGCCCTCCGCAGTACGGGCAGCAGTACCAGGAGCACGGGCCCGAGCGGCAAAGCCGGCCGTACTACGACGAGCAGCCCGACGGCGGGCCCTGGTACCCGACCGACGAGGACGGCGGCGGACCGCCTCCGCGTCGCTGACCCACCGCGGGCCGACCGCCCTTCTTCCTTCCGCACACCTGCCCGGAGACCCCGTTGATCACCGCCGCACTGACTCCCGAGATGGCCGCTCTGGGCATCGCGATAGGTCTGTTCTTCTCACTGCTGTGCTATCTCACCACCAACCTGTCGCCCGGCGGCATGATCACCCCGGGCTGGCTGGCGCTCACCCTGATCGAGGACCTGCAGCGCGCGGCGATGGTGGTGGGCGTGACGGCCCTGACCTACGCGGGCACCAAGGTGATGCAGCGACTGGTGATCCTCTACGGCAAGCGGCTGTTCGCCGCGGTCGTCCTGCTGGGCGTGCTGCTCCAGGGCACCGTGATGATCGTGCTCTCGCTCGAGTTCCCGCTGCTGTACGGCAACCAGACCCTCGGGTTCATCGTGCCCGGTCTGATCGCCTACCAGATGGTGCGCCAGCCCAAGGGGCCCACCCTGCTGGCCACCGGCACCGTTTCGCTCATGGCCTACATCGTCATCGCCGCCGGCCTGCTGCTCGGCGTCATGCCCACCGTCTGACAACAACCGAGGAGCATTCCGATGGCAGGGAAAGGGAAGAAGAAGACGCGCCACATCGTCCCCGGACTGGTGGTGCTCACACTCGTCGGGGCCTCCGGCTACCTCACCGTGGAACTGCGCAAGCAGGAGACGCCCGGGGTCACCGAGGTCCGCAACGTCGGTGTCCTCGACGGCACCGGCGGGTCCGGGGGCGGGGCGGACGACAGCAAGGCGACCTGGTCCCGGCTGGAGAACCCGGCGCGCTCGGTGCTGCGCGGCGGCGACGGGCAGATCGTGGCGGTCCTCACCGACGGGTCGCGCACCGCGACGCTGACCGGGAAGGCCCGCACCTTCCAGGAGCCGGCCGCGACCAAGTCCAAGGTGTCCACCCGGGACTGGGTCCGGCTCCTGCCCGAGGAGTGGAAGAAGGGCGCGGAGAAGGAACAGTGGTTCAAGGACTGGTACGCCGAGAACAAGGACAGCGAGGAGGACGACCTCTTCGCGTTCGCCTTCCAGTACGTGGCCGGCGCCCCGGACAAGAAGGACGAGCAGGGCACGCTCTACGCCGGTGACGCCGACTTCGGCCCGCTGAACACCACCGGCGCGGAAGGCGGCGACCTGCGCCTGGAGCAGTCCGACTTCTACGACTTCCTCGGCGTCCAGTACCCCTTCCGGGACGGTGCCGTCGGGACGCCGGAGGCCATGCGGGCCAGGGCCCTGGACTGCTCCGGCTTCATCCGCATGGTGCTCGGCTACCGCGCCCGCTACCCGCTGATGTCCCTGGACAGCGCCTCCGGCGACGGACTGCCGCGTACCGCCAACGGCATGGCCCGCTCCAAGCTGGGCGCCGACGTGCTCCCGCTGACCGGCGTGTCCGCCGAGGACCGGCCCGCCAACATCGACCAGCTGCAGCCCGGGGACCTCGTCTTCTTCAAGCTCGACGCGCGGACCAAGGAGCGGCTGGACCACGTGGGCATGGTGCTCGGCTACGACACCGAGGGCCACCTGATCTTCGTGTCCAGCCGCGAGGAGGTCAACGGCCCGACCATCGGCGACATCGGCGGTGTCTCCCGGCTGGACGGCAACGGCTACTACGCGAAGACGCTGCGCAGCGCGAAGCGGCTGTGAGGCGCTGAGGGAACGAAGCACCGAAGCACCGAGCCGGGTCCGGCTCGGTGCTTCGTCGTCCGAGGAGTGGGCCGGGCCGTCGTCACTCCTCCGCGGCGGCCGAGGCCTGGGCCTCGCCGCGGCGGAGGATCTGACGGAAGGTGAACTCCGCGAGATCGTTGCCGGTGGAGAAGACGGCCTTGTCCTTCTCCGTCACGTTCTTGGCGGCGGTGAAGCCGGAGAGGGTGAAGTAGGCGTAACGGCCGTAGGAGTTGGTGGTCGACCGGCAGACCGCGCCGTCGCAGAACTCCTTCACCCCGCCGCCCGCGAGGGACTTGATGATGCTCTTGGCGTCGGCCTGCTGCTTGGCCTTGGCCGCCTGGGCCTCGGTGTCGAAGACGGCCACGCCCACCGTCACCGCGACGTCGTCCTTGGTGTAGGTGACCCGGAGCAGGCGGCTGCAGCCGTTGTCCGTGAGGACCTTGGGCAGTGTGGCCTTGGCGGCCGAGGCGCAGTTGCGGGTGTCGGCCGTCGGGCCCTTCTTGTACACCGTGTCACCCATGGTGAGCTGCGTGCCCGGGAAGAGGACGTCGGGGCCCAGCGGCGCCCGGTCCTTCTGCGCGCTGGAGACGAAGTCCTTCGGGTCCAGCGGCGGCGGCGCGCTCGTCGGGGCGAACGACGGGACCGTGCCGGTGGGGCTCGGCAGGCCGGCGGTCGCCGGCAGCTGGGAGGACGGGTCGGAGGCCTGGTTGCTGCCGTTCGCCGAGACGACGGCCACCGCCACGGCCGTGCCGATCGCGGCGGTGGCGATCGCGCCGCCGCCGATGAACAGCAGCCGCCGTCGCCTGTGACGTGTCTCGGACGCCTCGGCGAGCGCGGCCCAGTCCGGTGCCTGGCCGCTGCCGCTCCCGCCCCCGCTGCTCCAGGGCTGCTGAGACTGCGGTTTCCAGGGATCCCACTGCGAAGGAGGTCCCCCCTGCCCATAACTCATGGGGCGCATCTTAGACGGGGAGCGGGGTGCACCGGCCCGCCCCAACCCCGCGCGCGGTCCACGCCGTTGCCCCGCCCGAGGGGCAAAAGCGACAACTCCGGGTGGTTGGTGCGAGCCGCGCGGAGGGCCCGGCGTACGAGGGGGGACAGGCCCGGCGAACGGGAGAGGGACGGGTGGTGGCGAACGCCTGTAGAGTCGGTGTGGCCCACGCGCGGCGGACTCGTTTTGACCCGTCCGGCCGAGCATGGGTATTCTGCATGTTTGTTATGTGTATTGGCTTGCTCATTCTCACGTGAGGGGCCCTTACACCGGTCCACCGGGCCGATGACCAGCGACCTGCACGCGGTATGCGTCACCGCGGTGCGGTCAGGGCTGTCGTGATCGTCTTCGGTGACCATGTCAGGACCACTCACTGAAGAAGCGAAGGCTACGAACCGTGCGTACGTACAGCCCCAAGCCCGGCGATGTGACGCGCCAGTGGCTCGTCATCGACGCCCAGGACATCGTCCTGGGTCGTCTGGCCTCCACTGCGGCCTCCATCCTGCGCGGCAAGCACAAGCCGATCTACGCCCCTCACGTCGACACCGGTGACTTCGTCATCATCGTCAACGCCGACAAGGTGCACCTCTCCGGCAACAAGCGGACCCAGAAGATGGCGTACCGCCACTCGGGCTACCCGGGCGGTCTGCGCTCGGTCCGCTACGACGAGCTGCTGGCGAAGAACCCCGAGAAGGCCATCGAGAAGGCCGTCAAGGGCATGCTCCCCAAGAACACCCTGGGCCGTCAGATGCTGTCGAAGCTGAAGGTCTACTCGGGCGACCAGCACCCGCACGCTGCGCAGCAGCCGGTGCCGTTCGAGATCACCCAGGTCGCGCAGTAGTTCCGGCCACCCCCTAAGACTGAACAGAATCTGAGGAGCATCGTGGCCGAGACCACTGCCGAGCAGCCGCTCGAAGAGACCGAGACCGACATCGACATCGACAGCTACACCACCGAGTCCGAGGTGCCCGTCGAGGGCGAGTACACCTCGGAGTCCATGGCGTCCCGCTTCGGCGAGCCGCAGCCGGCCGCCGGCCTGGGCCGTCGCAAGAACGCCATCGCCCGCGTCCGGATCGTTCCGGGCACCGGCAAGTGGAAGATCAACGGTCGCACCCTCGAGGACTACTTCCCGAACAAGGTGCACCAGCAGGAAGTGAACGAGCCCTTCAAGGTGCTCGAGCTCGAGGGCCGCTACGACGTCATCGCCCGCATCGCGGGTGGCGGTGTCTCCGGTCAGGCCGGTGCGCTCCGTCTCGGTGTCGCCCGTGCGCTGAACGAGGCGGACGTCGACAACAACCGCGGCGCGCTCAAGAAGGCCGGCTTCCTCCGCCGCGACGACCGTGCGGTCGAGCGCAAGAAGGCCGGTCTGAAGAAGGCCCGCAAGGCCCCGCAGTACAGCAAGCGCTGATTGCAGCTGCTCCTGCATGTACTCCGAACGCCCCGGCGGCACGCCACAGTGCCGCCGGGGCGTTCGTTTTCTCTCCACGGCGGGCGTATAACGACACAAGGCGCTCGACGGCTAATCTGATCGGATGGCCGGGGAGTGCTTGCCTCGGGATGCGGAAGCCGCACACGCAGCGCGACCGTCGAACGAACACCTCACTTGCGCCCCTGGGCCGTGGCCTGCGGGCCAAGGGTCATGCCCGGTACCTGACGTCCCGCGTCCGGTGCCTGGCGTCCGATGCGGTGCCCGGGTCCTCGGTCCGCGGTCCGGCATCACGCCCTCGCGACATCACGCTCGATATGACTTCCGATACGACTTCCGGTACGGCATTCGATACGGATTTCGATACTGACGCTTCTCAGGAGGACAAGTGGGACGACTCTTCGGCACGGACGGCGTGCGCGGTGTCGCCAACGCGGACCTGACGGCCGAGATGGCGCTGGGCCTCTCCGTGGCCGCCGCGCACGTACTGGCCGAGGCGGGCACGTTCGAGGGGCATCGGCCGACCGCCGTGGTCGGGCGTGACCCGCGGGCGTCCGGGGAGTTCCTGGAGGCCGCCATGGTCGCCGGACTGGCCAGCGCCGGTGTGGACGTGCTGCGGGTCGGCGTGCTGCCGACGCCCGCCGTGGCGCATCTGACCGGAGCACTCGGCGCCGACCTCGGTGTGATGCTGTCCGCGAGCCACAACGCCATGCCCGACAACGGCATCAAGTTCTTCGCACGCGGCGGCCACAAGCTCGCCGACGAGCTGGAGGACCGGATCGAGTCCGTGTACGAGGAGCACCGCACCGGCGCTCCCTGGGACCGCCCGACCGGCGCCGGCGTGGGCCGCGTGCGGGACTACGAGGAGGGGCTCGACACGTACGTCGCCCACCTCGTCGGCGTCCTGCCGAACCGGCTGGACGGCCTGCGGATCGTCCTCGACGAGGCGCACGGCGCCGCTTTCCGGGTCTCGCCGGAGGCGTTCGCGCGGGCCGGGGCCGAGGTCGTCACCATCGGCACCCAGCCGGACGGGCTCAACATCAACGACGGCTGCGGCTCGACCCACCTGGAGCAGCTGAAGGCCGCGGTCGTCGAGCACGGGGCCGCCCTCGGCATCGCGCACGACGGCGACGCCGACCGCTGCCTGGCCGTCGACCACACCGGTGAAGAGGTGGACGGGGACCAGATCCTCGCCGTGCTCGCCCTGGCGATGCGGGAACGTTCCGCACTGCGTTCCGACACCGTCGTCGCGACCGTGATGTCCAACCTCGGGTTCAAGCTCGCCATGGAGCGCGAGGGCATCCACTTCGTGCAGACTGCGGTCGGCGACCGGTACGTGCTCGAGCAGATGAAGCAGCAGGGCTACGCCCTCGGCGGCGAGCAGTCCGGCCACGTCATCGTCCTCGACCACGCCACGACCGGCGATGGCACGCTCACCGGCCTGCTGCTGGCCGCGCGCGTCGCCGAGACCGGGCGTCCGCTGCGCGAGCTGGCGTCGGTGATGGAACGGCTGCCGCAGGTGCTCATCAACGTGCCCGACGTGGACAGGACCCGGGTGCAGAGCTCCGGGGAACTCGCGGTGGCCGTGACGGAGGCCGAGCGCGAGCTGGGGGAGACCGGCCGCGTGCTGCTCCGCCCCTCGGGCACCGAACCGCTGGTCCGCGTGATGGTGGAGGCCGCCGACATCGACCAGGCCCGCTCGGTCGCGGGACGCCTGGCGGACGTGGTGAAGTCGGCGCTGGGCTGACGGAGCGGGTGGCCGCCGTCCGGCGGTGCCGGCCCGGCGGTCACCGGTCGGCCGCGCACCGGGTGGACGGATGCGGGACGAATGGATGTGGGACGGACGGATGCGGGGCGGCGACGGCGATCGCCCCGCCCTCGGGTCACGACCGGTGTCCCGTCCCCGAGGTCACAGTTTGCGCAGGCTGAGGCGCTGGACCTTGTGGTCCGGGCCCTTGCGCAGGACGAGGGTGGCCCGGCCGCGGGTGGGGGCGATGTTCTCCACCAGGTTGGGCCGGTTGATCGTCCGCCACATCGTTCCGGCGTAGTCGAGGGCCTCCTCCTCCGAGACCTGGGTGTACTTGCGGAAGTACGAGGAGGGGTCCTGGAAGGCGGTCGCGCGCAGCTTGCGGAAGCGGTTGAGGTACCAGCGCTCGATGTCCTCGGTCCGGGCGTCCACGTACACGCTGAAGTCGAAGTAGTCGGCGAGCCCGACCCGGGTGCGCCCGTCCTTGCCGGGCAGCGCGGGCTGCAGGACGTTGAGGCCCTCGACGATCAGGATGTCCGGGCGGCGCACGGTGAGGAGTTCGCCCGGGACGATGTCGTAGATGAGGTGGGAGTAGACCGGGGCCGTGACCTCGTCCTTGCCGGCCTTGATGTCGGCGACGAAACGGGTGAGCGCGCGACGGTCGTACGACTCGGGGAAACCTTTCCGCGACATCAGACCGCGCGCCTGGAGCTCTTTCGTCGGCAGCAGGAAGCCGTCCGTGGTGACCAGCTCGACGCGCGGGTGCTCGGGCCAGCGGGAGAGCAGGGCCTGGAGCAGCCGGGCCACCGTGGACTTGCCGACGGCCACGGAACCGGCGACCCCTATGACGAAGGGCGTGCCCGACTGGGAGCCCTGCTCGCCGAGGAAGGTGTTCAGCGCGCCCCGGAGCCCGTCGGTGGCGCCGACGTAGAGGTTGAGCAGCCGGGACAGCGGGAGGTAGATGTCCCGCACCTCGTCGAGGTCGATGACGTCACCGAGCCCGCGCAGCTGCTCCACCTCGTCGGCGGACAGCGGCAGCGGCGTCTTGTGGCGCAGCGCGCTCCACTCCGCACGGGTGAGGTCGAGGTAGGGAGTCGCCTCCGGCCGCTGCCGCTGGGCGCTCCGGGACGTCGTGGAGACCGGTGAGATCACAGTCCATTGTTAACGGAGTTTGAACGGGATGGTTCGTGGGCTGCGTCACGCGGCGAGGGGGAGTGGAAGGAAACCGAGGGGGGTTGCGAGAAGTTGCCTACCCCGTGTCCGGTTTTCTTTGCACCGTGTTTAGCATTTCGTAGCGGCCAGGGTCGCCGTCGAGTCCATCAGCCGCAGCAGCCGGGGAGTGCCGTGTGAAGCGCATTCTGATCCGTTCCGGGAAGAGCCCGCTCCGCGTGGCCACGCCGACGGAGTTCATCCACCAGGATCTGATCGGGACCAACACGGGCAATCTTCTCTTCAGCGACTCGGCCCACAAGATGCTGTCCGCGCCGGACACCGACGTCGTCTCGAACGGCATCCGCACCGATCCGTCCGCCCGGCGCGCGGCCGAGATCAACGAGCAGTACGAGGCCTTCGTCGTGCCGCTGGCGAACGCCTTCCGCCCCGCCTTCCAGGCGTCCCTGGACCGGCTGTCGGCGCTGGTGGAGCAACTCACCATCCCCGTGGTCGTCTTCGGCGTGGGCGCCCAGACCGGGGCCGACTACGACACTGGGCGGCTGAGACCGATCGAGGCGTCGGTGAAACGTTTCGTCTCCGCCGTCCTCGAGCGGTCCGCGTCGATCGGGGTCCGCGGCGAGCTCACCGCCCGCTACCTCACCGACCTGGGGTTCCCCGCCGACCGCGTCGACATCATCGGCTGTCCGTCCATGTTCCTGTACGGGGACACCTTCCCGGCCGTCCGTGCCGTCGAGCTGACCGCGTCCTCGCGCATCGCCGTCAACCTCTCCCCGGACGCCCTCCCCGTGGGAGACATCGCCGGTCTGGCCCGTCACGCGTCGGAGCGCTACCCCCACCTGCTCTACTACGCGCAGAACCTCGCCGACGCGGAACTGCTGTTCTGGGGCGACCTCACGCCGGAGACCGGCGTCGAGGACCCGTTCCCGCTCCAGCTCAGCCACCGGCTGATGCGCGAGAACAAGGTGCGCATGCCGCTGGACCCGGCCACCTGGATCGACGAGCTGCGCGGCCACGACTTCGCCTACGGCACCCGGATCCACGGCAACATCGCCGCTCTGCTGGCCGGTACGCCGAGCGTCGTGCTCACCCACGACTCGCGGACCCTCGAACTGTGCCGTTACTTCGACATCCCGCACGTCCCGATCGACTCGCTGTCCGCGGACACCGACCCGCGCGACCTGTACGAGGCCGCCGACCACTCGGCGATGATCAAGTACCACGGTGAACGGTTCGAGCGGATCGTCGCTTTCCTCGACCGCAACGGCCTGCGGAACACGTACACCCACGGCGACCGCGGCGCGGCCTTCGACGCCCGTCTCGCCGTCCTGGAACTGCCCGCCTCGATGCCGGTCTGGGACGGCTCGGACGACGGCCACATGCGCTACCGGGTCAGCCGGCTGCGCGAGCGGATCGCCGTCGCCAACACCCGGATCGACAAGCGCGTCCGGGAGAACAAGGAACTGCGCACCCGGCTGGCCGCCGCCGAGGAACGGGCGGACGAGACCGGTCGACGGCTCACCGCCGCGCAGAAGGAACTGGCGGCCACCCGCAAGCGGCTCGATGCCCTGGAGCGCCGCATCGGCGGCATCGAGAAGCGCGCCATGGTCCGGATCGGCCCCGCCGTCCGCCGCCGGGTACGCCGCATCCCGAAGCCCGGCGAGTCCAAGCCGGGCGAGAAGGGCTGACCGGACCGGACCGGGCCGGCGGGTGGACGAAGCAGGATCACGTGACCGTCACGGTTCCCCTACGAATGATCCTTCGATGATCATTTGTGAGAGGGCTGTGTCTATATTCCGTGCACTGCGCAGCGGATTCCTCCGCGCCTTCGAAGAAAGAGTTTTCCCACGTGAGAACCACCGCCGTCCGCCGTTCCGCTCTCGCCGCCTCCGCCGCCGCACTCGCCCTGCTCGTCACCGCCTGCGGTGGCTCCGGCGACAGCGACAGCGGCAAGGGGGACGAGGGCAAGGCGGACTCCTCCGCCGCGCCCGCGGCCAAGGCGCTGACCGCGGCCGAGCTGGAGAAGGCCGCGCTGGTGCAGGCCGACATGAAGGACGGCAAGGTGGTCACCAAGGTGCCCGCTACGGACGACCTGAGCGCCGACAAGGTCAAGGCGGATGACGAGGCGTGCCAGCCCCTCGCCAACCTGCAGGTCGCGGCCCCGGTCGGCTCGCCCGCCGCCACCGTCAAGCGGTCCTGGACCGGTGAGGCGAAGAAGCCCGCCGAGGGTACGGACCCGGCGGAGGCCCTGCTCGCCGGCCTCGACGTGGACAAGGTCCTCGTCACGCTCGCCTCCTACGAGGACGGCGGCGCCGAGCAGGTCATGAAGGACGTCGACGCCGCCGTCGAGAAGTGCGCCAAGGGCTTCACCTCCACCGCCGCCGGCGAGAAGATCGAGTTCCTGAAGGTCGCCAAGACCGAGGGGCCGAAGGGCGCCGACGAGTCCGTCGAGATCACCGTGACGATGGCCGCCGATGAGGGCGTCGAGGCGCCCGTCAAGATCGTCGTCGCGCGCACCGGCGCCACCGTCACCGGTTTCTCGGCGGCCAACTTCGGTGCGATCGCTGCCGGCGAGGAGGCCCCCTTCCCGACGCAGATCTCCGACGCCCAGCTCGCCAAGCTCGGCTGACGCACCCCTCCGTTCCCACCGGTGCCTCGCGCACCGGTGGGAATTTCCGATTCCGGGCACGCGGCGGCCCTTTCCGGCGCCTGACGGATCGTAGGCTGCCGGGCATGTGCGGAATCGTGGGTTACGTGGGGCCGCAGTCGGCGCTGGACGTCGTGACGGCCGGACTGAAAAGACTGGAGTACCGGGGCTACGACTCGGCGGGCGTGGCCGTCCTCGCGGACGGCGGGCTCGCCACGGCGAAACGGGTCGGGAAACTGGTCAACCTGGAGAAGGAACTGGCGGCCCGGCCGCTGCCCACCGGGGCGACCGCCGTCGGCCACACCCGCTGGGCCACGCACGGCGGCCCCACCGACGCCAACGCACACCCGCATCTCGACAACGCCGGCCGGGTCGCCGTCGTCCACAACGGCATCATCGAGAACTTCGCCGAACTGCGGGCCGAACTGGCCGAACGTGGCCACGACCTGGCCTCCGAGACGGACACCGAGGTCGTCGCCCACCTGCTCGCCGAGGAGTTCTCCTCCTGCGCCGACCTCGCCGAGGCGATGCGCCTCGTCTGCCGGCGGCTGCTCGGCGCCTTCACCCTGGTCGCCGTCCACGCGGACGCGCCGGACGTGGTCGTCGGCGCGCGCCGCAACTCGCCGCTCGTGGTGGGCGTCGGCGAGGGCGAGTCGTTCCTCGCCTCGGACGTCGCCGCGTTCATCGAGCACACCCGCTCCGCGATCGAACTGGGCCAGGACCAGGTGGTCGAACTGCGCCGCGACAAGGTCACGGTCACCGGCTTCGACGGCGCACCGGCGGACGTCCGTACGTACCACATCGACTGGGACGCGTCGGCCGCGGAGAAGGGCGGCTACGCCTCCTTCATGCTCAAGGAGATCGCCGAGCAGCCCAGAGCCGTCGCCGACACCCTGCTCGGCCGCATCGACGGCTCCGGTGCCCTGTCCCTGGACGAGGTGCGGATCCCCCCGAAGGCGCTGCGCGAGGCCGACAAGGTCGTCATCGTCGCCTGCGGGACGGCCTTCCACGCCGGGCTGATCGCCAAGTACGCCATCGAGCACTGGACGCGGATCCCCTGCGAGGTCGAGCTGGCGAGCGAGTTCCGCTACCGCGATCCGATCCTCGACCAGCAGACCCTCGTCATCGCCGTCTCCCAGTCCGGCGAGACCATGGACACCCTGATGGCCCTGCGGCACGCGCGGGAACAGGGCGCCCGCGTCCTGGCCATCTGCAACACCAACGGCTCGACCATCCCCCGCGAGTCAGACGCCGTCCTCTACACCCACGCCGGCCCCGAGGTCGCCGTCGCCTCGACCAAGGCCTTCCTGACCCAACTGGTCGCCTGCTACCTGGTCGCCCTGTACCTCGCCCAGGTCCGGGGCGCGAAGTACGGCGACGAGATCCGCGCGGTCGTCCGGGACCTGTCCTCCATCGCCCGCTCGGTGGAACGGGTCCTGGAGACCATGGAGCCGGTACGGGAACTCGCCCGCACCCTCGCCCACAAGAGCACCGTGCTGTTCCTGGGCCGGCACGTCGGCTACCCGGTCGCCCTGGAGGGCGCGCTCAAGCTCAAGGAGCTCGCCTACATGCACGCGGAGGGCTTCGCCGCGGGAGAGCTGAAACACGGCCCGATCGCCCTGGTCGAGGACGACCTGCCCGTGGTCGTCCTCGTCCCGTCACCGCGAGGCCGGTCCGTCCTCCACGACAAGATCGTCTCCAACATCCAGGAGATCCGCGCCCGCGGCGCCCGCACCATCGTCATCGCCGAGGAGGGCGACGACGAGGTGACCCCCTACGCCGACCACCTCATCCGCATCCCGCC
>NZ_LIQT01000440.1:0-507 GCF_001418415.1 Streptomyces hirsutus
CCCCAGGCTTTGCCCGGTCCCCGAACTCGACGAGGAGTTGGTCCCCGATGGCCGCCGAACCCACCGCGCAGCAACTGACCGCCCAGCACCGGCCCACCCTGGACCGGGCGCTGGAAGCGATCCGCACGCGCGCGTACTGGTCCCCGCACCCCGAGCACCCCAAGGCCTACGGAGAGAACGGCAGTCTGGACCTCGCGGCGGGCAAGGCCGCCTTCGACGCGCTGCTCGGCACCCGCCTCGACCTCGGCCAGCCCGGCACCGACGACTGGGTGGGCGGCGAGACCTCCCCGTACGGCGTCGAACTGGGCGTGAGCTACCCGCACGCGGACCTCGACGTGCTGCTGCCCGCCATGCGGGCCGGGATGCGGGCCTGGCGGGACGCGGGCGCCGAGACCCGCGCGATGGTCTGCCTGGAGATCCTCCAGCGGATCAGCGACCGGACGCCCGAGTTCGCCCACACGGTCATGCACACCTCCGGCCAGGCGTTCATGATGGCGTTCCAGGCCG
>NZ_LIQT01000440.1:517-3739 GCF_001418415.1 Streptomyces hirsutus
CGGCATCGGCCTGGTCGTCGGCTGCAACACCTTCCCCACGTGGAACGGCTATCCGGGCCTGTTCGCCTCCCTCGCCACCGGCAACGCGGTCCTGGTCAAGCCGCACCCCCGGGCGGTGCTGCCGCTCGCGCTCACCGTCCAGGTCGCGCGCCAGGTGCTCGCCGAGGCCGGCTTCGACCCGAACCTGGTGGCGCTGGCCGCCGAGCGGCCCGGCGAGGGCATCGCCAAGGCCCTGGCCACCCGTCCGGAGATCCGGATCGTCGACTACACCGGCTCCACGGAGTTCGGCGACTGGCTGGAGGCCAACGCCCGCCAGGCGCAGGTGTACACGGAGAAGGCCGGCGTCAACACGGTGGTCGTGGAATCGGCCGGCGACTACCAGGGCATGCTCGCCAACCTGGCGTTCTCCCTGTCGCTCTACAGCGGTCAGATGTGCACCACCCCGCAGAACCTGCTGATCCCACGCGACGGCATCACCACCGACCAGGGCCCCAAGTCCTTCGACGAGGTCGTCGCCGACCTGGCGCAGGCGGTCGACGGCCTGCTCGGCGACGACACGCGCGCGGCCGGCCTGCTCGGCGCGCTCGTCAACCCCGGCGTCAAGGACCGTCTGGAGGCCGCCGGCGGCCTCGGCGAGGTCGCCCTCGCCTCCCGCGCGATCGCCCACCCGGAATTCCCGGACGCGGTGGTCCGTACACCGGTGATCGTGAAGCTGGACGGTGCGAAGCCGGACGCCGAGGCCGCCTACATGAGCGAGTGCTTCGGCCCGGTCTCCTTCGCCGTCGCCGTCGACTCCGCCACGGACGCGGCGGAGCTGCTGCGGCGCACCGTCCGTGAGAAGGGCGCGATGACCGTCGGCGCGTACACGACCTCCCCGGAGTTCGAGGAGCAGGTGCGGGAGGTCTGCCTGGAGGAGGCCGCCCAGCTCTCCCTCAACCTCACCGGCGGGGTGTACGTCAACCAGACGGCCGCCTTCTCCGACTTCCACGGCTCCGGCGGCAACCCGGCGGCCAACGCGGCCCTCACCGACGCCGCGTTCGTGGCCAACCGCTTCCGGGTGGTCGAGGTGCGCCAGGAGGCGTAGGACCGGCCGGCGCGGGAGGCGCTCAGGCGGGTGCGCCCCCGGTGGCGCTCCAGTGGTACAGCGTCATGGCCACACTGGTCGCGAGGTTGTAGCTGGAGACCTGGGGGCGCATCGGCAGCGCCACCAGATGGTCGGCCCGCGCGCGCAGCTCGGGCGAGAGCCCGCTGCGCTCCGAGCCGAAGGCGAGCAGCGCGTCGTCCGGCAGTTCCAGCGCGCGGATGTCCTCGCCCTCCGGATCGAGTGCGAACACCGGGCCGGCGGGCAGTTCGTCGACGGACAGCCGTTCCACGGCGGTCGCGAAGTGCAGCCCGGCCCCGCCGCGCACGACCGTGGGATGCCAGGGGTCGAGGGTGCCGGTGGTGACGACCCCGGTCGCCCCGAAACCGGCGGCCAGCCGGATCACGGCGCCCGCGTTGCCCAGGTTGCGCGGCTGGTCGAGGACCACCACGGGCGCGGTGCGCGGGGTGCGCGCCAGCCCGGCCAGGTTGCCCGCGCGGGAGGGCCGTACGGCGAGCGCGGCGACGGCGGTGGGGTGCGGGCGCGGGACAAGCGAGGCGTACGTCGCGTACGGCACCTCGGCCAGCAGCGCCGCCAGCGCCTCCCGGACGTCCGGGGCCAGCTCGTCGGCGAGGGCGAGCGCGGCGGCCCGGTCCGCGGTCACCGCCACCTCGACCTCGGCGCCGAAGCGCACGGCGTGTTTGAGGGCGTGGAAGCCGTCGAGCAGAACCGCACCACCGGTGTGCCGGTGCCAGCGGGTCACCGGGGCGGCGTCGTCCTGGGCGGGAGTCGCCGGGGGCACGGAGTCGCTGTCGGGGGCGGTGTCGCGGTCAGGATCGGTGTCGCGGTCGGGATCGGTGTCGGTGTCGCGGTCGGGGGCGGCCATGACGTGCAGCCTACGGGCGCGTGCCGGGTGCTTTCCCGGGCGCGGGGACGGTCGGCCCCCGACCGGCCGGCTCCTCCCTGTCCACGCGATCCACCTGATCCACCTGATCCACGTGGTCCACCGGCTCTCCCGGGCTCCCGGTCCTGGGTACGGGTACCGGCGCACCGTCCGCGCGCGTGCGCGACGGCGGGATGCGGAGGGTCCGGGTGCGTACCCCCGCACAGGCGCGCCCGAAGGCGTTGCCCAGGCGGCGCAGGAACGACGTCGGCAGGAAGACCGCGTCGGCCGCGATCATCGCCAGGGAGAAGAAGGGGAGTCCCAGGACGACGGCGATCACCGCGTGCTCGGTGATCATGAGCGCCAGGAGCACGTTCTTGACCCGCCGGTTGAACAGGGTGAACGGAAAGGCGACCTGTACGGCGACCGTCCCGTAGGTCACCAGCATCACCAGGGTGCCGCTGGCGGTCAGCAGGTCGCTGAGGGCCGGCCAGGGGGAGAAGTACTCCAGGTGCAGCGGGTAGTGCACCGCGGTGCCGTCCTGCCAGCGGGAGCCCTGGATCTTGTACCAGCCGGCCGTGGCGTAGATCAGACAGGCCTCGGCCATGATCACCAGCAGGGCGCCGTTGTGCACGATGTTGGCGACGACGTCCAGCAGACCGCGCGGCTGCGGGGTCCTCGCGTAGCGCCCCACCAGCCACCACAGCGCCTGCGCCAGCCATACGGCCCACAGCAGCGCCGGGACGAACCGGTCGCCGTCCATCCGGCCGGCCAGGGTCGCCAGGAGCAGCAGGAAGCCCAGCACCCCCCACAGCGCGGGGCCCGTCCGGTCCCGCGGCCGCTCTCCACGCGCCCGCGCCTCGTCCGCGCGCCGGGCACGCCTCGCGTCCAGGGACCACACCTGGCCGCAGCGCGTGAACACGAGGTAGACCGACATCAGGTGCAGGACGTTGTCGCCGCCGTCGCCCATGAAGACGCTGCGGTTCTGCAGCGACAGCACGCCCACCATGAACAGCACCGACATGGTGCGGGTGCGCCAGCCCAGCAGCAGCAGGACGCTCCACACCACCGCGAGCAGGTAGAGGGCCTCGAACCAGCCCTGGCCGTCCGACCACAGCAGCGCGGTGAAGGCGCCGTTGGACCCGACGAGCTGATCGGCGAGGTCCCAGTCCCACGGGCCGTCGGGCCCGTAGAGCTCCTGGCGGTGGGGGAACTCACGCAGCAGGAACAGCAGCCAGGTCGCGCTGAAACCGATCCG
>NZ_LIQT01000441.1 GCF_001418415.1 Streptomyces hirsutus
CGGCCGACTTCCGTACACTGGCGCGCTGGTTCGCCCAGGCACCGGACGACGCGGCACGGCACCGGCTGTGGCGGGTGGCGTTCGGGCTGCACTCCTCCCGGCACCTCACCGTCGACGCCGACACCCTCGCCGAGCAGGCGGCCTCACCGGAGCCGGCCTCGACGCCGTGGGGCGAGTCACGACCGCTGCGGATCAGTCCCCAGTTGCGCCGTACCGGCAGCTACGAACGGCGCGGCAAGCCACGCAAGGTGGCGGACCGGGGCGAGGCGAAGCGCAGACTTGCCGAGCTCGCCGCCCGGCAGACGGAAGAGACCCGTCGGGCCCGGGACCGTCTCGTGACGGGCGGGCCGGTGCGGCTGTCCCGGCTGGGTGAACTCGATCCGCACGCTTTCCAGTTGTTCCTGCGCCTGCTCGGCGACGCGCTCGCCACCTGGCGGCCGGGCATGACGGGCACCGTGGTCACCAGCGGGGACGGTTCGATGGAGATCCGGCTGACCGCCCTCGGCGACGGATCGACGGCCGAAGTGCGCACACCTGATGGCGTGTTCAGCGGACCCGACCACCTGATCGACATCATCGACCTCACGGCGGGGGAAGACGGGAGCGACGGGCCCGGTGCGCCCGAAGGGCACCTGCCCACCTTGTGGCATCCGAGGCCGCCGACAGCCGTTTCCCCCCACGTGTCCGTATCCGTCCCCCGGCAGGACAGTCCTCTCCAGCCCTCCGGAGCCGCCCAAAACCGTAGGGAGAACCGATGAGCGGCCCCCTCGCCGAGGTCCTGGACGGCCAGCGCCAGGCCGATCTGCAGCGGGCCGCGCGCGCCCTGCTGAAGGAGCCGCTGCTCACCGCCGACGGGCCGCACCCCGACGAGTTCCGGCTGGTGCGCCGGCACACCGCCGAGCTGCGGGAGTGGTTCGAGCGCAACGTCGGCTGGACGCTGCGTACGGACGCCGACGCCGCACGGCTGCGCAAGACGCCGGGCACCCTCACCGACGCCACGCACCCGGCGCGCGAGGCCGCCCGCAGCGCCCTGCCCTTCACCCGGCGTCGCTACGTCCTGCTCTGCCTGACACTCGCCGTGCTGGAGCGGGGTGAGTCGCAGGTGGCCCTCGGACGCCTCGCCGAACAGGTCGTCCTGGCCGCCGCCGATCCCGAACTCGTCGCCGCCGGGATCACGTTCACCCTGGAACGGCGCGACGAGCGCCTCGACCTCGCGGCCGTCGTCCGCCTGCTGCTGCGGCTCGGGGTGCTGCGCCGGGTGGCCGGTGACGAGGACGCCTACGTCAGCGGGTCGGGCGACGTGCTGTACGACGTGCGGCGACGGGTGCTGGCAGGGATGCCGGCGTCCCTGCGGGGCCCCTCGATGGTCGAGGCCGAGGAGTTCGAGGAACGCCTGGGGGAGATGACCGCGCAGACCGCGCTCGACAGCGACGAGCTCAGGTTCCGGGCGATCCGCTGGAAGCTGACCCGCCGCCTCCTCGACGACCCGGTGCTCTACTACGACGACCTCACCGACGACGAACTGGCCTACCTCACCCGGCAGCGCGGCTTCATCACCGCACGCATCAACGAACTGACGGGACTGGTCGCGGAGGTCCGTGCCGAAGGCATCGCCATGGTCGACCCCCTGGACGACCTCACCGACGTCCGCATGCCGGAACAGGGCACCCACGGTCACATCACCCTGCTGCTGGCCGGTCACCTGGCACGGGCGGCCGGGCCCGTCGCACCGGCGGAACTGGCGGCCCGGGTACGGGAACTCGCCGCGGAACACGGCGGGTTCTGGTCCAAGTCGGCGAGGGAGCCGGGAGCGGAGCCCGAACTCGTCGAGCAGGCGCTGACCAAGCTGGTGGCGCTGGGACTCGCCGAACGCACCGAGCAGGGCGTCGTACCGCGGCCGGCCCTCGCGCGCTACGCGGTCGGTGAGCCCGTCGTGAGGGAACCCGGACGGGCCCACGGCCGCCGGACTTCCACGACCGTGCAGGACGAAAGGCGAACGTGAACCACCCTGTGACCGCGCTCCCGAACCCCGCCCCCGGCCGGTGGCGGCCCCTGCGCATCGGGCTCGTCGACCTGTTCCACTACGACGTCGAGGAGTTCTGGTTCCGCGACGGCCGGCTGCTGCTGCGCGGCAACAACGGCACCGGCAAGTCGAAGGTGCTCGCCCTCACCCTGCCGTTCCTCCTGGACAGCGACCTCTCCGCCCGCCGCGTCGAACCCGACGGCGACCCGGGCAAGCGGATGGAGTGGAACCTGCTCCTGGGCGGCGCACACCCGAACCCGGAACGCCTCGGCTACACCTGGATCGAGTTCGGACGGCTCGACGACACCACGGGCGAGGCGCACTTCCGCACGCTGCTGTGCGGACTGAAGGCGGTCGCCGGTCGCGGCATCGCCCGCCACTGGTTCGCGGTGACGGACCAGCGCATCGGCGCCGGTCTCGACTTGCTGGACGCGACCGGAACGGCGCTGTCCCGGGACCGGCTCGCGGAGGCCGTCGGCAGCCGCGGCATGGTGTACGACACGGCGAAGACGTACCGCAGAGCAGTCGACGAAGCCCTCTTCGGGCTCGGCGAGCGGCGCTACGGCGCCCTCGTCGACCTCCTGATCCAGCTGCGCCAGCCCCAGCTGTCCAAGCGCCCGAGTGAAGCCGCCCTGTCCCGGGCACTGACCGAGGCGCTGCCGCCGATGGACCAGGCCGTCGTCGCCGACGCGGCGGAGGCGTTCAGGTCACTGGACGAGGAGAAGGAGGAACTGCGGGCGGCCCGCGAGGCCGAACAGGCCTCCTCGGCGTTCCTCGACCACTACCGGCGCTACGCCCGCATCGCCTCCCGGCGCCGTGCCCGCCTGCCCCGCCGCGAACACGCACGGTACGAGAACATCCAGCGGGAACTCCTCAAGGCGCAGACGGACCGGGACCAGGCCGCGACGGATCGCGAGGAGGCTCGTGCGAGAGGTGCCGCACTCGGCGAACGGGCCGCGCGGCTGGCCGCTCAGGACGCCGCGCTGCGGTCCGGACCCGAGATGCGCGACGCCCACGCCCTCGACCGGGCGGCGACCGACGCCTCCCGCACGGCCGGAGAGCTGACGCGGGCCGAGGGGGACCGGCGGACGGCGGCCGAGGCGCACACCCGGGCCCTGGGCCGGCTCGCCACCGCGGGCAACCGGCTCACGGCCTCCCAGGAGGCCCTCGACGACATCCAGGACCGTGTGGCGCAGAGCGCCGCCGCGGCCCGGCTCGACGTCCCCAGGACGGGGGGAGCCCCCGAACCGGTCCTGCGCCGCGAGGCGGACGAGACGACGGCGGGCCGGCGACGCGCCGTCGAGCACGTGGCGGAACTCGCCACCCGGGCCGAGCGGGCAGAGGAGCGGCGCGGGGCCGCCCGGCTGCGCGCCGACGAGGCCGACGAGGAGGCCGTGCACAGCGGGGAGCGGCTGGCCGAGGCGGAGGAGAACGTCGCCGGGGCGGGGCAGGCGCTCGTCACGGCCGTACGGGAGTACCTTTCCGGGTGTGTGGAGCTGCGGGTGCCCGGACTGCCGGGGGTCCTGGACGCCGTACAGGACTGGGTGAGCGGTCTCGACGGCCCACTGCCGGCGCGTACGGCGGCGGAGGAGGCGCATCGCACCGCCGCCTCCCGTCTGGCCGACCGGGCGGCCGGGCTGGCCCACCGCCAGGCGGCGACGGCGGAGCGGCAGCGGCTGGCGCTGGAAGAACTGACCGTCCTCGAAACGGGTGGGGAGCGCGGTCCGGCGGCTCCCCACACACGTACGCCCGACGTGCGGGACCGGGGCCTCGGCGCCCCGCTGTGGCGGCTCGTCGACTTCCGCCCGCACGTCACCGAGGCCGACCGCGCGGGACTGGAAGCCGCGCTGGAGGCCTCGGGGCTCCTCGACGCCTGGGTACGGCCGGACGGCTCCACGGTCGCGGCGGACGGCCACGACGTCCTGCTCGACCCGGTCGGGCTGCTCGGCGGAGCAGGCCTCGACCGCGCGCTGCGCCCGGCGGTCGACCCGGCGGACGCGGGGGCCGCCGCCGTGGGGGAGGAGACGGTCGCGCGTCTGCTCGCCTCGATCGGGCTGGCGAGCAGGACCGGGGGCCGGTCCGAGGAAACCTCCTGGGAGGCCGGCGGGCACGACACCTGGGTCTGCGCGGACGGGCGCTTCCGGGTCGGCGCGCTCACCGGAAGCTGGGCCAAGGACAGCGCCCAGTACGTCGGAGAAGGAGCGCGGGAACAGGCACGCCGCACCCGGATCGGCGAACTGCGCACCGAAATCGACGGGTTGGCGGCGGAACGGGAAAAACTGGCCGAGGAGGCTCGCGCCGTGGCCGGGCGCCGCGCCGTGCTCGACGCCGAACTCGCCGCGGTACCGGGCGACGACGACCTGCGCCACGCCCACGCACGCGTCACCGCCGCGGTCGACGCGGCCCACCGGGCCCGTGCCCGGCAGGACGAACGGGCCGCGGAACTGGCCCTGGCGGCGGAACAGGCCGATCGCGCGGCGGCCGAACTCGCCGAGACCGCGGCCGCCCTGCACCTTCCCACCGACCGCACGGCACTGGGCGCCGTACGCCAGGCGCTCGCCGACCACACCGCTCTCCTGGCGGCACTGTGGCCCGCGCTGCGCGAACACGCGGACGCCGAGCGCGCGGTGACCGGCGAGCAGGCGGAGACCCACCGGGCCGAAGCCCTCGTGTCCGAACTCGCGGAGCGCGCGGCGCAGGCGGCCCGGGGTGCCGCGGCGGCGGACGAACACCTCACGACACTCCGCTCCACCGTCGGAGCGGCCGTCGCCGAGCTCCAGCAACAGTTGGAGGAGACGGCCGAGGCGGCCCGCGCCTGCGAGAACGAACAGCGGCAGGCCCAGGAGGACCACGGCGACGCCGACCGCAGGGCCAGCCGCGCCGAAGGGCGCATCGAGCGGCTCGCCGTGGACGTCACCGAGGTGACCGCCGCGCGTGAGGAAGCCGTCGCGGCGCTCCAGCGGTTCGCCGCGACGGGGCTCCTCGCGGTCGCGCTGCCCGACCTCGACGTACCGGACGGCACCGGAGGGACGTGGGCGGCGACCCCCGCCATTACGCTCGCGCGGGCCGTGGAGTCCCGGCTCTCCTCGCTCGACGACTCGGACGCGGTCTGGGAGCGCGTGCAGAAACGGCTGAGCGAGGAGTTCGGCAGGCTCCAGGACGCGCTGTCGCGGCACGGCCACACCGCCACCGCCCGTCCGAGCGAGGACGGCATGCGGGTCGACATCGTCTACCAGGGCCGCGAACGGGCCGTGCCCGAACTCGCCGAGGCGCTGGCCGCCGAGGTCGCGGAACTGACCCGCATCCTGTCCGCACACGAGCGTGAGATCCTGCAGACCCATCTGATCACCGAGGTCGCCGGGACGCTCCAGGAACTGATCGGGGCGGCCGAACGGCAAGTAGCCGCCATGAACAGGGAGCTGGAGGAGCGCCCGACCTCGACGGGAATGAAGCTGCGGCTGGTATGGCGGGCATCCCGCCGGGCCCCGCAGGGGCTGGCCCAGGCCCGTGAACGGCTGCGCCAGTCCGCCGACGCCTGGTCGATCGAGGACCGGGCCGCGGTCGGCGCGTTCCTGCAGGAGCAGATCGCCCGCCGGCAGGCCGACGACAGCGCCGGCAGCTGGCTGGAGGACCTCACCGCCGCCCTCGACTACCGGGCCTGGCACGAGTTCGGCGTCGAACGCCACCAGCACGGCAAGTGGGTGCCGGCCACCGGGCCCGCCTCGGGCGGGGAACGGGTATTGGCCGCGTCCGTGCCGCTGTTCGCCGCCGCGTCCTCCCACTATGCGAGCGCGGGCGGCGCTCACGCCCCACGCCTGGTCACCCTGGACGAGGCGTTCGCCGGCGTGGACGACGACTCGCGCGCCAAGTGCCTCGGTCTGCTCCGCGCCTTCGACCTCGACGTCGTCATGACGAGCGAACGCGAATGGGCCTGCTACCCCCAGGTACCGGGCATCGCCATCGCCCAGCTCGCGCGCGTCGACGACATCGACGCCGTGCTGGTGACGCGGTGGGAGTGGGACGGCAGCGACCGGCGGCGCGGCCCGGAGCCCGGTGCGCGGGCGGACGCGTCGAAGGCGGCCTCCCTTGCCGACACCTTCGGTGAGGCGGCCGAGGGGCCGGTGAATTCCCACGCTGAGCCGGGGCGGGTCACCGTCGCCACTGCCACTGCCACTGCCACTGCCGCCGGTACCGGTACCGGCGGACAGGAGTCCCGATGGATGTGAATCCTGCGGCGACTCCGCCCGCCCGCGGGGGCCGACATCCCGGAATCCCGGCGGCGGCCGGACGGGAGACAGCGGCGGACGACACCGTCGTGAACGCGGTACCGACCGCACGGCCACCGGCCGGGGAGCAGGCCGACATCGACGCCGAGCGTCTCGGCCGTCTGCTCGGTGATCCCGGCCTCGCCTGGCTGGTGGGCCGCGCCCGTCAGCGGATGGCACGCGGGAGGCCGCTCACCGGCTCCGTCAGCCTGTCCGCCCCCGACGCATCCCAACGCCGGGCCGCTGAGCGCTTGCTGGGACGGGCACCACGGACCGGTGGTTCTCTGAGCGTTCGCCTCGACACGGTGGATGCGGTCCTGCGCCGCTCCGGTGTCAGCCCCGACGGACTGGCGGCCGCCGTGGTGGCACTCACCGGCCCCGTCACACTCCGTGCGGAGACACGGGACAGGGAGGAACGAGCCTGGGAAGAGGCGTACGCACCGCTCGGCACCCTCGACGCCGAACTGGCCCCCTGGGCGGAGCGCATGCGCGGGGACGGTCTCGTACGACGCCTCGCCCGTACACCGGAAGCGGCCGGCCCTCTGGTGGAGGCCGCCGTGCGCGCGCTGCGCGCTCTGCCCGTGTCACCTCCGACATCGCGAGCGACGTTCGCGGCACGGAACCTCTCGGGCGCCCACGCCCTGGACGAGGGGACACCGCTCGCCACTCTCGTCCTGTCCGGGCTTCGTTCCCTCACCGGTTTTCCCGACGGAGCCGGTGCCCAGTGGCGGCGGGAGGCATGGGCCTCGGCGGGTCTGCTCATGGACGACCTGTCCTCGACCGTCCTCACCCTCAACCTGCGCGGCACTCCACCCCTCGACTGGATGGCCGACGCGGGTGAGCCCACGGTTCTGACGCTCCGCTCTCTCACCCGTCACCCACCGGCCCTCGTCGTCCCGACGACGGAAATCGTCCACGTCTGTGAGAACCCGGCCGTGCTGTCCGCGGCCGCCGACGCCTTCGGCTCCGCGTGTCCGCCTCTGGTGTGTCTCCAGGGGCAGCCGTCGGCCGCCGCCCTCACCTTGTTGCGGGGTCTGTTCGCGCAGGGAGCCGGCCTTCTCTACCACGGCGACTTCGACTGGGGCGGTGTACGCATCGCCGTGGCGCTGGGACGAAGCGTCCCCTGGCAGCCGTGGCGCTACACAGCCGCCCACTACCGGGCAGCAGCGGCCAGGGCGGCCGAAGCCCCGGACCTGACGGGCCCGCCCGCCGCGACTCCGTGGGATCCGGCCCTGGCCGTCGCTCTCGCCGAGTGCGGTGTTCGGGTCGAAGAGGAAGCGGTGCTGGACGACTTGCTGGCGGACCTCGGACCGCGGGCCCGTTGAAGTGCGTCCCGAGACGCGGGGGCGCGGGCACGGCCCCTGGCCGTCGCGTCGGTCGGTCCCGGGTGCCCGCGGACACTCCTGTGGTTCATCAGGTTCTGCCGGGTTGGCCGACCTGTTTTCAGGCCGCCCGGCCCACCCACCCAGGCTCACCCCGGACCGGCTCCGGCGCGGTGAACGCGGTTCGCGTCAGAGCTGTGCCGCGGCGTCGAACAGCAGCGTCCGGAGCCACTCCATGAAGTACTGATCGGACAGGCGGGGGTTCCAGACCATGTCGATCCCGAGGCCGGACAGCGGGAACGGGAACTCCTCGATCCGCAGGTCGGTGAGGGTCCGCATGGTGGCGGCCACCTGGTAGCGGAAGAGCGCGACGCCGCCCGCGCGGGCGACCAGGAAGGGGACGAGCAGGAAGTCGGAGCTCAACTGGCCGACACGGTAGGGGATGCCCTTCTCCTCGAGCACGGAGTACGGGAAGACCCGCCGGTCGGTGTCGACGACGATGTGCGGCTGGGTGGTCAGGAGGTCGAGCGCGCTCGCCTCCGGCGGCGTGTCCGGTGAGGCCACCACCACACAGCGGTCGTTGTACAGACGCTCGCGCGGGTACGGAGAGAAGTGCCCTTCGGAGATCAGGACGACGTCGACGCCGCTGTCGGTGAAGGTGGCCTCGGTCGGCACCGTGATCGTCCGCAGGCGCAGTGTGGCGTGAGGGGCGCGTTCGGCGATGAGCCGCGTCAGGTGGGGGCCGATGACGAACGCGGTGCTGTTCGTCAGGGCGATCGTGATGACGCGCCGGTCCGTGGCGGGGTCGAAGCAGGGGAAGTTCACGAGGTGCGCCACCTGCTGCAGCGCACCGCGCAGCGGCGGGATCAGCTCCAGCGCGCGCGGGGTCAGCGTCATGCCCGTTCCCTGCCGGACGACGAGGTCGTCACCCAGCAGACGCCGCATCCTCGTGAGGGCGTGGCTCATCGCCGGCTGCGACAGACCGACCCGCTGCGCCGCCTTGGTCACCGAACGCTCTTCGAGGAGCGCGAGAAGGGGCACCAGCAGGTTGAGGTTGACCGATGCCAGCCGGTCCAGCCCCGAACCCGTGGTGCCCTCTTCCTCGTCGCCCATGAAACCGACCTTACGCGGCCGCCTGAGTCATACGACCTGAGTCATACGACGCAGCCGGGGAATGGGGATCCGGTAGTTGAGCGCCGCGGCCACACCGGTGCCGTGCTCCTGCGACCAGCGCATCAGCGCCGGCCCGCCGCCGGGCTCCCCGTCGACGTACTCGGGGTCTCCTTCCAACGGCAGGTGGCCCACCGCCTTGAGGGTCAGTCCGAACTGCTCGGTCCAGAAGTACGGCTGGAACCGGAGCGGGGGCGCCTCGTCGCCCCGGACCAGGGCCCTCGCGGCGACCTTCGCCTGTTCGATCGCGCTGCTCCAGAAAGGGACGCGGCGCAGGCCGTCCGGAGTCCGGATGGCCGCGAGGTCACCGACGGCCGCCACGTCGGGGCGGACGAGCCCGCGCGAGTCGACCGCGATGGCGCCCTTCGCCGCGAGTCCCGTGTCCGCGAGCCACTCCGTGTTGGGCACGTCGCCGACGGCGGACACGAGGATCTCCGCCTCGAGGACCGGGCCCTCGTCCAGGACGACCCGAGCGCTCTCCCCGTGACGTTCCAGACGTGCCGCCGCGGTCTCGACGAGGGTGAGTCCCAGGTCCAGCGCGGCCCTGACGAAGACACCGGCGAGGTGCGGACCGAGCTGGAGGGCCAGTGGGGCCCCTTGGGAGACGAGGGTGACCCGGCAGCCGGCGGCCAGGCACCCCGAGGCGATCTCCATGCCGAGCGGGCCTCCGCCGACCACGACGACCGACGGCCGGTCCGCCAGCCGCTTCCGCAGGGCGAGGGCGTCGTCGAGGCCCCGCAGGGTGAGCTCCTCGGGGAGGTCGGACAGCCGTCGCGCCCGGGAGCCGGTGGCGAGGACGACGCGGTCGTACGGCAGGGCCGTGCCGTCGTCGAGCGCGACCAGCCGGCGGTCGAGGTCGAGTCCGGTGGCACGGACGCCCAGGAGCTCCGTCGCCCCGTGGCCGGCCGGCGGGAGCTCGTGCGACGACAGGTCGCCGCCGTCGAGCAGGAGCGCCTTCGACAGGGCCGGGCGACTGTACGCCGGGTGCGGCTCGTCGCCGACGACGGTCAGCTCGCCGTCGAAGCCGGCCTCGCGGAGCGTGTCGGCCGCGGTGAGCCCGGCGATCCCGTTGCCGACGACGACGACGCGGTCCATCGTGTCGCCGCTCATACGACCCTCAGCGCAGCGACCGGGCACACGCGGGCGGCGGCGTTCGCCAGGGCGGCGTCGGCCTCGTCGACCTCCTCGCGGTCGAGCACCAGCTCGCCTTCGTCGTCGAGGTGCATGAGCTGCGGGGCGGCTTCCTCGCACAGGCCGTGGCCCTCGCAGCGGGGGCGGTCGAGAACGATCCTCACGCGGGGATCACCTCCAGGACGGGGAGCTCTTCGATGCTCCGGGTGGTGTTGCTGGGAACGCGGACCTCGGCTCCGACGACGAGGCGCTTGACGCGCCGGGAGAGAGCCTCGATCACGGCGTGGGCCTCCAGGCGGGCGAGCCCCTGGCCGGCGCAGCCGTGCGGGCCGTAGCCGAACGAGAGGTGGTCGACCGGGTTGCGCTCGACGAGGAAGGCGTCCGGGTTCTCGTAGTGCCGGGGGTCGCGGTTGCCGGCGCCGAGCAGGATCGCGACCTGCGCCCCTGCGGGGACGACGGTCCCGTCGATGTCGACGTCCTTGGTGACGCGTCGGCCCCAGGCGTGGATGGGCGCCCAGAAGCGCAGCACCTCGTTGAACGCCGCCGGTACCCGCGACGGGTCCTCGCGGATCAGGTCGAGCTGGTCGGGGTGCGAGCCGAAGAGGGCGACCACGTTGCCGATCGCCGCCATGGTGGTGTCGACGCCGGCGCCGAGGTACTGGTGGATGATGTGACCGGCCGTGTCCGGCGGGATGGTGCCCCGCGCCTCGGCGTCGAAGATGCCGCGGCCCACGGACCCTTCGGCCAGGTCGGTGGCCTTCACCTGGGAGCACCACGCGTAGAGCTCGCCGGCGATGGGGAAGTTCTCGGCCGTGCGCTGGTTCATCGGACCGAGGACCTGCATGGCCGCCTGCCCCCAGCGCAGCATGTTGTCGCGCACGTGGCCCTCGAAGCCGATCAGGTCCGCGACGACCTCCAGCGGGAACGCCCGGGCGAGGGCGTCGATCGCCTCGAAGGAACCCTTCTCGACGAGTTCCGCGACCAGAGCGTCCGCCTTCGCCTCGATCTGCCCCTTCAGGCCGCGCAGCGCGCGCGGTGAGAGGTTCTCGGTGAGCGTGGCACGCAGCTGGGTGTGCACCGGCGGGTCGGACGCGAGCGAGGTGCCGGTGAGCGCCTCGTTGGCCATCGGGTTGAAGGCGATCGAGGTCGAGGAGAACGACTCCCAGTCCGCGAGTGCGCCACGGATGACGTCGTACCGCGTCAGCGCGTAGACGTCGTTCTTGCGGAGGTGGACGACGGGGCCCAGCTCCCGCAGTTCGGCGTAGACGGGGTAGGGGTCGACCAGGACGTCGTCGGCGAAAAGGTCGACGTCGGAGGCAGGGGGAGGAGTCATGCCCCCAGTGAAGTGTCCGGTTTCACATCCAGCAAATGAATGATTCGCATGAGGGGACATGCACGCCGTTCATGCTGCGGGCGGGTTCCGCACCGGCCGTTCCGCCCATCGACGGCCGTCGAACGGGTTCCGGCACGCCCGACATACTCTCAGTATGTTGTGTTTTCAGAGTGTCGATTTCATTGACTCCATGTAAACCGAATGGCTACTGTCGCCGCAGC
Organism: Streptomyces hirsutus; assembly: GCF_001418415.1. Classification (GTDB taxonomy): domain Bacteria; phylum Actinomycetota; class Actinomycetes; order Streptomycetales; family Streptomycetaceae; genus Streptomyces; species Streptomyces hirsutus. The sequence goes on from NZ_LIQT01000441.1 coordinate 11,466, forward strand.
CGACGGGGTGCCGCGCATCCCGCATCGGGCATGCGAGGCGGGCACGGGTGCCGGGAGCGACACCGCGAACACCCTTCCAGGGCCGATGCCGACGCCGGCTTTCCGACCTTCCAGAAGCAAGAGGAAACCACCCATGCAGCACTCCGAGCTGAAGAACCTGAAGATCGCCGTCGTCGGTGCGGGATACGGCGGTGCGGCGGCCGCCAAGGCGCTGAGTCTGCTGGGCGCGAAGGTCGACGTCTACGAGCAGGCGAACCAGATCCGGGAGGTCGGCGCCGGGATCGGTCTGCGTCCCGCCACCATGAACCGGTTCCGCCAGTGGGGCATCTTCGACGCGATCGCGAAGGTGACCTCGCCCAGCGAGTACTTCGAGATCCTCACCGCCACCGGCGAGCCGATCATGAAGGAGGCGTGGCCGGCCGACGGCGCGCAGACCCGCACCCACCTGATCCACCGCGGCGACTTCATCGAGGCCCTCCTCGGCGTGCTCCCCGAGGGCATGGTGCACCTGGGCCACAAGCTGGAGAGCATCCAGGACAACGGTGACCGCTCCGTCCTGGCCTTCGCCAACGGCAAGAGGGTCGAGGCGGACCTGGTGGTGGGCGCCGACGGCATCAAGTCGGTGGTGCGCCAAGAGCTGTTCAGCGACAAGGGCCCGGTCTTCTCCGGCGAGCACGCCTACCGCGCGGTGATCTCGGTGGACGACGCGCACGGCATGGTCACCGACGACAACCTGCGGATGTACATCGGCAGGGGCACCAAGGTCTACCTGCTGCCGCTGCGCCACCGCGGCCAGGTGTCGTTCGACATCACCGCGTTGTGCCCGGACGGCGCCTGGAGCCCCGAGGTCACCAGGGACGACGTCCTGGCGACGGTGGAGGGCTTCGACGAGCGCCTGGTCGCCATCACCCGCGGCCTGGACATGAGCACCGTGAACGTCCGCGCGGTCTACGACATCGACCCGGTCGACACCTGGCACTCGGGCTCGGTGGTGCTGGTGGGCGACGCGGCGCACTCGATGCTGCACCACCAGGGCCAGGGCGCCAACTCCGCGATCGAGGACGCCGGCGCGCTGGCCGACGCGCTGCGGGACGCGGACTCCCTGAAGGAGGCGCTGGCCCGCTACCAGGCCGTGCGCAAGCCGGAGACCGACAAGCTGCAGGCGATCTCGCGCCAGGGCTGGTCCGAAGAAGAGATCGAAGACGTCTTCCCGGGCCAGAAGCCCGCCGACGCCGCACCCAAGGGGTGACCCGTGGCGGCTTCGACGCCGTCCTGAAGTGTCTTGACGGAAGAGAGGAGAGGAGAGGAGAGCGTCGGCCTGCAGTACGCCGACGCTTCCCCCGTCGAACTCCACGCGAACGCTCACCCCGGCCGGGTCTTCGGACAGGTGCTCAGTCCCAGTCGTTGTCCCCGGGCAGTAGCACCATGTTGTGCGCGCCGAGGATGTCCACCATTTCGTTGAACTTCTCGTCGGGCCAGGGCTCCGGGGCGCGGTCCGTCTCGCCGTGGGCCAGGAAGAACGACTCGGGTCCGGCGGGTGTGTAGAAGACCAGCAGCCGGGCCGGTTCCCGACTCAGATTCCTGAAGCCGTGACGTGTGCCCTTGGGGATGTAGACGAAGTCCTCGGGGCCGGCGGTGAACCTCTCGGCCCCGTTGAGGAACTCGAACTCGCCGGACAGGACGTAGAAGGCTTCGTCCTCCTTCGAGTGCACGTGCGGGACGTTGCCGTGGCCGGGCTCGACGGTTCCGTCCATGAACGCGAGGGCGCCGTCCGTCTCTTCTCCCGTGACCTTGACCGAGAACGTCTCGTGCCCCGTGAGCCGGACGACGCCCTCGTTCCTGCGGACGACGAAGCCGTTGGCGGACGTCCAGACCGGGTCGTCCTCGGCGGGGAGCGGTAAGCGGAGAACCATGTCGTGGTCCCTTCTCGCGTCTCGCGGCGTCGCCCGAGCGGCATGCCGCAGCTTACGTTGAATGTAAGTCATTGACTGTCAATCAATCAATGGTCCCGGCGCAGGAGGGCGCGCCGGCCTCGCATACGCTGCGGGACGACAGGTCGTCATCGCCGGGAAGGAGTTGAGGTGGCCCCGCCCGAAGCAGGCAAACCGCCGACCCGGCGGCAGTTGGCCGCCCAGGAGACACGCCAGAAGCTGTTGCGGGCGGCGTTGGAGAACTTCTCCCGGCGTCCCTACGGGGAGGTCACCGTCGGGGACATCGCCCGGACGGCGGGTGTCGCGCACGGACTGCTGTCCCATCACTTCAAGGGCAAGGAGAGCCTCTACGCCGAGGCCGTGCGAGAGGTCGACCAACAGCTGCGGACCGCAACGGAGTTCGCTTCCGAAGGGTCCGTAGTCGACCGGCTGCGGAGGCATTTCACCGCGCATCTGGTTTTTCTGTCCGAGCACGAGGACATCGCGCTGAATCTCATCCTGCGCCGCGCGCAGGCCGCCGACGTGGCGTCGGCGGCCTTCGAGGCGACACGGGAGGAAGGGGTCCGGGCCATCTGCGCGTTGCTCGGCCTCGACGCCGACGACCCCGCGCTCCTCCTGCCCGTACGGGGGTTCGGTGCCGCCTGCGACGAGATGTCCCTCCTCTGGCTGAGGAACGGCCGTCCCGTGGAGATCGGCGCACTGGCCGATGCCTGGATCACCTTGCTGGCGGGCTCTCTCCGGGCCGCGTACGGTTTCGCCCCGAGCCCCGCGCTGCGCGAGGCGCTCCACACCCTCGGGTGGGGAGATGCCCGGGCAACGGTGGATCCGATGGCCGAGGAGACGCCGGAGGGCCAGGACTGCCGGTGAGCCCGGGTCGGTTCGACCCGCAGGGGGGCTGCTCTCAGGGGGCCCTGCCGCATGCGGAGACCGACGGGCAGCCGGCCGTGAGGATCGCCCCCGGAACCCGAGGCGAGGGCCCGCGACCGACCGGACCGGCGAGAGCGGTGGTCGCGGCAGCTCACCGAGCGGGCGCCGAAGTCTGCCCCGGAGGGCGGGAGCAGCGACCGCGTCCGCTGCGAAAAGCGCCATCCTGCCGGGCTCGGCCCGCGGCGCGTGGCCGTGAGGGCGTATGCCGGTCCGCGTCCAGGCAGCCGGTTCAGGCGGGAACCTGCTGACCCGGGGGCATGAAGTCCCCGGCCGTCCCGTGCCCCTCCGCGAACCGTGGCAGGATGGGCAGGACGGGCGGGCCGGGCGGCAACGTGTCGTGGACGATGCGGTCGGCGGGATGCCCGGCGTGGACGAGTCCGGCCGTCACCGTACGGACCATGTCCGGCGGCCCGGCGACCAGGGTGCGACCCTCTGCGAGGGGGGCGCTCCGGGCCACCGCGAGGACCAGCCGGTCGTACATGCCCTCGCCCGGTGCCCTGCCCGCCGTCGGAACCACGGTCAGCCAGGAGTGGCGTTGCTCGAGGCCGGTCAGGTACTCGGTGTCGTGGAGGTCGGACAGCGAGTCGGCGCCCAGGAAGAGCCGTACCCGGCGTCCCCGGTGAGCGGGTGACCGCCGCACGCGGCCGTCCAGCTCCTGCAGCAGCGCCTTCATCGCCGCCCAGCCGGTGTCCCAGGCGACCAACCGCAGGGTGTCCAGAGGCTCCGTGCCGAGCGTCAGGTCGCCCTTCGGCGGCCCGAGCCGTACCTCGTCCCCGGGCGCGGTGCGGCGTACCAGCGTCTCGCTGACCCCGCCGGGACCGGTACACCGGACGTGCACCTCGACCTCCCCGTCCGGGCCGGGTCCGTCGGCCAGGTAGTACGGGCGCCAGGTGTGCGGCAGCCGGGCGGACTCCAGCGCGGCGTGCTGGCCGGCCCGGTACCGGAAGGTCTCGTGCGGCAGGAGACGGAGCACCGCCAGGTCCGGACCGTACAGCCGATGGCCCGTCACCGTGGCCCGCCAGCACGGTGGTTCGTGCAGCGCGGACTCCGCGCCCCGGACCATGGCGGTGACGCCGAGCCGCAGCATCCGCGTCCACGCCTGTTCGAGCTCCGGGCTCCAGTACTCGCCCGCGCGGAGCCGCAGCGCTTCGCACAGCGCGTCCTTGAACGCCGCGTACTGCGCCGGGCGCACGCCGAGTTTGCGATGGTCGCGGCCGAGCCGGGTGAAGGTCTCGGTGATCTCCTCGGGGCGGTCCAGGTGCTCGATCAGATACCAGAACGCCCGCGCCAGATGCTCCTGCTGGAACGCCATCGAGGCAGGGAAGAGCGACCGCAGTGAGGGATGCCGGGTGAACAGCGCCCGGTACAGGTCGGTGATCAGCTCGTCGAGCGGAGCCACCAGGTCCAGGTCGCGCATGATGATCTGCCGGTCGGCGGCCGCGTCGTGCGCCTCTTCGGCCGAGGGCCGGCCGGTGCGGTCGGTGCGGTCGGTGCGCGGGTCGCCCCCGGGGGAGAGCAACTGCTGACGCAGCCGCATCGCATCGTGCCGGGCGAGGAGTGCGTGGTACGTCCTGTCCTCCGTACTCATGGTCAGAGGGACCTTCCCGTCTCGCACCCGACGACGGCGCCCTGTACGGAGCCGGGTCCGGACCCGGCCCGGGCGGCGACCGGAACGGGAGCCCACCGGCCCGGTCGGTCCGGGGCCTTCGCCGGAAGCGGGCAGAAGAGTCGGGGCATGGCTGGGCTCCTTGAGGAACGGGTCGGGGGCGCGAGGGTGGTCGCGAGGGTGGTTCGGCGGTGAACAGACACCGAACCGGCGGGTCCTGACGGGGAGAAACCGCAGGTCAGTATGACATCAGGGGTATATGCCCCAAGGGCCCTGGGGAGCAGGGCCGTTGGTCCCTGGACAACGGGGAGCGCGTGTGCGACGCCTGACCTGTACGCCTGCGAGCGGAACGCCCCGCCCAATAGGCCGGGCGCGCTTGCGGTGCGGCCGGTCTATTGGGCGGGGGCGGCCCATGGACGGCTGCGCTCGCGGCGACGGTCGTGCGCTGCCCGAGAGGGCCGGAAGGGGCGGTCGGCGTGCCCGCGGCTGCGCCCCTTATGCCACCTGTGCCTCCGTTTCATTCGATCAGGGCCCATGAGGCAGATTTCTCCGTATCGGAGTCCTTTCCTCCCCGAGGATCGGCCTGCGGCGGACGCGGGAGGGGCGTCGCGCCGTGTGGCTCCGACGAGCCGCGCGGCCCAGGTGAAGCGACGAACAGGAGAGGGGGACGACATGCACCTGACTCCGCACGAGCAGGAGCGCCTGCTGGTCCACGTGGCGGCGGATGTCGCCCGGCGGCGCCGCGAGCGAGGACTGCTGCTGAACTATCCCGAGGTCATGGCGCTGCTGACGGCGCACGTCTACGAAGAGGCGCGGGCCGGGGCGACGGTCGACTCCGTGATGGAGTCCGGGCGTCACGTGCTGCGGCGCGGTGACGTCATGGACGGCGTACCGGAGATGATCACCCACGTCCAGGTCGAGGCGACGTTCCCGGACGGAACGAAGCTGGTGACCCTTCACGACCCGTTCGACGCGGCGGCCACCGAGGTGGACGTCCACCCGGGCAAGACGGAACCGCTGCCGGACGAGGACGAGTACCGGGTGGCCTTCAACGAGGGCTCCACGCCCGTGCCGCTGCACGTGTCCAATCCTTCGGACCGTCCGATCCAGGTGGGCTCCCACTTCCACTTCGCCGAGGTGAACGAAGAGCTCGAATTTCCCCGCGAGGCCGCCCACGGCATGCGGTTGCACATCCCGTCCGGCACGTCCGAGCGGTTCGAACCCGGTGACGAGCGGACCGTGTCGCTGGTGCCCGTCGCCGGTGACCGGATCGTCGGCGGACTCCGGGCCGGCAAGAGCGAAGAGGAGAAGCACCTCGATGCCCGACGAGACCGATAACCCTTCGGCCCCACTGCTGCGGTCCCGCTACGCCGACCTCTACGGCCCCACGGCCGGCGACCGGGTCCGGCTCGCCGACACCAACCTCGTCCTCAGGATCGAGGAGGACTGGTGCGGCGGCCCGGGACGCAGCGGCGACGAGATGCTCTTCGGCGGCGGCAAGGTGATCCGCGAGTCCATGGGCCAGTCGCACATCCCCCGCGACGATCCGCGCAAGCCGGTGGACACGGTGATCACCGGCGCCCTGATCCTGGACCACTGGGGTGTGGTGAAGGCCGACATCGGACTGCGCGACGGCCGGATCCAGGCGATCGGCAAGGCGTACAACCCCGAGACCATGTCGCCGCGCCCCAACGACGACCCGCGCGCGTCCGACTTCGTCGTGGGGCCCGAGACGGAGGTGATCTCCGGAAAGGGGCGCATCCTGACCGCCGGTGGCGTCGACACGCACGTGCACTTCCTGTGCCCCAACCAGATCCACGAGGCGCTCGCCTCGGGCGTGACGACCCTGATCGGGGGCGGCACCGGCCCCGCCGAGGGCAGTACGGCCACGACCGTCACGCCCGGCAAGTGGCACATCCAGCGGATGTTCGAGGCACTCGACGCCTACCCGGTGAACATCGGCCTGCTCGCCAAGGGCAGCACGGTCTCCGAGAAGGCGCTGCTCGACCAGGTCGCCGCCGGAGCCCTCGGCTTCAAGATCCACGAGGACTGGGGCGCGACCCCCGCGGTGATCGACGCGGCCCTGACGGTGTGCGAGGAGACCGGCGTCCAGGTCGCCCTGCACGCCGACTCCCTGAACGAGTCCGGCTTCGTGCAGCACACCTTCGCCGCCACCAAGAAGGACCGCCGCACCAAGGACGCCAAGTACCGCAGCCTGCACATCTTCCACATCGAAGGCGCCGGTGGCGGCCACGCGCCCGACATGATCAGCCTCGTGAGCAAGCCGAACGTGCTGCCCGCCTCGACGAACCCCACCCGGCCCCTGACGGTCAACACCGTCAAGGAACACGTCGACATGATGATCGTGTGCCACCACCTCAACCCCGAGGTGGAGGCCGACATGAAGTTCGCCGACTCGCGGATCCGGCCCTCCACGATGGCCGCCGAGGACCTGCTGCACGACATGGGCGCCATCTCGATGATGTCCTCCGACGCCCAGGCCATGGGCCGCATCGGAGAAATGGTCATGCGGACCTGGCAGACCGCGCACGTCATGAAGTCCCGCTACGGCCACCTGCGGGAGGACGACGCCGGCGCGGACAACTTCAGGGCCCGGCGCTACGTCGCCAAGTACACCATCAACCCGGCCCTCACCCACGGCATCGGCCACGAGGTCGGCTCCGTCGAGCCGGGCAAACTCGCCGACCTGGTCCTCTGGGAACCCAAGTTCTTCGGCGTGAAACCCCACATGGTCATCAAGGGCGGCCAGATCGCCTATGCGCAGATCGGCGACGCCAACGCCTCCATCCCCACCCCGCAGCCCTATCTGCCGCGCCCGGTCTGGGGCTCCCGGGGCCGGTCCCCCGGGGCGAACTCCTTCAACTTCGTCGCGGAGGCGGCCCTCGACGGCGAACTCTCCCGGACCGGACTGCTCAAGCCCCTGCGCGCGATCCGTTCCACCCGGGAGGTCACCAAGGCCGACATGGTGCACAACGACGGCCTGCCGGACATCGTCGTCGACCCCGACACCTTCGAGGTCACCATCGGCGGCGCCACCACCTCCGACGTCCGCACCACGGTGGACGGACACGAGGTCGGGCGGAACTACGCGACGGAACTGCCCATGGCCCAGCGCTACTTCCTGTTCTGACTGTTCCGACCTCCCCCGATCCGGGCCGGCCGCACCGACGGGGGCCGGCCCCGCGCCTCGCGAAAGGAGGGCCCGTCACCCCATGAGCCGCACCGCCCTGCTCATCCTGGCCGACGGCCGCTTCCCCGCCGGCGGGCACGCCCACTCCGGCGGGATGGAGGCCGCGGTCGCCTCCGGAGGCGTGCACGACACCGCGAGCCTGGAGACGTTCTGCCGCGGGCGGCTGCACACCGCCGGACTGACCGCGGCCGGCCTCGCCGCCGCGGCCGCCACCGGATACGACGCCCTGGCCCTGGACGACGCCGCCGACACCCGCACCCCCGCACCGGCGCTGCGTCGCGTCGCGCGCCGCCTGGGCCGGCAGATGATGCGCGCGGCCCGCGCCACCTGGCCCTGCGCCGGCCTCGACCACCTCGCCCGCCACCGGCCGCAGGGAGCCCACCAGCCGGTCGTCCTCGGCGTCGCGGCCCGCGCCGCCGGACTCACCGCGCTCGACGCCGCCCACGCCGCCGTGTACGAGAGTGTCGGCGGTCCGGCGACCGCGGCGGTGCGCCTGCTGAGCCTCGACCCCTTCGAGGCCACCGCGGTGCTGGCCCGGCTCGCCGACGACCTCGACGCCGTCGCCGACGCCGCGTCCGACGCGGCGGGGCGCGTCGCCGCCGAGGGCGTCACCGTCCTGCCCGCCGCGTCCGCCCCCCTGCTGGACATCACCGGCGAGCAGCACGCCGCCTGGACCGTTCGCCTCTTCGCTTCCTGACCCCCCCCGCAGACCTGGAGCCCCCGTGCATCTGGACCACCCCGTGACCATGCCGCAGCGCCACACCTACAGCGCCGAGCCCCGGCGCCCGGACGGCAGCCGCCGCGCCCTGCGGATCGGCTTCGGCGGACCGGTCGGCTCGGGCAAGACCGCGACCGTCGCCGCCCTGTGCCGCACGCTGCGGGACCGACTGTCGATCGCCGTGGTCACCAACGACATCTACACCCAGGAGGACGC
>NZ_LIQT01000442.1 GCF_001418415.1 Streptomyces hirsutus
ACGTTAAACGCCAAGCTGAGAAACCGTCTCTCAACCGAACGTGATCGTTTGATTTTAGCTGGTCAGGCATAGTTTCGTTCGGGGTGAGGGAGGGATGCGGCGTCTTGTGTCCGCTTGATGGCTGAGGGGGGCGCGGTGGCGTCGGTGCTGGGAATACTGGAGGAGCGGAAGGCGGCTGCCCGGGTGCGGGTGGAGGGTCTGCGGGAGGAAGTCACGCGGCTGGCCGAGGTGCTGGAGGCCGCGGAGATCGAGCTGGACCGACGGGTGATCGCGCGGGAGGAGCTGGTCGAGGCGTTGGCCGCCTCCGCGGCCGAGTCCACTGCCGGGACCGGGACCGGGACCGGAACCGGGGCGGAGCGGGAATCGGGGCCGTCACGGGTGCCGGTGCCGGGCTCGGTGGTGCCGCCGTGGCGGGAGGGGCCGCCGGTGACGGTGCTGGCGCCGGACTACCAGCGGATTCTGGGCGTGCTGGAGGAACAGCGATCAGCAGGCAGGGGACCGGTGAAGGCCAAACAGATCGCGGTGGAGCTCGGTCTTGGGACGACGCCGGCGAAGGTCGAGGGGGTGCGGTCGAAGGCCAGACGGCTGGCGGAGCGCGGGTGGCTCCTGCTGGAGGCGTCGGGGGCTTTCAGTGGTAGCCGGCGGCCCGTGGCCGTGCCAGACGTCGGCTCATCCGTGTGACCATCGACCACTGGATCAGCGCCTCGCTGCTGGCCGGCCGTGTCCCGTAGTCCCGGGCCAGGCGGCGGGAGTTCATCAGCCACGCGAACGTGCGCTCGGCCATCCAGCGTCTGGGGAGCACCACGAACCTCGTCGTGTCGTCGGTGCGCTTGACGATCTGCAGGGTCAGGGCGAGTTTGTCCCGGCACCAGTCGATGAGGCCGCCGGTGTAGCCGCCGTCGGCCCAGACCAGGGTGATGTCGCGGTGCAGGCGGCGCAGCCGGGCCAGCAGGCCCGCCACGGCGTTCCAGTCGCCGACGTTCGCGGCGGTGACCGCGACGACCAGGAGCAGACCGAGGCAGTCGGTCACGATGTGCCGTTTGCGGCCCGGCACCTTCTTCCCGCCGTCGTAGCCGCGTGAGGCGGCCGGCACCGTCGCAGCGGCCCTGCACACTGCGCGTCGATGATCCCCGCCGTGGGCTCGATCTGGCGGTCTTCGCGTTTACGGACCTTCCCGCGCAGCCGGTCGTGGAACTCGGCGATCAGCCCGTGCTCACGCCATCGGCAAAAGAAGGCGTAGACCCGGCCCCAAGCGGGGAAGTCCGCGGACATCGCCCGCCACGAGATCCCGTCCGCGACCAGGTACCGGATCGCGTCCAGCATCTGGCGGTGGCAGTAGCCCTCGGGCTACCCGACCTGGCCCTGGGGCCAGGTCGGCACGGGCAGCAACGGCCGCCCACTCCGCGTCCGTCATGTCCGACGGATACCGGCGTACCCGCTCCCGTTGATCGGCCGCGTGGCCGTACACATGAGAGAGGCAATCACACGAGGAAGCAGCCGAGTTGAACTGGACAGGCTCGGGCGCGTGCAACAACGACAAGCAGGACCTCCTGGATACCCCACTCGGCGGGACGCCATCCAAAGGCATCCCGCCGCCTAAAGGGTGTTGCAGAAGGCTGTGATCAGGGCATATCCGTTGTATGGCTGGGGTGTTGAGGGCTGAGCAAGTGTGGGTGGAGACGTTCACGGGGCTGCGGGTGGACCAGTTCGGTCGGCTGCTGCGGGCGGTCCGGGAACGCGGCGGCGAGGGCTGTGGCCGGGGCCGTCCGTGGCGGCTTCCACTGGCCGAGTGGGTGCTGCTGGTGGCCGTGTACTACCGCACGAACCTCACCATGCGGCAGCTCGCCCCGCTGTTCGGCGTCTCACCCGCGACGGTGTGCAGGGTGATCCAGAGGATCGGTCCACTCCTTGCGCTCGAGCCGGCCCGGTCCTCCCAGGAGGCCGTCGAGCGACTGTGGATCGTGGACGGTACCCTCGTCCCGGTCCGCGACCGCAAGGTCGGAGCGTCCTCCCGCAACTACCGGTTCTCGGCGAACGTGCAGGTCATCGTGGATGCGGAGACCCGCCTGGTGGTGGCCGCGGCCCGGCCGGTGCCCGGCAACACGGCGGACGCGAAAGCCTGGCGGGACTCCGGCCTGGCCCAGCACTGCCAGGGCGTGACGGTCCTCGGAGACGGCGCCTACATCAACACAGGCCTGGTCGTCCCGCACCGCAAACGCCCCGGACGGCCGCTACTGAAGGGCGAGGAAGAGGACAACGCCGCCCACCGCAAGGTCCGCGCCCGCGTCGAGCACACCTTCTCCCGGATGAAGAACTACAAGATCCTCCGTGACTGCCGGCAACGGAGCGACGGCCTCCACCACGCCGTCCAGGCCGTCGCCCGCATGCACAACCTCGCCCTCGCCGCGTGACCGCACAGCCCCGAACGTCGCTCCGACCTGCGTGATCACAGCCTTCTGCAACACCCTTTAGGGAAGGTTCCTCGCCATCATGATGCGCTGGACCTGATTCGTGCCTTCATAAATCTGCGTGCTTTACAGCTCATACGGCGCTCCACCGCCGCGCACATGGCCGCACATCAGGTTGTGCACGTTCGCTCACCTGCACACCGACGAGGGGCTCCCCAGCGGGATCGACCACGCACCTTGCCGATTCCCCGGTCGGAAGGGGATGTCATCCGATCGAGAAGTCGGCGAACTCGAGGTCGCTGAAGGCGATGTGCAGGCCGTGGGCGCGGCGGCCCCGTCACGGAAGTAGGCGTGTCCCAGCGCGCGGGCGAGGATGACCATCTGCTGCTGCTCCCCCGCGCCGGCGTCCCGGGCGGCGAAGAGTTCCCGGGCAACCTCTCCGGGCAGGTACTGGGTGATCCACCGCACCCGCGGGTCGTCCGAGGATCCTGCCGCCGCGGCGAACCCGAATCGTGCCCTGGTGTGGAAAACGAAGCCTTCCATTTCGGCCCTTGCACGCCGACGAGCCCGGACCCGGGGCTGCCACCGCGCCAGGACCGCTTCCTCGATCGCCCGGACCTGCACAGGACCAGGCAGGCGACGCGGTCCGGTCGGACGCGGAAGAGGGCTGTTCGGTCGTCCTGGTCAAGGACACCTACGGGGTGGCCGGTCGAGGCACCTTCGAAGTCACTTCGCAACGGCGGCTGGTCCGGCTGGTGAAGCACCTGCGGGGCCAGGAAGAAGAAGGACTGCGTGTCGAGTTCGTGGTGCAGCCGCGCTACGACCGGGAGGTGGACTTCTCCAGCCACCTGCGCATCGACCCCGACGGGTCCTGGCAGTTGCTCGGGGTACAGAGTCTGGTCAACGCAGGCTATCGCCACGAGGTGTCCGGGGCCGCGTCCAGCGCCCTCACGAGCACTCCGCGGTCTCCCACCCACGGGGAGGTCGTGGACACGGTGGCCCGTGAACTGGCGCGGGAGGGGTATTTCGGCCCCGTCTGCATCGACTCCATGACGCTCCGGGACGGAAGCTGGGTCCCCGTGCTGGAGGTGAACGTCCGTATGTCCATGGGATCTTTGAACCTCGGGCTCGACGAGCGGGTGCGGGAGCACGGGTTGCGCAGCCACCTGTGGCAGGAGGGCGCGGCCGTTGCGGACGGCTTCACCGTGGACCGCTTCCTGGAGGCACTGTGTGCTGAGGGGCCGCTGTACGAGGGTGGGAGCACCCCCGGTGTTCTTCCCCTGGTGAGTGGCTCGCTCGCGGCCCCGCGAGGGCGGCTGATCTGTACGGCTCTCTGCGCGCCGGAATCGTTTGACTCCCTGCGGGCGAGTGCCCGGTCCGTCGCCTCGTCGGTGGGCGTGACCCTCGTGGGGGCGACGTGACCTGGGGTATCGGGTTCATCGGAGCCACGGGGATCGCGGAGCGTGCGGTGATATCAACGAGCCGGGGACGCCGCGACATCACTGTGCGTGCCGTGGCGGCTTCCGACAGGGACCGTGCGGCGGCGTTCGGTGAGCGGCACGGCGTCAAGGTGCTCCCGTACTACGAGAAAGTGGTGACGGCGCCGGACATCGATGTCGTCTACGTCTCGCTGCACAACTCCGCGCACGCGCACTGGGCCCGGCGGGCCGTCGCCGAGGGCAAGACCGCGTTCGTTGAGAAGCCGCTGTGCCTGGGCCTCGCGGAGTGCGACGACCTGCGGAGCGCGGAGCGCCGGGGCGGCGGGCAGGTCCTGGAGGCGTTGCCCACCCTCCGGCACCCCTGGCACGCCGTCGTACGGAACATGGTGGACGCGGGCCGGTTCGGTCGGCTCCACGACGTGCACAGCCGGTTCGGGTTCCAGGCGCCGTCATCCGGTGGCTACCGCCTGCGGCCCGAGCTGGGCGGCGGCATTTTCAGGGACTCGGCGAGCTACTGGTTCCAGGCGCTCCAGGAGATCGTCGGGCTGCCTGCTGCCTGCTGCCTGCTGCCTGCTGCCTGCTGCCTGCGGCACCGGCACGGCCCGGTGCTCGGAGCCTGCGGGGGTCGACCATGCCTTCGAGGCGGAACTGCCGCTGCGGGGAGGGGTGATGGCACGCCTGTCGTGCTCCTTCGCCGGACGTCACCTCGACGAGCACGTTTTCGCGTTCGACCAGGCGCGCGTTCGGGTCCGCGGGGTGCTGCTGCCCGCCGCGGGAGCGGTACCGCTGAACGTCGCCGTGCGCACCACGACGGGCCGCACGGAGATCATCTGTACGGAGCCGGTCGCGTACTACGAGCAGCAGCTGAGGCGTGTGGTCGACCTCCTGGACGGCCGGGCGGGGCACTGGGGAGCCCAGTCGGCAGCGGCTCGGCCCAGGATCGCCACGATGGAGCGCATACACCAAACAGCGTGGCGAGAGGTCGCGCCGGTATCTTCAGACAAGGAGCCCACATGAGTCCTGAGGACTTCGATCCGGCGGTCGCCGCCCTGCTGTCGGCGGTCGCGGTCGCACCGGCGGACATGGTGGAGTGCGCGCCGCTGAGCGGCGGCACGTACAACTCCCTGCTGCGGGTGGTGCTGCGTGACGGCCGGCGGTGGATCGTGAAGCGTCCGCCGTCCCCGCGCAGCGGGTCGACGCTGCGGTACGAGCACGATCTGCTGCGCGGCGAGGCCGCGTACTACACCGCGGTACGGGATTTGCCGGGGGTGCCGGTCCCCCGCTTGGTCCACGTGGAGACCTCAGCCGAGCCGCCCGTCGTGTCGGGCCTCGTCATGACCGAATGCCCCGGCGTCCCGTGGCACGAGGCGGACGCGTCCCTGACGCCCGGTGAACGGGCGCGGTCGCGTCGGGAGCTGGGGGAGGTCGTCGCCCGTCTGCACACCGTGACGGGCTTGGAGTTCGGCTATCCCGCCCGGCCGTTCGGTCCGGCGGCCGCCGACTGGAGGGGCGCCTTCACCGCCATGACCGACGCCGTTTTGAACGACGCGGTGGTCTACGGTGTGGAACTGCCTCGACCCGTCGAGGAGGTGCGGGAGGTGATCGCCGCAGCCGGGGATGTGTTGGACGAGGTGACCCGCCCCGTTCTCGTCCACTTCGACCTGTGGCAGGGGAACCTGCTGCTTGAGGGGGCCGAGGGGGCCGAGGGAGCCAGAGGGCTCAGCGGAGTGATTGACGCGGAGCGCATGTTCTGGGGCGACCCGGTCGCTGAGTTTGTCTCACTCTCGCTGTTCGACGACATCGAGAAGGACGCCGACTTCCTCGCCGGGTACGCGGCGGCCGGGGGCGATGCCACGCTCACCGACTCGGTACGTCTCCGCTTGGAGTTGTACCGCTGTTATCTGTACCTGATCATGCTGGTCGAGGCCGTGCCCCGAGGCTACTCCTCCGAGCAGTTGGCGTGGACCCGTAGGCACGTCGGGGGCCAGCTGACGGCGAGCCTCGACGCAGTGGCCTCCGCCCTGGCGGGCCGACGGCGATCGCGGTACTGACTTCGGGTGTGGGCAGCGGGAGGCTGTACGGAACGACGAAGCTCCTGGCGGACGGGTTTTCGACCAAGATCACCCGTGCCGCCGGGAGCTTCCGTGCTCGTCTGCCCGTCGTCCATGGATCCGTCCAGCCGCACCCTGCGGTACCTGACCGGGCGACTCGTCGTCCGGCGACGGGAGGTCGGCACTCGGTGGCGGCGGCCGGCGGCCGGGCGGCAGGCCCTGCCGGCCCTGGCCCACCTGCGGTGCGGCGACACCTACGTGCAGCTTGCCGCCGGGTTCGGCATCGGCGTCGCGACCGTCCATCGCCACGTGCGCGAGGCCGTTGACGTGCTCGCCGCCCTCGCACCGAGCCCGGCCGAGGCGATGAAGACGGCACGGACGAAGGCCTTCGTGATCCTGGACGGCACTCTGCTGCCGATCGACCGGGGGCGCCTCCCGGCCGAAGGCTGGGGGAGATCGCCGCGGACACCCCGTACTGCTTCGGGAAGCACAAGCGGCACGGAATGAACGTCCAGGTCCTCACGGACCCGTTCGGGCGACTGCTGTGGGCCTCACCCGCGCTGCCCGGCGCCACGCACGACCTGGCCGCGGCCCGTGCACACGGGATCATCGATGCCCTCATGGAGGCGGGACTCACGTGCCGGGCGGACAAGGCGTACCAGGGCGCCGGCCGCTCCGTCCGTGTCCCGTTCCGGGGCCGTCGGCTCAAGCGGTGGAAGCGACGGCACAACACCATCCACGCCAGGATCCGCTGCGTCGGCGAGCAGGCCATGGCCGCCTTGAAAGGCTGGCGCCCGCTGCGGAAACTCCGCTGCAGGCGCCAACCGCATCACCGACATCGTGAAGGCCGTTCTCGTCCTTCACCACGCATCAGCATGAGGTTGAAAACGGCTCAGTGGCGTCCCCGGCAGTGGCGGATGACGGGGTGTTCGTCAGGGGCTCGCTTTGCGAAGCCCGGACCGTCGACATGCGAACCAGTAGGTCTTCGGACTCGGGACCACCCTGGCGGGGCACCTCCCAGTGGGTGACTCCCCGTGGCGTACGTCCCGCCGGCGTTCCGCACCGCCGCGCGACAGTTCCGGAGTTCCACCGGATTCCCTGCGGCCGTGAGGCGCGTATGGCTCATACGTGGCGGAACCGCACCGGACTTGCACCGGCTTTCTGTCTCCCGTCGCGGCGATGACCTGGCGATATTACGTTCCTTCGGGTGCGCCGCGAAGTGCCCCCTTGCTGACAGTGCGGCGGACGGGATGGAAGGATGGCCCGAGCAACAAGGCGACGGCGGTCCGAGGAAGCCGGTGGAAATCCGGCGCGGTCCCGCCACTGTGATCGGCGAGCGAGCCCCGCACACGACCACTGCCCGCACAGGGTGGGAAGGCGCGGAGCGAGCATCGACCCGAGAGCCAGGAGACTCACGCGGTCGCCTCCTCGACGGACCACCGGGGCGGATCTCCCCGGAAGAGAGGAACGGTGCCGTATGCCCGCCGACGCGAGCCCGGCCGAGAACCCGCCCGCAGACGCCGGGGCACCCGAGGCGGTGCCGTGCCGGGTCGTCGTGTGCCGGGACTGCTGCTGCGGCAGCCCGAAGGTGATCGGCACCGACCACGCGGCGCAGACGGCGCGCCTGCGCGCGCAGGTACCCGTGCGGGTGTCCGCCTGTCTGGACGTGTGCGAACAGGCCAACGTCATCGTCGTCCAGCCTTCCGCGGCCGGCCGGGCCGCCGGCGCCCGGCCCGTCTGGCTGGGGCTGGTCAACGACCCGGACGCCACCGAGGACATCGCAGCCTGGGCACGCGCCGGCGGACCCGGCGTCGCGCCCATACCGGACATCCTCGATCTGTACGCCATCACGCCACCGCGCCGGCGTTCGGCCTCCTGACAACGAGTGCGAGGATCAGGAGGCCGCCCCGATATGAACGAGGAAGCTCGTGCCCCCGCCGAATCCGTCACCGCCGCCCTGCACGACGTGGCGACCCTCGGCGGCTTCTTCGTCCTGCACGTCGGTGGCAGGGACCAGGGGTGGCATCCCCTCGGCCACTCCTACGCGCGAGGCTTCACCGACCTGGCCGACGCCGTCGCCCGCCGCCACGACACCCGTGAGCCGCGGATCGACGTGTCCATCGCCCACCTCGGACACGCGGCCCGCCTCTGGTCGCCCGCCCTGGCCTGCGTACTGTTGCACGGGATCGTCCCGGACCTGAGCGGCCTGCAGCGGGCCGACGAAGGACCGGCCCTGCGTCTCCCCCGCCCCTCCGGCCGGCACGCCGACCGGCTGCCCGACCCCGCCGGCGCCCTGTACGAGCAGGTGATGAATCACCTGCGGACGCTCGCGGCCGGACTCCGCGTCAAGATCGCCCCGCGTCTGCTGGACGGGAACGCCGCTTCCGCGCTCGCCGGGGCGGCCCACGCCCTGCTGACGGCCCGCCCTGCCCTGCGCGAGCCGCTCACCGACCTCACGACCGAACTGCTGAGCACAGGGCGCCTCGTCGGTACCGGAGTGATCACCGGGCCGGATCTCACGTTCCGCCGCCGCAGTTGCTGCCTCTACTACCGTGCACCGAACGGCTCGAAGTGCGGTGACTGCGGCCTGGCCGGTCGGGAACGAGCGTGATGTGAGTGGCGGCCGGTCTGCCGGACGTGTTCGCTGTTTCGATGGCATGTGCACAGCAACGCCCCCTAAAATCAGGGGGTTTCTACATCCCGGGAGATCCGATCGAACCCGGACGCGGAAGTGCGTCACCGCGTACGGCACGACAACCGCATATGTGCGTGACTGGGGGGAAGCCGGTGGGAATCCGGCGCTGACCTGCAACCGTGTGCGGCCGTGGGCCGCGAGTCGGAGCACCCGGCGCGTGCTGATCACCGCTTCCCACTGTCATGGTCCGCAGTGCGGAGCCGAGAGTTCCGCCCGTGTCGTCGCGGTCCGGGATGCCCTCCCCGCAGCCGGGGAGGGCAGAGCGGGCGTCCGGCCGAAGGCGGGGTTTTCCTCGGCCGCGCACGTGGGCCGGCCCGCACCAGGAAGGCTCCGCCATGTTCCGCACAGCACGTGCACCCCACCACCTGATCGCCGCCACGGCCCTCGGCCTGGCCCTCGCCTCCGCTGATCGTGCGGGAGGAGCTGGTCGAGGCGTTGGCCGCCTCCGCAGTCGAGTCCACTGCCGTGACCGGGGCGGAGGCGGAGCAGGAAACGGCACCCTCGACCGTGTCGGTGCCGGGCTCGACGGTGCCGCCCTGGCGGGACGGGCTGCCGGTGACCGTGCTGGCGCCGGACTGCCAACGGGTCTTGGGCGTGCTGGAAGAACGGCGGGCGGCGGGTCCGGAGCCGCTGAAGGTCAAGGAGATCGCGGTGGGGCTGGGTTTGGGGACGACACTGGCGAAGGTCGAGGGCGTGCGTTCGAAGGCCAGGCGCCTGGCAGAGCGCGGTGGTTCCTGCTGGAAGCGGCGGGTGCCTTCAGCGCCGGCCGGTGACCCGTGGCCGCGCCAGACGCTGGCCCATCCGCGTGACCATCGACCACCGGATCATCGCCTCGCTGGTAGCGGGCAGGGCTTCGTAACCCCTCGCCAAGCGGCGGGAGTTCATCAGCCACGCGAACGTGCGCTCTACCACCCAGAGTCTGGGGGCAGGGCCGCTCAGTCCGGCAACGGGCGAGCGGTGTGCGGCGGTCACCTCGCACGGAGGATTTCGCCGGCGAAACGCTCGTACGGGCGGCGGCGGGCAACCGGGGTGCGCCGTTCCGGGCCGTTGCCGACCGGGAGGCCCGGCCGGAACGCCCTGAACGGGGTCGCCCGGATCAGGGGGTGGCTCTTGCCGCGAGGTACGCGGACCGAGGGCGGCGTCCCGGGCGGGCTGGGGCGGCGTCCCCGCGTTCGCTGCCGGGCGGACGGATAGTGTGGGCCCGTCAGCGAAGATCGCGGAAAGACGGAGCACATGGCGGACATCGTGGAGACGGCGGCGCGGAAGGTTTTCGAGCGCTATGACCTGGACGGGGACGGCCTGGTCAGCGCAGACGAGTACCGGAAGGTAGTGGCGGAGCTGGAGGGTTCCGAGATCACCGAGTCGGAGGCCCGGCAACTGATCGATTCGCTCGACGCCAACGGCGACGGCCAGATGTCCTTCGAGGAGTTCTGGGCGGCCATGAACCGTTGACACCACTGGCCCGGCACGCGAGGGTACGCGGGCCCGGCCGTGTCGCCCCGCCACGTACCCTCGGGTGCCCCCGAGGCCTCGGGGGCACCCCGGACGCCGACCGCGGGGGACGAGCCGGGTCCGTGCCGCCTTCAGCCGACCTTGCGTCCTCGCATGGGTGCGGTGTCGGCGCCTGCGCCGTGCCGCAACCCGTCCAGGAACTCCTGCAGCACCTCCGTCGCGGTGTACTCCGGCCGCCAGCCCAGTTCCGTGCGGGCGCGGGAGCAGTCCATCAGGGGCAGCCGCAGTACCGCGTCGAAGAGGTGAGGAGAGGCGGGAAGGAGACGGAGCCCCCAGGCGGCGGCGACGGCGGACCGGGCCGCCGTACGCGGCAGCCGCACCGGGCGCAGGCCGAGCATCTCGGCGAGGAGGCCGATGTCGACCACGGGGTCGGCAGCGAGATTGAAGGCGCCTCGGGCCCCGGCCGAGTGCACGGCCAGCCGGTAGGCCTGAGCGGCGTCGTCCGTGTGCAGAGCCTGCACCGTCAGGCCCGGGACGTCCGGGAGGAAGGGCAGCAGATCGGGGCGGGCCACCGGACCGGGGAGGAAGCGGCCGCCGAAGATGCGGCGCTGCTCGCTCGCCGACTCCCGCTTGAAGAGGAACGCGGGGCGCATACGTACCACCCGTACCTCGGGGTGGTCACGGACGAAGACGTCCAGGGCCCGTTCCAGATACGCCTTCTCCCGGCAGTAGGCCGCGTCCGGCCAGCCGTGCGTGGGTCAGGACTCGTCGACGGCCCGGTCCTTGGGGCCGGGGGAGTAGGCCCCCACGGAGGAGGCGTGCACGAGCGTCGGTACCCCCGCGGCCGCGGCCGCCTCGAACATCCTCATGCTGCCGAGCACGTTGGTGCGCCAGGTGCTCGCCGGATCGTGCGTCGGCTGGAACGCCCACGCCAGATGCACCACGGCGGTCGCTCCCCGGCACACCTCCGTCGGGTCGGCCCGCTCGGACGCCAGATCGACGGCGTGCCACTCGGTCTTCGGCGGGCTCCAGTCGGGCGTCCGCCGGGCGACGCCTCGTACCCACTCGACCTCCGAGTCCTCGGAGAGCAGGCGCACGAGGCTCGTCCCCACATTGCCGGTCGCGCCCGTGACCACTACCCTGCCGCCCGCTGTGCCGGCCATCGGAAGCTCCTCTCGGCGACGCCTGGGACGCCCGCCGAGTACCCGGCCCCCGGTCCGGCACGCGCCGCGGACCAGGGCGCGGGAAACGGACCGGCCCGGCCCTGCCGGCCCGGGACGGCGGAGGGGCTCGGACTCCGGGCGGCCAGGGTGCACCGCACGCCCCGAGCCCGGGCGGGCGTCACCGGGTGCGGCCCTCACCCTCCCGCGGTCGCCGCGACACTCACTTCAGAAGGTCCGCGACCAGCGTGGCGAACTCGTCCGGGGTGGTGAGGCGGATGCCGAGCTGTTCGGCCTTGGCGCGCTTGGAGCCGGCACCTTCTCCGGCGACGACGAGGGTGGTCCTTTTGGAAACGCTGGAGGAGGAGCGGCCGCCGGCCCGTTCGATGAGTTCGTTCATCTCGTTGCGGGAGAGCTTCTCCAGGTTTCCGGTCATCGCACCGGTGACCACCACCGTCATGTCGGTCAGCGGGCGGTCCACCCCGGGCGTCCCGGCCGTGTCCCGGCCGTCGAGGTCGGCGTCGGTGGCCGGAGGCGGAGTGGCGCCGGGTTCCGTCATGTTGACGCCCGCCGCGACGAGTTTGTCGATGAGCGGGGCGAGTTCGGCGAGTTCCGAGACGATCGAGGGTGCCTTCTCCGATCCGATGCCGTCCACCCGCTGCATCGTTTCGGCGTCGGCGGAGCGGATGTTGTCCATGGTGGCGAAGTACCGGGCGATGCGCCGGGACATGGACCGGCCGGTGCCGCGGACGCCGAGCGCGCAGAGCACCCGCGACAGCGGCTGCTCCTTGGCCGCGGCGATCGCGGCGAGCAGATTGCCGGTGCTGGTCTCACCCATCCGCTCCAGGCCGAGCAACTGGTCGTGCCGGAGGGCGAACACATCGGCGAGATCGGCGACGAGACCCGCGTCGACGAGCTGGACGACACGGGTGGCTCCCAGGCCCTCGATGTCGAGCTGGTCGCGTCCCGCGGCGTAGGAGAGTGAGGCGACCAGGTGGCAGTTGCGGCCCTGCGCGCATCGCCAGCGCTCCCCGCCGGTGTCGATGTCCGATCCGCAGCGGGGGCACTGCTCGGGGAAGACGATGGGCTGCTCCTCGCCGGTGCGCAGGTGGGCGACGGGGGCCTCGATGCGGGGGATGACGTCACCGGCGCGATGGACCATGACGTGGTCGCCGAGCCGCAGGTCGCGACGGGTGATGTCGGCCGGGTTGTGCAGGGTGGCGTAGGTGATGGTGGAGCCGTCGACGACCACGGGTTCGAGGACGCCGCGCGGGGCGATGATGCCGGTCCGCCCGACGTTCCACTCCACTTCCAGCAGCCGGGTGATCTTCTCCACGGCCGGCAGCTTGTACGCGATCGCCCACCGGGGCGCGCGGGAGCCGGAGCCGGCGTCCCGCTGGTCTGCGGCGAGGTCGGCCTTGACGACGATCCCGTCGATGCCGAACGGCAACTCGGCTCGCTCCGCGGCGATTTCCTTCACCCGGGACAGGACCTGCTCCGGCGATCCGGCGACGGATTCCGGGACCGCGGTCGTGGCGCTGGTGTGCACGCCGAGCTCGGCGGCCAGGGACATCAGGTCGCTGTGGGGGAGTTCCGCCAGCCGCTCGGCGAGGGGGCCGTCGGTGCCGGGCAGCGGCAGCAGTCCGTAGCCGAAGAACGTCATCGGAACGGTGTAGAGCCGCTCCTTCGCCCGAAGGGTGCCCGCGGCAGCGTTGCGCGGGTTGGCGAACGGCTGACCGCCGTGGCCCGTGCGGGCCTCGTTCGCGTACTCGAACTGGGCCGTCGTCATCAGGACTTCGCCGCGCACCTCCACGGTGACCGGCTCGGCCAGCCGCTCGGGCAGCCCCACGACGGTGCCGATCGCGTGGGAGACGTCCTCACCGGCGATCCCGTCCCCGCGAGTGATCAGCCGGGTGAGACGCCCGTCGCTGTAGCGGGCGACGATCGCGAGCCCGTCCAGCTTCGGGCCCACACTGAAGCGGGTGACCTCACGGCCGATGCGTCGGTTCAGGGACGCCGTCCACGCCATGAACTCCTCGGCCGAGAAGACGTTGTCGAGGCTGAGCATCGGCACCGTGTGCGGTATGTCGCCCTCCACCGCGCCGCCGGCGACCTTGCCGGTGGGGGAGTCGGGCAGGGCCTCGTCCGGGTGCTCCGCCTCCCAAGCGGCGATCCCGCGGACCAGTCGGTCGTAGGTGTCGTCGTCCAACGGCGAGGTGCCGCCCTCGTAGTAGGCGGCCGCCGCACTCACGGCGTTCTCGACCGCCTGGGCGTAGGCGGCGGCATCCACGATCACTGCTGCGGGAGTTGTCATGATCGGCATCATGCCGTCCACCACTGACAACGGGCCCGGACGCCGCCCCGCACCGATCCGCACCGGCCTGCCGTCGATGCCGTGAGGCCGATGGCGGCTCCGATTCTTCAGCCGGTTCCCCACAGCCGGTTCCCCACAACCGATTTCTCGCAACCGATTTCTCGCAGACCGAGCCGTCGCAGACCGAGTCGTCGGACGATGCCGAGCCGTTGCCTGCCTCACCGCCCATCGGATGCCTCCATATGGGCGGATACCTACGGTTCATGTCCCAGTGGTTGCTTGTATGCCCTCAGTTCGTATAGGCGGGATTCGATCCAAGTGTCCCAGCGGAACGCATCGCGTTCCTCATCGGCATGGCCGGGCACCCTCGGCGGTCACCAGGATCGAGAGACACGTGAACATTCCCACCTCGTTGCGCAGGGCCAAGACCCCTGTGGTTCTGACGGCAGCCGTACTGCTGGCGGTGAGCGCGTGCGGCAGTGCCGAGGCGGGGTCGGACGGCAGCGGCGGTGAGGGGGGCAAGCCGTCGGGAACCGTCCAGGTGGACGGTTCCAGCACGGTGGCTCCGCTGTCCACGGTGGCGGCCGAACTCTTCCGGGCGGAGAACCCCGATGTCGAGGTCGCCGTCGGCACGTCCGGAACCGGTGGCGGTTTCGATAAGTTCTGCCACGGCGAGACCGACATCTCCAACGCCTCGCGCGCGATCGAGGACGTCGAGGCGTCGGCCTGCAGGCTGAAGGGTGTCGAGTACCAGGAGCTCCAGGTCGCCGGCGACGGCCTGTCCGTCGTGGTGAGCAAGGACAACGACTTCGTCGAGTGCCTCACGGTGGATCAGCTGAGGATGATCTGGCAGCCCGGTTCGAAGATAGACAACTGGAACCAGGTCGATGCGACGTTCCCCGACCAGAAACTGGAACTGTTCGGTCCCGGCACGGACTCGGGCACCTTCGACTACTTCACCGGTGCCGTCAACGGCGAGGAGGGCGCCTCGCGCGCCGACTACGCGGCGAACGAGGACGACGACCTCATCGTGCAGGGCGTCTCGGGCTCGGTGGGCGGCATGGGCTACTTCGGCCACTCCTACTACGAGGAGAACAAGGACCGGCTGAAGGCCCTAGCGATCGACGGCGGCGACGGCTGCGTCGCCCCGACCGTGGAGGCCGTGCAGAACGGCAGCTACAAGCCGCTGGCACGGCCGCTGTTCATCTACCCGAGGGCGTCCTCGCTGGAGAAGCCGGAGGTCGCGGCGTTCCTCGATTACTACGTCGAGAACAACAAGCGCATCGCCGAGAAGGCCAACTTCGTTCCGCTCAGTGCGGAGCAGGATGCCGAGCTGCGCAAGGACCTCGATGCTCTCAAGGCGAAGCAGGAGTCCTGAGCAGGGGCATTGCCCGTCGTCCGGCGTTCAACGGCCCGGTGCGTGCAGGGTTGTCGGAGGGCCTGTGGAGTAGGCGAACCCCCGGTGAACAAGCGGGAAGGACTGGCTTTCCGCACCGGAGGGACCCCTGGCCCGGACCTATGCTGAATGGATGGCTATCTCTTCGTACGGCGTGCGGGCGGAGACGGTGCCGGACGGCTCGGAAGCGTCCGCGACGGGCCTGGCCCGCCTGCTGATCGACCGCGGCGAGGCCGAGCGGCTCGCCGCGGTGCTGAAGGCCATCGCCGACCCGACCCGACTGCAGTTGCTGCGCCTCATCGAGCGGGCTCCCCGGGGGGAAGCGTGCGTCTGTGACCTCACGGACTGCCTGGGTCTGCGGCAGCCCACCGTCAGTCATCACCTCAAGGTCATGACCGAGTCCGGACTGCTGAACCGCGAGCGGCGAGGCACCTGGGTCTGGTACTCCGTCGACCCCGCCGGGCTGCGCCGGGTGCGCGAGGTCCTGGAGCCCGTGAGCCCGCAGGAGCCGGTGGCGGTCTGACCCTCCTGTCCCGCCGGGATCCGCTCGGCCGGCCTCGCGGGCGGGCCGCTCGGGCCGGCCTCTCAGGCCGTCGGTTCCGGCGCGATCTCCGCGATCAGGTCCTCGACCCGCTTCCTGATCTCGTCGCGGATCGGACGGACCGCCGCGACGCCCCGGCCGGCCGGGTCGTCCA
>NZ_LIQT01000443.1 GCF_001418415.1 Streptomyces hirsutus
CGGTGCGGGTCAAGTCACCATCGATACCAGCGGCCGCGGCCACCACCGGTGGGGGTGGAGCGCATCACGAAGCCCAGCAGCCACAGCACCAGCACGGCGAGGGCCACCCACCACAGAATCTTGACGGCGAAACCCGCACCGAAAAGGATCACCGCTAGAAGCAGAACAAGAAGCAGGGGAACCATAGTTATCGACCTCCTGCGGCTCCGTCTGCCCTGTCAATGCCTCTTCATTCCCGGACGACGTCTTGTTTGCGATGGAACAGCCGGGGCACATGCGCCTTACCGCGACAGCGGCACCAAAAGATATGAGGAGGCGTATTCCATGACTGCCGGCGAGAAGGCCAAGGCGAAGACCGAGCAGGCCGAGGGAAAGACCAAGGAGGCCCTGGGAAACGCCCTCGGTAACGACCGCATGGCCGCCGAGGGGCAGGCACAGAAGAGCAAGGGCGACGCCCGTGAGGCCAAGGAAAAGGCCAAGGACGCCTTCAAGCACTGACGCGTTGCATTGGTCGAGGGTCTTCCCGAAAAGGATTCGGGAAGGCCCTCGATTTGCTGCGGCAAGTACCATTCGCCCATCGCGCTCCGGGCGTTTGTCGTCGACAGTCACCGTCCCGGACGTATGGGAGGCCGACGAGCTGTGATCATTCGTCTCGGCGGCACGGTGACCCCGCTCCCGCGGGGCCGGCTTCCCTGGCGTACGGAGGTGACCGCTGCACGCTGCGTGCGGTCCTTGCATGGTCTGTCCCCGCCGTCCCTCTCCCCTGCCCCCGGCTGGCTGCGTAGGTCCGGAACGCCGCTGGAGTCAGGACCGAGTGGCGGAGTGGCTGTCGGGGTGGAGAGGAAAGATCTGGTCGAGGCCGACGACGCGCAGCACGCGCAGTGTGCGGGGAGGGACGGCTGCGAGCGCGATGTCCGCCTGGGCGGCGTGGGCGTGGTTGCGGGCTGCGATCAGGGCGGTGAGTCCGCTGGAGTCGCAGAATTCCATGGTGGCCAGGTCCAGGACGAGGCGCTGGCCCGGCTGGAGGGTGAGCGTGGTGAGCGGCTCACGGAGTTCGGCTGTCGGCTGTCGGCTGTCGGCTGTCGGCTGTCGGGGGCATGCTCGAACAGTTCACGATTGCCGGCACCGGCCCCGCACTGAACAGCAGGACCGGTGGGCACCTCATGAACAAGACAGCAGCGGGTAAGTGAAATTACGCGATACAAAAACTTGTGATGAAACGATAAGGAACGACTCACGGGAAGAATTATGGTCACCCCGCTTGAAAATCGGGCATCGGAGGAACGGGAACCCGCAGTGCCCCTGCGATACAGCGCCGCCTGGAACACGGCAGGTGCATCGATCGCCGAAGTCCGAGCGGCCGTACGCACACTGCTGGCCCAGGCCGGCCACGACCCCGGCCACCGGCCGAGCCAGGACGCCCAAATCATCGTCAGTGAGCTGGTCACCAATGCGCTGCGTCACGCGCCCGGTCCGGGCGGCCTGGCGCTTGAAGTGGCGCCCGACGCCGCCCTGCTGCGCGTCACCGTGAGTGACAGCTCCCCTCGCCCGCCCGAACTGCGAGCACACGACGCCCACCGCGTCGGCGGACACGGCCTGCGCCTGGTCACCCAGCTGTGCGACCAGTTGCACACCATCGCCCGGGAAACCGGCAAACAGGTCGTCGCTCACTTCCACCTGCGCAAGCCCGCTGAGTAGTCCGCGTCCGCGGCGGCAGCGCGGGCCCGAAGACCCGGGAAGCCGCCGGCCCACCGGCGGGCAGCGGTGCGCCCGCCACGCTCGGGCACCCTCTCAGCGACCGGTGAGCATGCCTTCCCGCAGCCGGGCGAGAGTGCGCGACAGCAGCCGGGAGACGTGCATCTGGGAGACGCCCAGGCGTTCGCCGATCTGGGCCTGAGTGAGTTCTTCCACGAACCGCATGTGGATGATCTGCCGGTCCCTCTCCTCGAGTTCCGCGATCAGTGGGGCCAGGGCGTGGAAGTCCTCCACCAGCTCCAGCGCCTGGTCCTGGGCGCCGATGAAGTCCTGCAGCGCGGCTTCGCCGTCCTCGCTACCGCTGATGGTGGCGTCCAGGGAGGAGGAGTTGTAGCCGTTCGCGGCGAGGCGGGCCTCCCGTACCTCTTCCTCGGGCAGGCTCATCAGCTCCGACAGTTCCTTCACCGTCGGGGTGCGGCCCAGGCGGCTGCGGAGTTCCTCGGTGGCGCGCGCGAGCTGGACGCGGGCTTCCTGGAGTCGGCGCGGAACATGGACGGCCCAGGTGGTGTCGCGGAAGAACCGCTTGATCTCGCCGACAATGTAAGGGATGGCGAAGGAGGTGAACTCCGTCTCCCGGGAGAGGTCGAACCGGTCGATCGCCTTGATCAGGCCGATCATGCCGACCTGGACGATGTCCTCCATCTCCTCCGGCCCGCGGCTGCGGAAGCGGCCGGCCGCGAAGCGGACCAAGGACATGTTCATCTCGATCAGCGTGTTCCGCGTGTAGCTGTACCCCGGCGTGCCCTCCTCAAGTACCGCCAGCTGGTCGAAGAACAGTTTGGACAGCTCGCGGGCATCCTTCGGCGCCACCTGAGAGGGATCTGCGACCTCCGGCAACTCGTGCGCCTGCGTGTCCGTTGCCGTCACATTCGTGAGCGCCATGACATATCCCTCCCACCATCGAAGCCAACCGCGCTGCCAGCCGGATGCAGCCGACGCCGCCACGCGAATACCCCTTCGTCCTGCGTCCATGCCTGCACTCGCACGAACGAAGGAGGAACCACGCTTGCCGAGCGGCCCGGCACCCCAGGGGATGCCTCGGTTCTCAGGACGATCCCTGTCAAGCGGGCACGTCGGAGACCGGCGGCGTCCATCGGCTGGTAGGCGGAGGTGCGCAGGTCGTCGTCATGCGCGGAGCGCTCGGCAAGGCGGCCGGTCCTCTCCCGGCTGGTGCCGCCTGCGAACGTCGAGGTCAGGGGTGGCGCACGCGCGGCCTGGCCACAGCGGCGCAGCAGCGGTCCGAGCCGGACGAGCAAGTCTCGTTTGGCGGCCCGGGCGATGGCGCTGTCAAGGGTGTGGTGGGCGAAGCGGTGTCGTACGGCGGGCCGCTGCGGCTCATCGCTGCGGGCCCGGTCCGGTGCCGTCCGGTCGGCGACGTTTGCCGTGCCAGTCCAGTATCAGGACCGTGGCGTCGTCCTTGAGGCTGCCATGGCAGGCATCGAGCACCGCGGCGGTCAGGCTCCGGACGGCTTCTCTTGGGTGCAGCGCGCGGGTGGCGTGAACGACCGAGGCCAGGTCGACGGCTGCGGCACCGCGCTCCTGCATTCCGTCGGTGAGCAGGATCAGGCGGTCTCCGGGCCGCAGGTGCAGTTCCTGTAGGCGGTAGGAGGTGGGTGCCGCCACACCGAATGGCAGATTGACGGCGAGTCTGACCTCCTCGACGGTGCCGTCGCGCAGCCGCAGTGGCCAGGGATGGCCGGCGTTGACCAGTTCGCAGAGGCCTGTTTCGAGGTCGACGCACAGCAGTTGTCCGGTGGCCAGGCCGCGGTTGTGGCCCAGCAGGGCCTGGTGGGCGTGGTGGGCCTACTCAAGGGCGTCACAGCCGTTGCGGCGTGCCCGCCGCAGTGCGCCGACCAGCAGGGTGGCCAGCAGGGCGGAGTTCGTGTCATGGCCCATGGCATCGGTGATGGACAGGTGCAGGGTGTCGCTGTCGAGCGTGTAGTCGTAGGTGTCGCCACCGATGTCGTCGGCAGGGATCAGCCCGGCGGCGAGGGTGAACTGGGCCGCCTCGCAGCAGGGGGCCGAGGGAAGCAGTTGGTGCTGGATCTCCGCGGCCAGGCTGGTCTCGGTGGTACGCCGGCCCAGGTGGTACAGATCGGTGAAGCGGCGGTCCGTGACGATGATGTAGGCCAGCGCGTGGGCCGCCTCGCGCACTTGTCGGAGCACGATGTCGTCGGCGGACTGCAGGGTCACCTCCAGGACGCCGATGCAGTCGCCGCGGTTGGTGACCGGCGTGATGACGCGTCGTCCGCCCTGGCCGTCCGGTTCCACATACTGGCGCTGGCTCTGCAGAACGCTGTCGTAGACGCTGCCCTGCAGGTCGATCGGCTCAGCATGGCCCGCGGCATCACCGCTGACCGCGGGGAGCCGTACCAGCCGCTGACCGATGAGGTCGACGAACAGAAAGGACACATGTTCCGCACCGAATCGCTTTTGCAGGTCGTGTGCCACCACCTCCACGGACTCACCGGGCGGCGCCGCCTCCGCGGCGGCCAGCAACTCGCCCAGTTCCAGATCTCCACCCTCCACGGCAACCTCCCATCGACTGCCACAACTTTTTCCCCAAGTTTCCGCAACATCACCCGATGCGCCCGCCTTCCCTGGTCAGGGCGGTGAGCCAGGTCGGTGCGGGGAGGGTCCCAGGTCCGTCGGGTGGCGTCCGCGGGCGACCGGGCGGCAGTGCGTCGAAGGTCGGCGGTCGGGGGTCAGGGGATACGGGGGAGGCAGCATGTCGACGCACGGTGAGCGGGCCGGAGCGGGCCGGTGCCGCTCGGGTGCGCAGTGGTTGCCGGACTGCCGCCGCCTTCACCTGCCTCAGTCGGCCACGAACTCCGGCTCCCACGGTCGCGGCCCCACACCGTGCTCCCAGCGCAGGAGTTCTTGACCATCCATGCACACGATGCCGCACTGCTCGGCGTACTCGATCGCGGGAGCGGTGAAGTCGCTGCTGGTGACCACGACGGCGACATCGGCCTCGTGAACGGTGAAACACGTGCCGCCGAACCGCTGCATGTCCTGGGAACCAACTCGGTTGGCGTCGCAGTACCGCTTGCACTGGATGACGACCAGGCGTCCGTCCGGCGTCCTCGCCACGACATCGGCGCCCAGGTCGCCGGCCCCGCCCACGACCTCCACGTCGAGGCAGCCGTCGCGTCGGCACAGCTCGGCTATCGCCTGCTCGAACTCGGCGGGGTCCAGCGCCTCGTAGCCGATCTCTCCGGTGTCCGCGGGCACCTCGTTCACGGGCTCACGGAGGGGGACGGTCCGTTCCACGTCGAGGCGACCGCCCCAGGGATCGGTCCGTGCTGCTACGGGGCTGGCGGCAGGAGTCGGTGGAGCGGTGTCGAGGGCTTCGACCGCCGTCTCCGTAGCCTCGTCCAGGGCTTCCGCGGCGTGGCGCGCGAGCCTCGCCGCCGATATCCGGCGCCCTCTGCGGCAGCCGGCCACGACACCGCCGGCGCCCACGAGGACGAGTGCGACGGCCCAGGCAGGATGGCGTTCGGCGACGGCCGTCGCGGTACGGAGGGCCGTGCCCACCAGTATCAGGATGACGGCGAGAAGGACGAAGTACAGGGCCGTCGACCGGAGTTCGAACCGACGGGAGCGGCGCCCGGTACGCGAAACATGTGCGGGTACAGCCATGGTGATGCTTCCCTCCGAGGACGTCAACGAAGATCAAGAAGCATCTGCCCAGGTACGGGAGGTTCTACCGAGCCGGTGCGATCACCCGTGCCGCCGTGCTTCCCCACCGTCGACGAGGCCCGTGCCGCTGTGTCGACTGCATCACCGCATGAAGAACCGCTGCCCCGTCAACGGCTCCCGCGTGCGCTCGCCGAAGGTCGAGGACGTATGCGCCGCAAGGGTCGCGGGATCCGACCGACCTCACCGCGCAGAGGGCCAGCCTGCCCAGCCGCCACGGCAACACCGTTGACCGTTGAAGTACTGGCGTCCTGGGTTTTGAATGTCCGTGGGATTGTTCCCTGACGCGTCCCGGGACGGGCAGGTCACCGATCCGTTCGCCCGGACCCTGGAGACGAAGCCGGAGAACTCCACCCACCAGTCGACGCGCGGGCCTTGCACCTGTATCTCCCCGCAAGAAGCGGGACGTCTTTCCCTGGACGACAGACACACCGGCAATGGCATCATCGAAACGGCCCGCGTCTTCAAGATCAGATTTGAGCGCAGGCCCGCCGGAGCGCACACCAGGACCGATACCCACGCACTCACCCGGGCGGCCGGGCCCTGGCGGCACGGAGATCACCACCGACGCCGACTGGGCAAGGCACCCTTCACCGAGTCCGCAGGTGCGGCTGCCTCACCCGAGGGAGACGGCCTACCGGCGTTTCACGGTCTTCACAGGAGGAAAGAGGTGGCGGAGCGAGCCCGCTCCCACATGCCGGGCAGCTGTTCCTCGGGACGCTGCTGCTCACCGTGCAGGGCGTTGAGGATCACCAGGCATCCGGTCAGGGCCGGCACGACCCACTGCGCGTAGGCCAGCTGCCGCCGGGCCTTGTCGACGTCGATGGGATGCTGCTCCGCCTTCTCGATGTCCTGCGGATCCGATGAGGAGGCCAACTCGACCTTCTTGCCCAGGATGCGGGCGTAAGCGGTGGCGGCCAGGGCCCCGGCGGTGACGACGGTCTTGGCCGCAGTGGAGGAGGCCACGCCCTTCTGCATGGCGACCCGGTGGGTGTTCACCGCGAGCAGCCCACCGCCACCGAACAGGTGCGCGCCGATGGCGGCGGCGTTGACCGGCGCCCACTTCGCCCAGCCTGCTGAAGCGATCCGTGCCTTGGCCTGGTCCGTTGCGCCTTCCTCCTTGGCCGCGCCGTTCAGACCGACCGCGCCCATGAGTGAGCCGCCGAACCAGGCTGAAAGGCCCAGATCGTGCAGGCTGCGGATCCAAGTGTTGCGTTCGGACACGAGAGCGCTCCTTCGAAAGGCGGTGAGCCGACAGGAACATCGAGCACTCCTCCACCCTCACCAGGCCTTGTTCTCGCCGCCATCACTACTGACCCAAGCGGGTGTTCCCCTTGCGTATGGCAGCTCATCAGCCGGCCTGGACCCTGTGACCGCGATCCGTCGGCCTTGGTCCGGGCCGTCCGGGCCCCCCGGGCCGTGCGTGCCCGTAGCCGCCTGCCTGCCCGGCCGTCGCACGCCGCTCCAGCGGTGTCAACGCGTGGGCGGCGGGCGCAGGGCGAGGACAGCGAGGTCGTCGTGCCCGTCGCTCGGGTGCCGGTCGGCCAGGACCCGGCAGAGCGCGTCGAGCGGCAGCCCGCTGTGGGCCGAGGCGATGACGGCGAGCTCGCCCAGGCCTTCGTCCAGGGACCGCTGAGGGTGTTCGACCAGGCCATCGGTGAACATCAGGACCGTGTCACCGGCCAGCAGCCGATGGATGTGGTCGGGGCGCGGCAGCGCATCGTCCACACCGAGGGGCAGACCCGGTTCGGCATCCAGGTAGCGGGTGCGCCCCTCGGCAGTGACGACCAGGGGTGGGAGGTGGCCGGCGGTCGACCAGTGCAGGCGCCAGCCGTTCCCCTCGGCTTCGATGCGGGCGAGGCAGGCGGTGGTGACCGGGGCTTCGGTGATGGCGTGCAGGGTGTGGTCGAGGCGGTCCAGGACCAGACTGGGCGGGGTGCGGCGGTCGTAGAGCAGAGCGCGCAGCATGTTGCGGATCTGTGCCATGGCCGCGGCGGCGGCCAGGTCGTGGCCGAGCACGTCGCCGATGATGGCCGCGCAGCTGCCGTCCGGGAGCTGCAGCGCGTCGTACCAGTCGCCTCCCAGGTGGTGGCCGGGGGCGGTGGCGGGCCGGTAGACGGCGGCCGCGGCGAAGGGCTCGAGGTCGGGCAGCGTCGGCAGCAGCATCCGTTGGAAGTGCTCCGCGGAAGCGCGGGTCTGATCGAAGAGACGGGCGTTCTCGATGGCGATGCCTGCCGCACCGGCCAACGCCGTCACCACGTCCTCGTCCTGGTCGTCGAACGGCCTGCCGTCACGCCGGTCGCACAGGTAGAGGTTGCCGTAGATCCGGCCGCGCACGCTGATCGCCACCCCGAGCAGGGTACGCATCGGTGGGTGCCCCGAGGGAAAGCCGACGGAGTCCGGGTGGCGCGGCAGGTCCTTCACGCGCAGCGGCTCGGGGTGGTGGATCAGACGCCCCAGCAGGCCCCGGCCGTGAGGGAATTCGGATCCGGCCAGGTCCTCGTACTCCTCGGTGCTCAGGCCGAGAGGGATGAACTCCTCCAGGCCCGTGCCGTCGTCGTTCAGCACGCCGAGAGCCCCGTAGCGGGCGTCGACGAGTTCCATCGCGGTACTCACGATCCGCCGCAGTACCACGGGCAGATCGAGTTCCCGGCTGATGGAGAGGACCGCGCTCAGCAGGCCCCGCATGCGCTGCTGCGCCCTGGCCAGGTGATCCCTCTGCTCGGTGACGCGGTCCAGGTGCTTCTCCTCGTCGAGGCGCGGAGACTCCGGGCTTCGCCGGCCGTCGTCCCGGGCCACCGTGTTCCACCTCTCTTCGCACGCTGGTCGCGGTGCCGATGTCACGCATCCGAGAACATCGTGACCCACCCTCCCGTCTTCCGCACGCACACCGCTCTCCTCCCGGTGTGCGGTGACAGCCGCTCCGCAGGCGGGTTTCGTGGGCGAGCAGTCGTCGATCCCGTAGGGGCACCGGTGCGAGGGAGGTGGGGCCCGGTCGACGGGGCGGTGCGGGCGGACCGCGCTGGGTGGAGGGCGGACTTCGACCCTGTGCCGGAGCGCTCGTGGGGCGGGAAACGGACGCGCGTCGCGGGTGGAGACGCGTGTCTCCGTCGGTGGCTGCCGCGGACGGGACGCTTGGGGCACACGCCCGCGCACGCCCGCGCACGCCCGGTCACGGGGCCGCGTCGTGAATCACCAGTTTGAACTCGGCGAGTGTCACCAGCCGGGGGGCGGCGTCGTTGTGCGTGACACGCAACGCCAGGGGTGTGCCGGGCTCGACGAAGATGCCGTGGTTCTTGACGTAGTACTGGCCGCCCGGCGTCGGGGTGCGGTGTTCGGTCGCCGTGGTGTCGTTGGGGTTCGTGGTCAGGCCGAGCGGGTCCCGCACGAACTGGTCGCGCAGCTCGGTGTAGCCACCGGAGGAACCGGCCGCCTCCCACTGGATCATGGCGTACAGATGGCCCCAGCCGGCCTTGGACGGCCAGATCAGCCCGCTGCGGTCGTCCGTCGCCCAGTTGCTCACCACGTACCCGTCGGGCTGAACGGCCTGGTGCATGGCAAACCGGTCGGTCGGCTCCGCCGCACCGAACGGAAACCTCATTATTCGGTACGTGCTGCCGGGTTGGATCAGCTGGTGCGTGTCGGTCTTGAGGGAGCACACCTGTACCCCTGGAGCGGGAGTCGCGTCAGCAGACATACAGCGATGCTGCCCGCCGTCGGACCGGCCGATGTCGGGGCCGGTCGATCCGGTGGACGGCGCTCGACGCACGGCGCAGGGCGGAGTGTGCTCGTGCGCCGCCCCGTGCTCCGGCGGGCTACAACCATTGGCCCGCGGTGCGAGTCCTGTCGTTGCCGAGATCCTTCGGGAGCGCGGCCACCTACCCGCCCACAGTCAGGGGTTCGCCTTGCCCTCCCGTGCATTCCACCTGTCCGCCGTTACGGCGGTCGCGGCCGTCGTCACCGTCACGGGGGCGGCACCCGCGGTGTCCCATGCCGCCTCTCCCTCGTCCGGTTCCCTCGCCTCCGGTGCCACGGCGGTGTCCCGTGCCGACTTCGACGCCGACGGTTACCCCGACGTGGCCGTCGCCGCTCCGGGAGGCACCATCAACGGCAGGGCGGAGGCCGGGTACATCGCCGTGGTCTACGGAATGGCCGAAGGGCCGAACGGTGTCAAGCATCAGCTGATCAGCCAGAACCGCTATGGCATACCGGGCACGGCGGAGACGGGCGACCGCTTCGGCAGCCATCTCACGGCAGCCGACCTGGACGGCGACGGTTTCACCGACCTGGTGGTCGGAGCCCCCGGCGAGGACGTCGACGGCGCGCGTGACGTCGGGCGGCACACCGTGCTGTGGGGAAGCGTGGGCGGGCTCGCCACCGCCACCGCCCTCGGCCGGGGGACGTCGCCGACCCGCGCGGGCGACTTCGACGGAGACGGGCACCCCGACCTGGCCACGGCCCATCACGTCCGCTACGGGCCCTTCAGCCGTACGGGTGGAGCCGCCCGCACCGGCCCGCTCGTCGTCCCCGGCATCCGCGTGGATGCGATGGAAGCGGGCGATGTGGACGGCGACGGCATGACCGACCTGGTCGTCAGCAGTGGCTCGCCGGCCCGGGACGGCCTGACGGTCCCGCTGCAGCGTCTGCGGCTGCTCAGGGGCACGGAGAGGGGTCTGGTGGCAGGACCGTCGATCGCCCCCGCGGACACCGTGTCCGCGGACAGCATCGCGCTGGGCGACGTCGACGGTGACGGTCGGCAGGACGTGGTCTTCGGACGCAGCACGGCGGGCGGCGGCCTGCTGGGTGTGGTGCGGGGCACGGCGGACGGTCTCGAGGCGAGGGCCACGCTCGTCGGCCAGGACTCCCCCGGTGTCCCGGGTACGGACGAGAGCGGTGACCGTTTCGGCACCGACGTGGCGGTCGGTGACGTCACCGGAGACGGCTACGCCGATGTCGTCGCCGGGGTCCCCGGCGAGGACCTGGCCGGGCGGAAGGATGCCGGCAGGTTCGTCGTTCTGCGAGGGAGCCCCACCGGTGTCACCGGCGGTTCGGTGCAGGCCTTCAGCCAGAACACGGCCGGCGTGCCCGGATCGGCCGAGGACGGCGACCGCTTCGGCGCAGGCACCGCCGTCGTCGGGGGGCACGTCGTCGTCTCGGCGCCGGGTGAGAACAACAGGTCCGGTGCCGTGTGGGCCTTCACCGGTACCACGGCGGGGATCACTGCCACCGGATCGGTGAGCTTCGGGCCGGGCACGCTCGCCGCGCCCATGGCCGGCGCCCGCCTCGGCTCGGCCTTCCATCGCTGACGTCGGTGGCGGTGGCGGTGGGACCGGGCACGTCCCCGCGGCGCAGGTGCACGAGCGTGGCCGGGAGCCGGCCGGTGCTTCGCACCGGCGTCCGCAGCCCGCAGCCCGCAGCCCGCAGCCCGCAGCCGAGGCATGACATGAGCCCGGTCCGACGCCGCTCGTGTCCCACGGGGCGGACTCGGCGACGGGTTCGGCGACCGTCCGGGCCGGCAGGCCCGTGATTCTCCGGTCGCCGCGGGTGTCCTGCCGGCGGACCCGGTCCGTTGATCGTCGGCCCCGCCCGGACCGGGACGGCACAGCTCCTGTGTACGTGACGGTGCCGGGGCGCCCGGTGGTAGTGCCTGCGATACCTCGAGGTGGGCAGCGTGTGGGCTGGTGAGGCCAGTACGCGCACGGAAATCTAGGGGGTATGACACGACGCCGCACGGTAATCATTCCCTCGGTCCTTCTCTCCCTCGGTGCCGTCGCCCTGACCACCCCGGCCGTCGGGGACGAGGGGGCAAGGACACCGGCTTCGGTTTCGGCGCCGCAGGCCACCGGGTCCGGGCAGCACGGAGAGACGGTGGTCCATGCCATCGAGCGCAGTGCGCACACGCTCCGCAGCGTTGAGCCCGAAGGCAGCCTGCGGGACCTTGACGCGCTGGGCCGCATGGTCGAAGGGACCGACGTGGTGGGGCTGGGTGAGGCCACCCATGGGTCGCGGGACTTCTTCCGCATGAAACACCGGCTCTTCCGTTACCTGGTCGAGGAGAAGGGCTTCCGGGCCATCTCCCTCGAGCTTCCCTGGAGCAGTGGTCTACGGATCAACGACTACGTGGTGAACGGCGAGGGCAGCCTGGAGGACATCGCGCGTGAGGAGTTCCAGGGGTCGTATCGCGCCTGGCACAACCAGGACTACCTCGATCTCATCGAGTGGATGCGCGACTACAACCGCCGGCACCCGCACGACCCCGTGCATTTCACTGGCAACGACATGGGCTATGCCGGGCCGGAGCTGTACGAGCGGGTGACCGACCATGTGGCCCGCCGTCACCCGCGGCTGCGGGAACGCGTCGCCGGGTTCTACCGCGGGCTGCCGCCGACCACCGACGCCGGCACCTACAGCCAGGAGTACCTCGAGCTGCCGCTGGCCGAGCGCAAGGAGCGGGCGGAGCGGACCGGGAAGGTGCTCGAACTGCTGCGGAAGCAGCCTCCGGGGCGCGGTGCCGACAAGCAGGACCACCTGTGGGCCGTGCAGCACGCCAGGGCCATCCATCAGATGGCCGAGGGCTATGCCTTCGACATCACCGACGAGGCCCAGATCGCGGAGATGATGAAATTCCGTGACGGTGTGATGGCCGAGAACGTGGCCTGGTGGCACCGGCACGCAGGCGACCGGACCCTGGTGTCGGCGCACAACACGCACGTGTCGTACGACTCCTTCGACGTGCGGTACCCCAAGACGCAAGGGGCGTTCCTCCGCGACACGTTCGGCAAGGACTACGTCAGCATCGGCTTCAGTTTCTACCAGGGTGCCTTCAAGGCGTTCGGTACCGACGACAACGTGATGCGCACCTACCGTGTCGGTGCCGCGCGGCCGGGATCCAACGAACACACCCTGGACCAGGCCCGCCAACGCGACTACATCCTCGACATGCGCACCGCGCCCCGCTCCGTGCGCGACTGGCTGGATCAGCCGCGCGTCACCTACAACATCGGCGCCGGATGGCCCGACCCCACGGAGTACAGGATCGCCCTCGGCGAGGCGCACGACATCCTCGTCCACCTCGACGAGGTCGAGGCCACTACGTACCTGGGCGCCCCCTGAGTCGGGCCGGCGGACCGTCAGCCGGCGTGGTCGAGGACCTCGCGCAGCTTGCGCGCGAACGCCTCGGGCTGCCCGGCATGGCCGAACTCGCCGTCGAGGAAGCCGCCGTGGTGGCTCGGGAACACGGTGGGCCGGCGGCCGAGCAGCTCGGCCGTCGCCACCGCGGTGCGTCCGGTGAGGGTGTCCAGGGACTCCTCGCCCACGGCGATCTCGATCCGCGTCGGGGCGCCGGTCAGCGCGTCCGTGTCGAGGCGGTGGCTGCTGACCGCCCATGAGCGGTCGGAGAGCAGCGGATCGTCACGGGAACCGTCGTCGTCGGCCGGCATCCCCAGGGCGGCGGGGTCCGGCGCGGGCCGGGCGAAGTAGTCCTCGGTGAACTCGCCCTGCCAGGACGCCATCATGACGAACGCGGCCATGCCGGCGCCCCAGCCCTTCTCCTCGTAGGCATCCCGCACGGCCGCGCGGGCGCGTACGGCAGCCCGGGCGTCGGGGAGCAGGGTGATGAGCGGAGGCTCGTGGGCCACCAGGGTGGTCACGGCGCCGGGATACTTTTCCACCAGGGCGAGCGCGGTCACCGCTCCCCCGCTGCTCGCGAACATCTCGACCGGGCCCGCGCCGAGTGCCTCGATGACAGCGTGTACGTCGGCGGCCTGGAGGGCGGGGCTGTGGTCGACCCGGCCGTCCCTTCGGACGCTGCGGCCGATACCGCGCGGATCGTAGGTGACCACGGTGCGCTCGGGGAAGTACGACGCCAGTGCACGGAAGCCCGCGGCGTCCATGGGCTGGCCGATCATGAACAGCGGCGGGCGTCCGTCGGCGGTCGGCAACGGGCCGAGGACGTCGTGGACGAGGTCGGCTTCGGAAGTCCTGAGGGTCTGTGCATGTGCGCTCATGACGGTGTGGACCGGTCCCGAGCCGAGAACTCATCGGTGTTCGGTCATGGCGGTGCCGCAAGCTGCCGGCCGTGGAGGACCAGGAGGTGTCGGCGGCACATCGTCCGGGCCGGGTCTTCACCGAACAACGGCTGACGCTCTCTGTTCACAGGGTGGGGAATGGGCTGCGGCCGCGGTATACGGCCCCAAGGGCAGGTCGCGACCGCGGCTTGTAGCACGGCGGCCTCGGAGCCAGGAGGAACGCCCATCCACTCCGGCGACGTGGCCGCCGCCGTCGGCCGCACCGCGGTGGGTACGCCCGTGAACGGCGTGGTGGAGGTCGCCGGCCCCGACACGTTCCGGCTCGACGAGCTCATCCGCAAGGCGCTCGCCGACGAGGACGATCCCCGTACGGTCGTGGCGGACCCGCATGCCCCGTACTTCGGTGCCGAGTTGCAGGAGACCACGCTCCTGCCCGGTGCCGACGCGCACCTCGCAAAGACCCGCTTCGCCGACTGGGCCGCGCAGCAGTGATGAGCCGTCGGAAGTGAAGCGTCGGGGTGGCCCTGCGATCAGGGCCACCCCGACACTTTCGATCAGCCGCTGGGACCGAACCGGCAGGGAGCCGTCAAGAGCCTTCCCTGCCGCACACCGGCGGGGAAGGCGGCAGGTCGGTGCCAAGCCGAACAGGTGGTGCCCGGCTCCGCTTCGTCGTCCGGTACGAGAAACAAACGCACCGGACGGGCCGGTCGAGGGCGGGTCCGGGCGCCTCTCCCGTCCCCGGGGCGGCCTCCGGATTCCTCCTGTACACGCATGCCCGGTCACGTCACCGCATGCAGAATGGAGCAATGTTGCCTTCCGACGCTTCCGCCCCACCCCTGCCCTGGCATGCTTTGCCCCCGACCGACGCAACGGCCCGGCTCGAGGTCGACCCCGGTGTGGGACTTTCGTCGGACGAAGCCGCCCGGCGGCTGGCGGAGCACGGGCCGAACCAGTTGGACGAGGCTCCGCGTGAGCCCCGGTGGCGGGCCTTTCTCCGGCAGTTCCAGGATCTGCTGATCATCATTCTGCTGGTGGCCGCCGTGGTCAGCCTGGTGGTCTCCCAGGAGTGGGAGACCCCGATCGCGATCGCGGTGGTGGTGCTGCTCAACGCGACGATCGGGTTCGTGCAGGAGTCCCGCGCCGAGGCGGCGCTTGACGCCCTGCGGGAGATGACGGTCACTCACGCCACGGTCCGCCGTGACGGCCGTCTGATGCAGCTGGCCGCCGGCGAACTGGTCCCCGGGGACGTGGTCACCCTGGCGCCCGGCGACCGGGTGCCCGCGGACGGACGGCTGCTGACGTCGGCTTCCCTGGAGGTGCAGGAGTCCGTCCTGACGGGCGAGGCACAGGCCGTGGCCAAGGACGCGGGTGCCGAGGTCGCGGAGGACGCCCCGCTGGCCGACCGGGTGACGGCGGTGTTCATGAACACCGCCGTCACCCGCGGCCGCGGCGAGGTCACGGTCACCGCCACCGGCATGAGCACCGAGACCGGCCGCATCGCCGACATGCTGCACTCGGCCAAGCCCGGCCCGACGCCGCTGCAGCGTCAGATCGACACGCTCAGCCGTACCCTCGCCCTGATCGCCGGGCTGGTCATCGCCCTGGTGTTCGTCCTGGGCCTGGTGCGCGGGCAGGACTTCGGCGACCTGTTCATCAGCGCCGTGTCGCTGGCGGTGGCGGCCATCCCCGAGGGCCTGCCCGCGGTGGTCGCGTTCACCCTCGCGATGGGCACGGGCCGGATGGCCAAGAAGGGGGCGATCGTCAAGAAGCTGGCGTCGGTCGAGACTCTCGGCAGCACCACCCAGATCTGCACGGACAAGACCGGCACGCTGACGCTGAACCAGATGACGGCGCGGGAGATGCTGCTGGCCGGCCGCCGGCTCACCCTCTCCGGCGAGGGTTACTCCTCCGAGGGGCGGATCCGCACCACCGACGGACAGCCTCTGCCGCAGACCCTGGACCACGCACTGACCGCGATGGGTCTGTGCACCGACGCCGTGATCCGCGACGGTGAGGTCGTGGGCGACCCGACGGAGGGCGCCCTGGTGGTCCTGGCCGAGAAGGGCGGCATCGACGTGACCGGGCTGCGGCAGGAGCGGCCGCGGCGGCTGGAGGTCCCCTTCGACTCCGACTACAAGTTCATGGCGACCTTCCACGACTGGACGGACGACTCCGGGCGTGCGGTGGTCCGGTGCTTCGTCAAGGGTGCTCCCGACGTCCTCGCGGGCCGTGCGGACCGCCTCGTGGGCGAGGAGGGGATCCTGCCGTTCGACGACGCGGCCCGCCGTCGGTTCGACGAGGGCAACGCCTCGCTGGCCGAGCAGGGCATGCGGGTGATGGCGCTGGGCATGGAGGATTTCCCCGCCGACGGCTTCCGAGCCCCCCAGGATCCCAAGGATCTCCTCGACCGGATCGTGCTGACGGCCATGGTGGGCATCGTCGACCCGCCCCGCCCGGAGGCGCGCACGGCGATCGCCGAGTGCATCGACGCCGGAATCCGGGTCCGCATGATCACCGGTGACCACGCGGTGACCGCCGGCGCCATCGCCCGCGAGCTCGGTATCCCCGGAGCCGCCGTGACGGGCGCCGAGCTGGACCGTATCGACGACGAAACCGCCCTGGCCGAGCGGCTGGACGAGGTGGGCGTGGTCGCCCGGGTGTCCCCCGAGCACAAGATCCGTATCGTCCGGGCGCTGCAGGACCGCGGTGACGTGGTCGCGATGACAGGTGACGGTGTCAACGACGCGCCCGCGCTGCGCAAGGCCGACATCGGGGTGGCGATGGGTGTCACCGGGACGGAGGTGACCAAGGAGGCCGGCACGATGGTGCTGACCGACGACAACTTCGCCACCATCGTGTCCGCGGTCCGCGAGGGCCGCGGCATCTACGACAACATCGTGAAGTTCACCCGGTTCCAGGTCTCCACCGCCCTGGGTTTCGTGGCCACCTTCCTGATCGCCTCACTGACCGGGCTGTCCGGCGGGGCACCGTTCACCGCCCTGCAGATCCTGTTCGTCAACCTGGTCATGGACGGCCCACCCGCCATGTCCCTGGGCGTCGACCCGGTCAGCCCGGACGCGATGAAGCGCAAGCCCCGCCCGGCCGACGAACGGATCCTCAGCAGGCAGCGCCTCACCCGCATCCTGCTGGCGAGCACGGTGATGGCGGCCGGCACGCTGGCGGTGCTGATCTGGGCCCCCGGCCCCGAGCCGAAACTGGGAGAGGCGACCGTCGCGGGCACGATGGCCTTCGTGACCTTCGTGTTCTTCCAGGTCTTCAACCTGCTCAACGTGCGGCACGACACCCGCAGCGTGTTCAGCCGGGAAACACTGCAGAACACTTCCGCGTTCGTCGCCACGGGCGCCGTGATCGCCCTGCTCATCGTCATCGTCGAGACCGACGCGCTGCACGGCTTCTTCACCACCATCGATCTCACTCCCGGTCAGTGGCTGGCGTGCGCTGCCGTCGGCTCGGCGATCCTGTGGACCGGCGAGGTGCTCAAGACCGTGCTGCGTGCCCGTGCGCGCCGCACGCGCGGCACCGGCTCGCAGCAGCAGGCGTCCCGGCAGACGACGTGACGACGTGACGACGACGCGAAGGACGGACCGACCCGTGGGGAGGAGCGGACAGGCAGGCCCGGCGGGGAGGCGGGGCGAACGGGCGGACCGGGCGTTCCCGCACCCGGGCCGCGTTCACGGCCGCCCGGCGTGCGCGCGGGCCACGGGTGTCCGGCAGCCGACGATCGCCGGGGCCTCGTGGACCGGTTCGTCGTCGGTGATCGCCTCCGCCCTGAACAGCGCGAAGTCGACCCGGCGGGTGATGTCGTCGGCGAGGACCGGGTCACCGACGTGCCGGCTCCACGCCGGTGGCCCTCGGCTCTCGCCCTCCTCCGGGCCGCTCCCGCGTACCACGGTCCAGCAGGTGTAGCCGACGAAGACGCGGCAGCACGCCTCCGCCCGGTCACGCGGGTCGGCGAAACGCGCCGGCCCCGCCAGGACGCCGAAGACCGCGACGAACGCACGCAGTTCCAACGCATACACGTCCTTGCCGTCGCGTGTGATGTGCCGGTCGCAGGAGAACACCAGCCGTGCTCCCGCGGGTGCCAGGTCGAGCACCGCCTGGGCCGTCTTGCTCGCGCAGCCCAGGACCCCCAGGGCACCAGGACCGTCAGCACCGCATCGCAGCCGGCGACCGCGCGGTCGTCCGTCGGCACCGCGACGACGGTGTTCCGCCCGGCGGACTCGTCCAGCTTCGGCATGCTCTTCTCGCGGCAGACACGCACGACCGGCAGACACCCACGACCTCGTAGCCCCGCTCCAGCGCGTGCCTGCGCCGACGAGTTCGCCCCCCGGTCTCGAGCTCATCATCGACGGTCTCGAAGGCCTGTTCGCGGCCGTGGCAGGCCGGAGCACCCGTGACCCGCTTCGCCCTCGCGGGTTCGGATCCTCGGGTCCCGGTTCGCATTCACCCTCAGATTAGTTTACGGTTCAACTATCTGTTGGATCTGCACAGAGAGGGATGGTTTGCACCATGAACGTCACCGCCGCCGTAGTCCGGGGCAAGTCGATGCCGTTTGCTGTCGAGGAGCTCGAACTGGATGATCTCCGTCCGGGCGAGGTCCGGGTCCGGATGGTCGCCACCGGCGTCTGCCACACGGACGCGATCGTGAGGGACCAGGTGTATCCGACGCCGCTGCCCGCGGTCCTCGGCCATGAGGGAGCCGGGGTCGTGGAGGCGGTCGGCAGTGCGGTCACCAGCGTGGCGCCCGGGGACCACGTGGTCCTGTCGGCCGCGTCCTGCGGCGTCTGCGCACAGTGCCTGAGCGGCAAGCCGATGTACTGCGAGAACGCCTACGACCAGTGCTTCGGCGGCCGGCGCCCGGACGGCACCACTGCCCTCTCCTCGAACGGGGAGGCCGTGTCCTCCCACTTCTTCGGACAGTCCTCCTTCGCCACTTACGCCAATGTCGTGGAACGAAGCGTGGTGAAGGTTCCCCGGGACGCGCCCCTGGAGAAGCTCGGCCCGCTGGGTTGCGGCCTGCAGACCGGCGCCGGAGCGGTGCTCAACGAGCTGCGGCCCGAGGCGGGCACGTCCCTGGTGGTCTTCGGGGCCGGGGCGGTGGGTTCGGCGGCCGTCATGGCGGCCAAGGTCGCCGGCTGCACCACGGTCGTAGCGGTGGACCTGCACGACTCCCGGCTGGAGCTGGCCCGGCGGATCGGCGCCACCCACACGATCAACTCCGGCAGCACCGACGTCGTGTCCGAGTTGAAGAAGATCACCGGCGGCAAGGGGGTGGACTTCGTCGTGGACACCACCGCCGTACCGGGGCTGCTGACGCAGGCGCTGGACGCCCTCGCCATCCGCGGGACCATCGTCCTGGTCGGCGCCGCCGCGGCGGGCACGACGGTTCCCTTCGAGATAGGCGAGTCCCTGCTGAAGGGCTGGACCTTCAAGACCGTCATCGAGGGCAGCTCGGTCCCGCAGGTCTTCATCCCGCACCTCGTCGAACTGTGGCAGCAGGGCCGCTTCCCCTTCGACGAGCTCGTGAGGACCTACGAGTTCGAAGCCATCAACGAGGCCTTCACCGACTCGGCCGACGGGACGACGATCAAGCCGGTCGTCGTCTTCTGACGGCCCTGTTCGGCCCCGCGGTCACCGGCGGAGTACACAGGAGGGGCGTACGAGCCCGCGAAAGCAGGATGCGTACGCCCCTCGGGCGTCAGCGGGACTGATGCGGCGCCGGTGTCGGTACCGGCGTCTCCTTCGGCACCTGCGCCTGTTCCTGCGCCGGGGGCTGCCGCCGGAAGGCCCAGTCCATCTCCGGCTCGAACGCGGCGCGGAAGATCCGCCGCACCGGTGCGGTGCACAGGGCGGTCACGACCACCGCAGCGATCGCGGTGACGGTGATCGTGCCGAGCGGGGTGTGGAACCAGTCGTTGTGGGACCAGTGCCAGTGGTTGGCGGCCTGGATGAAGAAGCCGTGCAGCAGGTACCCGTACAGCGTGCCGGCGCCCAGCGCGGTGAACCATGTCCGGCGCCGCGGGACGAGGGCCACGAAGGCGGCGACGAGGACCGTCGAGCAGCCGAACACCGCCAGTGTCATGACCGGCCCGTACCAGGCGGGCGCCGCGAGATCCTCGGCACTGGAGTTGTGGAAGAACCAGGCGTAGTTCATCCGCGTCACGGCCCAGTAGGCCACGATCAGCGCGCCCGCGAACACCGGCACGGCCAGGATGCGCACCTCCCGACGGCGCACCATCTCGAAGTGTTTCTTCTTCAGTGAGAGGCCGAGCACGAAGTACGGCAGGAACTGCAGGGTGCGGTGAAGGTCGAGGTCCTTGCCGATGGACGGGGCGAGGGTGGCCAGGGCCGCGATGGCGAGGGCGATGGGCAGCGGCCATCGCAGGGCCCGCCAGATCGGGGTGGTCAGCCGCCAGATGAACAGAGCGGCCAGGAACCACGTCAGATACAGGGGGTCCAGCAGGCTGATCGAGCGGTCCGGTTCGTTGTCGCTCCACCGGGTGAAGAAGGTGTACGCCAC
This sequence comes from Streptomyces hirsutus, assembly GCF_001418415.1. Classification (GTDB taxonomy): domain Bacteria; phylum Actinomycetota; class Actinomycetes; order Streptomycetales; family Streptomycetaceae; genus Streptomyces; species Streptomyces hirsutus. The sequence continues at coordinate 20,023 of NZ_LIQT01000443.1, forward strand.
CTCGAAGACGATGTACGGCACGGCGACGCCGGTGATCAGACGTTTGATCTTCCCCGGGCTCCAGTCGAAGCTGCGCGAGAAGTAGCCGGAGATGATGATGAACGCCGGCATGTGGAAGGCGTAGACCAGCGTGTAGAGGGCCGTGACGGTGCGGCTCTCGCTGCGCAGTGGTTCCCACGCGTGACCGACCGCCACCAGCACGATGGCCAGGTATTTGGCGTTGTCGAAGAGCGCGTCCCGCGGCTTCGCCGACCGGGTCTCCCCGCCGGCCCTGCCGCCGGCCGGTGCGGTGCCGGTGCGGTTCTTCTCTCTGTTCGGTCTCGTCGGCGGCCCGTCCGTCTCCCCGGGGCTGCGCGAGGGCAGCGTTTCGTTCACGATTCCTTCCTTCGGGAACCCAGACAGAGCAGAACACCTCTTACAGGAGTTGCGGAAGTGACACGAGAGTAATGTCCCGTGAAACCGTAACCGCGGCCGACGTCCGGGTAAACCCGAACCCGTGGACAGGTGACCCTCGCGATCGCGTGCGGCGGCAATGAGGGAGGCCCCGTTTCCACCGGCGTCGCGGGTGCCCACTTTCGGCCATTCCCGCCGTGTCGGCACCGAGTACGCGTCTGCCCGGACATCGCCGCCCTATGCTTCTACATGCCTGTAGAAGGCCTGTGCCGTGCGTCCGCGGAGGTGTGCGGCACTGCTCTTACGGAACACTCGCACGTGAAGGAGTGGACGCCGCGATGGTGTTCAAACGACTGCTCGGCTCGCTCGGCGTGGGCGGCCCCACGGTCGACACGGTCCTCGACCCCGGTGCGCCCCGGCCCGGAGCCGCACTGACCGGGCAGGTCCATCTCAAGGGCGGTGACGCCGACTTCGACATCGAGCACATCACGCTGGAGCTGGTGGCCCGGGTCGAGGCCGAGCACGAGGAGGGGGAGAGCGAGGGCGTCGTCGCCTTCGAACGGTTCACCGTGGGCGGCGGCTTCCGGCTCGGCGCCGGCGAACCGCGGAGCGTCCCGTTCACCGTGGCGCTGCCCTGGGAGACCCCCGTCACCGAGCTCCACGGCCAGGACCTGGGCATCGTCCTGGGCGTGCGGACCGAGCTCGCCGTGGCCGGCGCCAGGGACAAGGGCGACCTGGACCGGCTGAGTGTCGGGCCGCTGCCCGTGCAGGAAGCGATCCTCGAGGCGTTCGGCGCGCTCGGGTTCGGCTTCCGGTCCGCCGATCTCGAGTACGGCCGTATCGGCGGCACCGGCCAGCAGCTGCCCTTCTACCAGGAGATCGAGCTGACCCCGGGGGCACAGTACGCCCACCGGATCACCGAGATCGAGGTGACGTTCCTCGCCGGTCCCGGCGGCATGGAGGTCGTACTGGAGGCGGACAAGCGCGGCGGGCTCCTCTCCTCCGGCCACGACGCGGTGAACCGGTTCACGGTCTCCCACAACGGTGTCGAGCACCAGGACTGGAACGCGATCGTCGACGAGTGGCTGCGCCGGCTCGTGGAGCACCGGGCTGCGTACGGCTCGCACGGCGATCACGGGTACGCCGGGCACCACGGGCACCACCACGACGGGCAGCGCTCCGGCCCCGGCATGGGGACGGTCGTCGCGGCGGGTGCGGCCGGACTGGCCGTGGGGGTCGTCGGCGGCATGGTCGCGGCCGAAGTCGTCGACGAGGTCGGGGACTTCTTCGAGGAGGAAGAGGCGGAGGACGAGGGCTGACCGCACGGGGCGGGCCGGGCACGTCATGCGCTCGGCCCACCCCCCGTTCGTCCCGCCGGTGGCCATGGGCGCCGGCCGGGACCTCTCGCCGTACGACAACCCCACCCCACATCTTCTACAGAATTGTAGAGGTTAGGCTTGCCCCGCACGGACGCCCGCCGTGCCGCACCGTCGGCACCGGCAGGCGCGGCACGGCGACACGACTAGGAGGGGCGTCATGGGCGTCATCGCATGGCTGGTGCTGGGACTGCTCGCAGGGGCGGTGGCCAAGGCCATCCTGCCCGGGCGCGATCCGGGCGGGCTCATCGGCACGACGGTCATCGGCGTCGCGGGGGCCTTCCTGGGCGGCTGGCTGTCGTCGCAGTTCCTGGACCGGCCGGTGCAACGGGAGTTCTTCGACGCCGCCACCTGGGGCTCGGCGATCGCGGGCGCGCTCGTCCTGCTGATCGCCTACCGCATCCTCTTCGGCAACTCGCGCAACTGAGCACCCGGCCCGGAACGTCCTGAGCGTCGCAAACGTTCAACAACCACCGAGAACGACCGAAGAAGGAGTACGAAGTGGGAGTTTCCCTTTCCAAGGGCGGCAATGTCTCTCTCAGCAAGGAGGCCCCGGGCCTGACCGCGGTCGTGATCGGCCTCGGCTGGGACGTACGCACCACCACCGGCACCGACTACGACCTCGACGCCTCCGCGCTGCTGCTCAACACCTCCGGCAGGGTGCCGTCCGACCAGCACTTCGTCTTCTACAACAACCTGAAGAGCCCGGACGGTTCGGTGGAGCACACCGGGGACAACCTCACCGGTGAGGGCGAGGGCGACGACGAGTCCGTCAAGGTGAACCTCGCCGGTGTGCCCGCCGACGTCGACAAGATCGTCTTCCCGGTCTCGATCCATGACGCGGAGAACCGCGGCCAGAGCTTCGGCCAGGTCCGCAACGCCTTCATCCGGGTGGTCAACCAGGCGAACAACCAGGAGATCGCCCGCTACGACCTCTCCGAGGACGCCTCCACCGAGACGGCGATGGTCTTCGGCGAGCTCTACCGCAACGGCGCCGAGTGGAAGTTCCGTGCCGTCGGCCAGGGGTACGCCTCCGGGCTCGCCGGAATCGCCGCCGACTTCGGCGTCGGGGTCTGACACCGGCCGGCCCGGTGCCGGGCCGGCCCTCCGTGGCCGGACCGGCGCCGGTCCGCCCGCTCGCGCTCTCAGGCGTCGAGACCGCCGCGCTTGACGAGCTGGCCCGCGATCACGTTGCGCTGGATCTCGTTGGTGCCCTCCCCCACGATCATCAGAGGCGCGTCTCGGAAGTAGCGTTCGACGTCGAACTCGGTCGAGTAACCGTAACCCCCGTGGATGCGCACGGCGTTGAGGGCGATCTCCATGGCGGTCTCGGAGGCGAACAGCTTGGCCATGCCGGCCTCCATGTCCACCCGGCGCCCGGCCTCGGCCTCCCTGGCCGCGTACAGGGTGAGCTGGCGGGCCGCCGTCAGCGAGGTGGCCATGTCGGCGAGGTAGCCGCCGATGGCCTGGTGCTTCCAGATCGGCTTGCCGAAGGACTCGCGTTCCTGGGCGTAGGCGAGCGAGTCCTCCAGGGCCGCCCTGCCCACGCCGAGGGCCCGCGCGGCGACCTGGATGCGGCCGGTCTCCAGACCCTTCATCATCTGGGCGAAGCCCTGGCCCTCGACGCCGCCCAGTACGGAGTCGGCCGGTGTCCGGTAGTCGTCGAAGGCGAGTTCGCAGCTCTCGACGCCCTTGTAGCCGAGCTTCGGCAGGTCGCGGGAGACGGTGAGGCCGGGACCGTGCTCGACCAGGAGGATCGAGATGCCCTGGTGCGCGGGGTCGGCCTCCGGGTCCGTCTTGCACAGCAGGGCGATCAGCCGGGAGCGCCGGGAGTTGGTGATCCAGGTCTTGGCGCCGTTGACGACATACCCCTCGGCGTCCTTGCGGGCGACGGTGCGCATGGCCTGGAGGTCGGAACCGCCGCCGGGTTCGGTCAGGGCCATGGTGGCCCGGATCTCGCCCGTGGCCATGCGCGGGAGGTAGCGGCGCTTCTGCTCCTCGGTGCCGAAGCGGAGCAGCAGCTTGGAGACCACGGTGTGTCCGCCCATGGCTCCGGCCAGACTCATCCAGCCGCGCGCGAGTTCCTCGGTGACCAGGACGTAGCAGGGCATGGACACGGGCGTGCCGCCGTACTCCTCGGGGATGGCCAGACCGAAGATGCCGAGCCGCTTCATCTGCTCGATCAGGGCCTCGGGGTAGGTGTTGGTGTGATCGAGCTCCTGGACGACGGGCTTCACCTCCTTGGTGACGAAGTCGCGCACGGTCTCGACGACGAACCTCTCGTCGGCGGAGAGGATGTCCAGGGTGCTCACAGGGGTTTCTCCTTGGTCGGTGGTGTGTCGCGCCGCCGGGTCGCGCCGTGCGGTGCCGTGCGCGGGTGCGGCAGTGCGCCCGTCAGGCCGCCGCGCCGGCCCGGGTGGCGGTCCAGCGTCTGCACCAGCATGTCGCCGAGGTCCTCGACGCGCTGCCGGCCGGGACGCCGCCGATGGACCGGTTCGGCGCCGCGGTCGAGGCGCACCTGCATGTCGCCCTCCAGCTCTCGGACTTCGCCACCGCCGTCATCCGCAACTCCGGCCAGATCCCGGAGGAGATCCGCACGCGCCACAGTGCCGAGGAGGCCAAGTACGGAACGCTGTGGCGAGGGCTCATCCAGGACGCGGACGCCGACGGCGAGATCAGGTCGGACCTCGATCTCCGCACCGCGCAGCGGCTGGTCATGGGAGCGCTCAACTGGACGGCGGAGTGGTGGAATCCCGAACGTGACTCGTTCGACACCACGGTGCGCACCGCCCGGTCGATGGTCCTGCACGGACTGAGCAGCAGATCCCACGTCACGGACCCGCGGACGGACTGACCGGGCACCCTGCGATGCTGTCGGACCGCCGTCGCTCCGGGGCCGTCCGGGCGCAGGTCGAGACGCATCAGGATCCGGGGATGTCCGGCCAGTACCGAGGTGGTGTCGGCGGCCTGGACGAACCCGGCGCGCTCGAAGTTCTTCCGGACGCCGGCATGGGCCATCGTCAGGTCGACCCCGGCGCCACCGTTGTCGAGGAGGTACGCCTCGATCGCGGGTGCCCCCTGGGCGCGGGCGAACTCGACCGCGCCGGCGATGAGGGCGTGCGAGATGCCCTGCTCGCGGTGACCGGGGCGGACCCGGATGCACCACAGCGACCACACCGGCAGGTCGTCGACGTGCGGGATCCTGCGGTTGCGGGCGAAGGAAGTGGCCGAGCGCGGCGCCACCGCGGCCCAGCCGACCGGTACGTCGTCGGCGTGGGCGAGCACTCCGGGCGGGGGCGAAGTACGGCACGGTTCGGCGACGCTACTCCCCGCGGGCCGGCCCGCGGATCTCCTGGTCGAGCTTGGACGGGACGCGGTAGATCAGGCACCAACAGACGTTGGCCGTCGGAGACTTGGGACCAAGCACGGCGCGGACGCCGTCGAAGTCCGAGGCCGGGCGCACATCGATGCTCATGGCACCACGATGTCACGGGGCGGATGTCACGGACCGTCCGGAATCCTCCGCGCGGGGCTGTCTCCCGGGCTCGTTCGAGGGCTCGGCCGGGTGCGCGGGCGGCAAGCGGTAGACGGAGACGTGGGAGCGCGACTCGGCGGTGAAGGGGGCGCCGGTCCAGTCCGCGTGCCTGCTCTCCAGGCCGAAGCCGGCCAGCTGAGCCATGAGGTCGAGTTCGGCCGGCCAGATGTAGCGGTGCGGGGTGCGGTCCAGCCGCGCCGTCCGGGTCCCGTCGAACCGGAAGTGGTGCGACACCACCCGCTGGTGTGGCACGTCGTACGTGTCCAGGAGGATGTAGCCGGATTCGGACCGCATGACCGTGGCCGCCTGGCCCGGTGGGAGCCTGCGCAGCTCCGGCACCCAGAGTTCGATCACGAACCGGCCGCCGGGAACGAGGTGGCGGGCCGCGTTGCGGAAGCACTCGACCTGCTCGGCCTGGGTGAGCAGGTTGGAGATCGTGTTGTAGACGAGGTAGACGAGGCGGTACTCCCCCGGCGCGACGGTGGTCGCCATGTCACCGATGACCACCGGGACCGTCACCTCGTCCGCCTTGGTGCGCAGTTGCTCCACCATCGGGCGCGACAGGTCGATGCCGGTGACGGGAACACCTCGCTCGGCGAGGGGAACCGCCACCCTGCCGGTCCCGACGGCGAACTCGAGCGCCGCTCCGCCCTCGGCGAGCCGGGCGAGCCGGTCCACGGTCGGCCCCAGGTTCTCGGGCGCGAACATGCCGGTCCCTGGTGTGTCGTAGCGCTGTGCGGCGTCGGCGTCCCAGATGTCCTGCTGCTGCATGCCCTCAACGCTCGTCCGCTGCCGGTGGGTTGTCCAACGAATTTCGGGGCGCGGCGGGCCCGCCGTACAGTGCGGGGGCGGCAGCCGCGGTGGGCGGGGCAGCCGCGGCGGCGGTGTACCGGCGGCCCAGGAGGGCGAAGGCGGCCTTGAGTTCGGGCGGGCCGACGACCTCGATGTCGGCGTCGAACAGGCCGACGGTAGCGGCGAGGCCTGCCCATGACCACGCGCCCAGGGTGAGCCGGCAACGGTCGGGGCCGAGTTCCTCGACGACTCCGTCGCGGGCGTAACGGGACACCTCGGCGGCGGGCAGACCGAGGATCACCTGGCCGCGGCAGGGCCACTCCCCCGACCCGTCGGAGCCCCGGAACCTGGCGGCGACGAAACGGGACACCTCGCCTCCGGGCAGTTCCCGCGGGGTGAAGCGGGGGCCCGTGGGGGTCCGTGGGGTGATCCGGTCCGCCCGGAAGGTGCGCCAGTCCTCGCGGTCCAGGTCCCAGGCGACGAGGTACCAGCGCCCGCCCCGGGTGACGAGGTGGTGCGGTTCCACCCGGCGGGGCGGAGGTCCCGCAGGGTCCTGTGCGACGGCGTGGGGCGGGAAGGCGGGGGTGTAGTCGAAGCGCAGGACCTCACGGGCGTGGACCGCGTCGCTGAGCGTCATGAGCACACCGCTGTCGACCTGGGGGTCCGGGCGGGCTCCCGGCCGTTCGACGGCGGTCACCTGGAGGGTGTCGACGCGGTGGCGCAGCCGGGCCGGCATCACCTGGCGGACGGTGTTCAGCGCGCGTACCGCGGCCTCCTCGATGCCGACGCCGGTGGTGGTGGCGATCCGGAGCGCGACCGCGAGGGCGACGGCCTGCTCGTCGTCGAACAGCAGCGGCGGGAGGTCCGTGCCGGCGCCGAGCCGGTAGCCGCCGTCGGGGCCCTTGACGGCCACGATGGGGTAGCCGAGTTCGCGCAGCCGGTCGACGTCGCGGCGCACGGTGCGGGGGCTGACGTTCAGCCGCTCGGCCAGCAGCGCCCCCGGCCAGTCCCGGCGCGCCTGGAGCAGGGAGAGCAGTGCCAGCAGTCGCGCTGATGTCTTCGGCATGGCGTCCATGGTGCCTCGGGTAGAGGACACATCCTGACCTCTACGGCTGTCACGGTGGTCGCGTACCGCAGGACGACGAGCACACCCCGGAAGGCTTCTTCACCATGACCACCACCACGACGGACAGCACCACCACGACCGGCACCGGCACCGCAGCCGCGAGCGCTTCCCGGTCCGCCGCCGACGAGGAGCGGGCCGACCTGCTCGCCTCGCTCGCGTCCGCCCGCTCCGCCCTGACCGCCACGACGCGAGGGCTGAGCGACGAGCAGGCGGGTGAGCGGCCCACGGCTAGCGCCCTGTGCCTGGGCGGGCTGGTCAAACACGTCGCGTCCATCGAGGAGGGGTGGATGCGTTTCGTTCTCGAGGGGCCCTCGGCGATGCGCCACGACCTGCCCGACGGTGTCACCTGGGCCGACCTCGCGGCCGGTACCGCACGTGAGATCCCGCAGTGGGCGATCGACCACCACAACGCCTTCCGGATGCTGCCCGGCGAGACCCTGGCCGGGATCCTCGCGCGCTACGAGCGGGTCGCCGCCCGGAGCGAGGAGGTCATCGCCTCCGTGCCCGACCTGTCGGCGGCGCACCCGCTTCCCGAGGCGCCGTGGAACGAGCCGGGAGCGGTGCGCAGCGTGCGCCGGGTGCTGACGCACCTCGTCGCGGAGACGTCCCAGCACGCCGGGCACGCGGACATCCTGCGCGAGACGCTGGACGGGCGGACGTCGAGCTGACGGGCGGGCGGGGTCGGCCTCTCCTCGGGTCCGGCCCCGCCCTTTGCGCGGCCTGCCTCTCATGCGGCCTGCCTCTTGTACGGAACCGAAGGAAGCCGAAAGGAGCGGTGTCATCGTGACGAATCAGGTGCCGGCGTGCTGCGGGGTCGTCCAGTGACCGTGCTGGACGTCCGGGCACTCAACCGTGCGACGCTCGCCCGGCAGTTGTTGCTCGACCGCGCCGACCTGCCGGCGCTCGACGCCGTGGCCCACCTCGGGGGTCTGCAGGCGCAGGAACCGCAGGAGCCGTTCGTCGGACTCTGGTCGCGGCTGCGGGGGTTCGAGGCGTCGGAGCTGTCGGGGCTGCTGACGGGACGGCGGGTGGTGCGGGCCCATCTGATGCGCCGGACGGTACATCTCGTCACGGCCGAGAACCTGCTGGCCTGGCGGGCCCGGCACGACGCCATGCTGCGCCAGCGGGTCCTCGGCGTCTACCGCCGCGAGCTGGCCGGAATCGATCTCGGTGAGCTCAAGGCGGCGGGTGAGGAGTTGATGTCCGACGGAGAGCCGCGTTCGATGGGCTCCCTGGCGCGGGAGCTCGCCGGGCGCTGGCCGGAGCCGGGGTCGCGCGCGCTGGGAGAGATACTGCTCGCCGCTCTGATCCCGGTGGTGCAGCTGCCGCCGCGCGGGGTGTGGCGGACGAAGGGCGGGGTGCGCAACGCCCTGGTCGCCTCGTGGCTGGGCCGTGACGTCGACCCGCTCCCCGCGGACGGCTCGGACCCGGTGGGCCGAGCACTGGTACGGCGCTATCTGACGGCGTACGGCCCCGCGGCCACGGCCGATCTGCGCGCATGGTCCGGTCTGGCCGGGCTGCCGGCCGCGGTCGCCGCGATGCGCGGGGAACTGGTGTCGTTCCGCGACGAGCGGGGCCGGGAACTGCTGGACCTGCCCGGCCTGCCGCGCCCCGACGCCGCGACACCGGCGCCGGTGCGGTTCCTGCCCGCGTTCGACAACGCGGTCCTCGGTTACCACGACCGCGGGCGCGTCGTCGACGACGCGCACCGCGGCCTGTCGGTCACCGGTGCCCGGGTGGTGCTGGTCGACGGACGGGCCGCCGCGACCTGGGAGTTCGAGGACGGTGCCGTGGCGGTCACCCCACTGCGCCGCTTCTCCCGGGCCGACCGGGCCGCCGTCGCCGAGGAGGGGAGCGCCCTTGCGTCGTTCCTCTCCGACCGGGAGAGTGACCGCGTACGGTTCGACGCGTTCTGATCGCCACCCCCTGACGACCCGTCGGCGGGGTGGAACCGCGGGCGGAACCGGGTTGACACCCTCCCGGTTCCGCCCGCGGTTCCACCCGGAGTTCCGCCAGGGTTCCCTGCTGGTTTCGGCCCGGTTTCCTCCGGATCCGGCAGCGCTCATTCCGTGCCGGTGACCTGCGGAAGGCACGCGTGTGAGGGTCTGGTGAGGGTCACTGGGTGATGCATGCCGCATACGTTTTGCACATATGTAGCTGATAAGATCATTGGACTTTCAGCAGACTGACGGCGCGTCATGAACGCGTACGGGGGACAGTCTCTAAGGCCCCATCGCCAAGGAGTGAGGTGTGGTCCACCCGTGGACCCGAGCCGTTCGACGGCCGGGTCGCCCCGTACGGATCGGTGGACCTTCCGCACTCCCGGCGCGATGCGACTTGAAGAGAGTCTCATGACGTCATTGATCCGGGATCCACTGTTGTGGATCTTGCTGGTAGTGCTCATCGCTGCGGTGTTCGCAGTGATGAGGGCGCGGAGAACCAATCTGGCTCTCCGCAGAACGAGGAAGGATCTGGAAGCAAGCCTGGGGCAGACCCAGGGACAGCTCGCCCAGCAGCAGGGGCAGATCGCCGCGCTCAACGCGCGGCACCAGGGCGACCTCGCCGACGTCCGCGCGGATGCCGAGTCGTCGACCAAGGCCGTACTGAAGTCGGCGATGGGAACGCTGCAGTCCCTCGCCGAGGAGCAGCAGCTGCTGCTCGAC